>JAZQGZ010000054.1:0-132291 GCA_045540255.1 Oscillospiraceae bacterium | reverse complement strand
TGTTCCGTTTGTGAGGCCTGTGAATGTGTAGGATGTTCCTGTTACAGCGTTGGACTTGCAGGTAAATGCGCCATTTTCGAGCATATATACTGCATACTTGGTCGCGCCTGTAACTGCGTTCCAGCTCATTGTAACTGTTCCATTTCCGCCTGTTGTTTTGATGTTCTCAGGGATCACGGATGTGGAAGCAGATGCCACGGGAGTTCCGCTAACTGCGCCCGAAGCTGTCTTCCATGCACCGTTCACGAATGCCTTGACCTTGAAGCTGTATGTTGTTCCGTTTGTGAGGCCTGTGAATGTGTAGGATATTCCTGTTACAGCATTGGACTTGCAGGTAAATGCGCCGTTTTCAAGCATATATACTGCGTACTTTGTTGCGCCTGTAACTGCGTTCCAGCTCATTGTAACTGTTCCATTTCCGCCTGTTGTTTTGATGTTCTCAGGGATCACGGATGTGGAAGCAGATGCCACGGGAGTTCCGCTAACTGCGCCCGAAGCTGTCTTCCATGCGCCGTTCACGAAAGCCTTTACGCGGAAGCTGTACTTGGTACCGTTTGTAAGACCTGTGAATGTGTAGGATGTTCCTGTTACAGCATTGGACTTGCATACATAAGCTCCGTTTTCGAGCATGTAAACTGCATACTTTGTAGCACCTGTTACTGCGTTCCAGGTCATTGTAACCTTGGAGTCGCCGCCTGTTGTCCTGATGTTCTCAGGGATAACAGAGCCACCCTCGGGTGTGGCATAAACGATCGCGGAAGCGTCACTCCATGTGCCGCTTACGTAAGACTTCACCTTGAAGCCGTACTTTGTACCGCCTGTCAGACCTGTTACTGTGTAGCTTGTGCCTGTTACCGCACTGGACTTGCAGGTATATACGCCGTTGTCATACAGATATACTGCGTATTTGGTTGCGCCTGTAACTGCGTCCCATGCTACTGTCACCTCGCAGTCGCCTGCGGTGGCCTTAACATTTGCGGGGGCAACAGGCTCGGGGATGTCGATAACCAGTGTGAATGTTACGGTATTGTCGTTGCCTGCATCGTAATCGTATGTTACGGTGTCGGCTGTGATGTTCTTAAGGGAGTTTGTTGCGGAGTCATAGGTTGCGCCTGTCCAGTTGCTTGCCTTGGCAGGGTCGAAGCCGTGAGCTTTAAGTTCATCGAGGGATGATGTTGTCAGGGTGTAGGAGTTGGTATCACATAAAAAGTTTGTGAGTTCAGTGTTATTGGTGATATCAATGTTTGTAAGTTGATTAAAACTGCAATATAGGAATGTTAATGCAGTACAGTCGCTTACATCAAGCTTAGTTAGTTTGTTTTTTTCGCAAACCAGATAATTCAATGCAGTACATCCACTTGCATTGAGATTTGTAAGGATGTTATCACTACAATATAATTGTGTCAACGATGCGAAATTGTTTACATCGAGAGATGTGAGTTGATTAGAGTAGCATACAATGTACTCTAACGCAGTGCATCCGTTTATATCAAGGATTTTTAATTCGTTTGAGTTGCAAGCCAGTTCTTTCAGTGCGGTGCTGTTACTAAGATCGAGACTTAAAATATGGTTGTTTGCACACGATAATACGCTTGCACTTTTGCTTACGATAAGGCTTACCAATTGATTGGAGTTGCAATATAATTCTTCAAGAACAGTATTATTGCTTGTATCAAGCTCCGTCAAGTTGTTATTCTCACAACACAAATATGTTAATGCGGTATTTTTACTGGTATCCAGTTTAGAGAGCTGGTTATTACTACAGTCTACCAGTTCAAGTGCGGTATTTGAGCTTATATCAATACTGTTCAGATTATTATCGCCACAGTGAAGGTAATACAATGCAGTGTTATTTTTTACATCAAGGCTTATAAGTTCGTTAGAAAGACACTGCAACCATTTGAGTCCTGTTATTTTACTTACATCAAGATTTGCAAGCTGGTTGTTACTGCAATACAGATTTATAAGCGCAGTATTTTTGCTTAAATTCAGGCTTATGAGCTGATTGCTATTACACTGTATTTCAGTCAATGCAGTACAACTGCTTACATCAAGGTTTGCTAATTGGTTGTAATTGCAGTTTAGTATTAACAAAGAAGTGCATCCACTAATATCGAGACTTGTAATACTGTTGGAGTCACAATAAAGATTCTTAAGTGCGATGTTTTTGCTTAAATCCAAATCAGCAATCTGATTGTTACCGCACTTAAGAATTTCCAGTTCAGTAAAATACTCTATACCAACAAGACTGGTTATGCCTTTGTTGGTAACGACGATACTCGTAACCGCACTTATCTCCTCATCAGTGAGAGTGCCGTTTGCGTCCTGATCCAGATTGTCCGCAACATAGGTTCTGAAGTTTGCGTCGGGGAAATTGGTCTCGTTGATAAGTACGCCCTCGATGCGCTCGTAATAATTCTTGCTGAGCGTAGGGTAATCGAATGTATATCCAGCATAATGATCGCCGTTTACATGGCTTGAAGAAAACTTGCCGGATGAAAAATGCTCGGGTATCTCGTCGGAGCCGATCAGGAAGAAGTCATAGTATACCTGACCCTGATCATCCCATGTGCAGTCAACAGCGTACCAGCAGTTGTCGTCCATCTTGACGTAGTTCCACAGATGTGCGCCGCCGTTTGCTGTTCCGGGAACAAGGATATTAGGGATGCCGTAGCTGTCGCACAGCACCTTGAAGCCCTTTGCATAGCCCGCGCATACTGTCAGTATTTCGTCATCGCCGCCTACGGGATAGAACGCAGAGTATGCAGTCTGATAAAGACGGAGCTGTGCCTTGTCAGTAATAGTTCCGTCGGCTGCATCATGATTGTATTCAATGTTTTCTGCGATATAGTCATGGATCTCCTTGACAGTATCGTATCTGTCTGCGTTTGTCGGGAGTTCAGCGTCGATGAAGGCCTGTGCCTTGCTTACGGCATTAGTTATGTCGGCAGGCGTACCCGAGTCGGTACAGTTTGTTTTAAAGTAGAAAGTAGGTGTATATACTACTGTGACTTCCTGCGAGGATACACCGGATTCATATTCGGGTATGCTCCTACTTGCACCGAACCAGAGGTCAGAGTTTACAAGCCAGCTCAGTTCGGGGTGATCGTATATCACTGCGCCTAAAGCGGGGGAATAGACGGTTTTATACCATGCAAAGAACTGATCGTCTGCTGTCTGAGGGATATTTATCGTGTTGTTTGAGATGGTGATAGTGACGTTTTCGATGGTGTGTTCTTCATCAAGTTTATGTACCTCGAGATCAGTGCCATCCGAATAAACATCCAGTATCATCTCGTAAAATTCCAAAGAAGCGTCATCAAGTTGTGTGCTGTAGGAAGATCCGCTGAAAACAGCATCGTCAGCGATTCCGTAGAAATAGGGTGCCTCTGAAGCGAGCATCTCTGAAACATTGAGCTCGATAGGCTCTAATGTCAGCACTGCGGAAGTATCTTCCTGCGCATAAGCGGAAATACCCGCCGATGCGATGCAGAACGACGAAGCCATCACAGTCAGTCCGATAAGGATGCTCCGGATCTTTGACTTGTTTTTCGTATCCATAACAATGTCCTCCGTAATTGGTTTTTACGATAAAACTTACCATATTTATTATATCAAATAATCAGGGATGTGTCAATGCAGATCGAGGATTTTAGATGAGCTGTATGCAGTAAAAAATAAAAAACGGCGCAGGTCATAAACCTGCGCCGTCAGTATTAATTGTTATGCCTTGGGAGTGCCGCTTACTGCGCCGGAAGCTGTCTTCCATGCGCCGTTTACATAAGCCTTAACCTTGAAGCTGTAAGCAGTTCCGTTTGTAAGACCTGTGAATGTGTAGGATGTACCTGTCACAGCATTGGACTTACATACGTAAGAACCGTTTTCGAGCATATAAACAGCGTACTTAGTAGCACCTGTTACTGCGCTCCATGTCATTGTAACCTTACCGTTACCGGCAGTTGTCTTGATGTTCTGAGGAATTCCGGAGCTAACAGGAGTTCCGCTAACTGCGCCCGAAGCTGTCTTCCATGCGCCGTTTACATAAGCCTTAACCTTGAAGCTGTAAGCAGTTCCGTTTGTAAGGCCTGTGAATGTGTAGGATGTACCTGTCACAGCGTTGGACTTACATACGTAAGAACCGTTTTCGAGCATATAAACAGCGTACTTAGTAGCACCTGTTACTGCGCTCCATGTCATTGTTACCTTGCTGTCGCCTGCGGTGGTCTTGATGTTCTGGGGAATGCCTGCACCTACGGGAGTACCGGTTACTGCATCGGAAGCTTCCTTCCAAGCGCCGCCTACATAAGCCTTTACCTTGAATGTGTACTTTGTGCCGTTAGTAAGACCTGTGAATGTATAGGATGTGCCTGTTACAGCGTTGTTCTTGCAAACGTAAGAACCGCTCTGGAGCATATAAACTGCGTACTTAGTAGCGCCGCTTACTGCGCCCCATGTCATTGTTACCTTGCCATCACCTGCAGTTGTCTTGAGGTTCTGAGGAATACCAGCGTTGGTAGGTGTACCGCTTACTGCAGCGGAAGCAGCTTTCCATACACCGTTAACGAGAGCCTTTACCTTGAAGCTGTAAGCAGTTCCGTTTGTGAGGCCTGTGAATGTGTAGGAAGTGCCTGTTACAGCGTTGTTCTTGCATACATAGGAACCGTTCTGGAGAACATAAACTGCATACTGGGAAGCACCTGTTACAGCATCCCATGTCATTGTTACCTTGTTGTTGCCTGCGGTGGTCTTGACATTCTGAGGAATACCTACGGTAAGAGGAGTTCCGTAAACGATAGCGGAAGCGTTCTTCCATGCGCCGTTTACGTAAGCCTTTACCTTGAAGCCGTACTTAACGTTGTTCTTGAGACCTGTAAATGCATAGGATGTGCCTGTTACAGCATTGGACTTACATACATAAGCGCCGTTATCATAGATATAAACAGCATACTTTGTAGCACCTGTCACCTTGTCCCATGTCATTGTAACCTTGTTATCGCTTGCGATAGTCTTGATGTTTCTGGGAACGCCTGTGAATGTGGGAGTTGCGTATATGAGAGAGGTTGCTTCCTTCCATGCGCCGTTTACGTAAGCCTTTATCTTGAAACCGTACTTAACGCCGTTTGCGAGACCTGTTACTGCAAAGGATGTGCCTGTTACAGCAGAGGATTTGCAGGTGTATGCACCGTTGTTGTAAAGATATACAGCGTACTTGGATGCGCCGATAACGGGATCCCACTTGACCATTGCCTTGCCGTTGCCTGCATATACTTCAACGTTCTGGGGAACGGGAGCACCCTTGAGGATGCAGGGAAGATCGTTGTCAAGAGCTGAAAGGTCGGGATAGTAAGAATACCAGTAGGAATCTGTCTTCTTTGTCCATTCTGCTGCGTTAAAACCGAGATCAGCAATTACTGTGGGAGCTGTCATCTCTTCGGTCGTCTTAGCAAATGCCATGTTTGCGTAGTAAGAAAGATCGCATACATCGCAGTCATAGTAGACGTTTTCAATATTTGTTGCTGTTTCGCCTACCGGATATACGTTAGAACCTGTGCCTGTTACGGAACCTGCGTTGTAGCAGTTTGTTGCGGAACCGTTTGTTGTATTGTCAAGGATACCCCAGAGACCGCAGGTATAAGAAGCACCTGTGATATCACCTGTGTTGTAGCAGTTTTCAAATACTACAGCATTTTTGAAATAGCCTGTAAGACCGCCGTTGTAATCAAATTCGGATGTTACATTACCGAGGTTTGCACAGTTGATATATGTACCGCCTTCAGCATAGCCTACGATACCGCCGTTGCAGGTGGCGTTGCCGATAACATTACCTGTGTTGTAGCATCTTTCCGCAAGGCAGTTATACTTATAGCCGAAAACACCACCTGTGCTGGCATTGTTGCCGCCTGTCACATTACCTGTATTGATGCATCCCACAAAGTCAGAAGTCACAGTATGACCTGCAATGCCACCGACATCCTTGTCTATACAGCTGACGGCACCTGTGTTTGTGCAGTCTGTAATATAAGTGTACCCATCGCCTGCATAACCGACAACGCCGCCTACACATTTATTACCTGAAACACTGCCATTGTTAGTGCAATTAACAATATCAGTATGGCGGTTAGCTTCTCCCACAACACCACCTGTAGCATTGTAGCCCTGCACAGCAGCGACATTGTGGCAGTTGGTAATGTCCGCATCTTCAATATAACCAGCAACACCGCCTGTATTAGTGCCACCAGTTACCTTCTTGCCATAGTTGCTGCAATCTTCCACGACAGATCCGCCACTGGCAACGCCGCAAATACCGCCAACAGAGTTGTCGCCGGCAATATCAACATAATTATTACAATTAATGGTGGCGCTGCCTCCAGTGACAAGACCAGCAACACCGCCCAAGTATGTACCGGGGCCATTGAGAGATATGGTGGCGTAGTTATTGCAGTCTTTAAGCGTACCATCGTTAACGCCGCAGATACCGCCGATATAGTCTGCGCCACTCCAGGAACCTGTCACGGATACTTCTATGGGGTTATAGTTGTTACAGTTGCTGATCGTTCCATGGCTGTAACCAGCTATATTACCAACATAATCAAAATGTGTGTTATATGAAGGGCACGAGCCGTTAAGCGTGCTCTCTTTCATATTAAGGTTCTTTACAGCACCTTCGGGTTCGATCATACCGAAAACACCAAATAATCTGGCGGTAGTTTCACCGTGGTACAGACCGATAATGCTGTATCCGTTGCCATCGAGAGTGCCCTTGAAGCCGTATCCTTCATATCCGATGGGGTTCCATACAAGAGGCTCGTCCGCTTCTTCGACACCGTCATTGAGCACGATATCGTTCATCAGCTTGAAATATACGCCCTCAAACTGTGTGTTCTTGTCAGCAAGTTCCTTCCAGAGCAGCGCAAGCTGAGCGCCGTTAGCGATAAGGAAAGGCTTTGCTTCTGTACCCACACCGCCTGCAAAGACAGTGGACACGCTGCCGTCCCACTCTGCCTGAGCGGTGGCTGCAAATGTGGTTGCGGGCATAGCTGTAAATGTTGCTGTTGTCGCAATCACTGCCGAGAGCAATCCGGATAATATCCGTTTGCCGATTCTGTTTTCCATATTTTTACCTCACTCTCATAATATGTGGTATTGCATATTGACATTAGCCTTAATGCGCCCATACTCCTTGTTATACCACTTTTTTCAAAAATGTAGATAATGAAAGCAAAATCGGCGCACTATACAAAAAACACTAAACGCAAGCAGGTATATTATACATGTCTGACAAAAGCATCAGCTGTAATTATCAGTGCTTATTCATGCGCTTCTGCTTCAATATGAAGCGTTGCTTGTCAACTATTGACAAATGCCGTCAAAAGGAGTATAATTATTAATCGGAATGTAAGATTTAAATTTGGAGGATGATCTTTTATGATAATACAAAATCTGTTATTCCCGTCATTTGAGACCTGCATGGAGCAGGAGATGTATTTCAGACTGGCTGAGGAAACAACATTTTCTCCCGATGAAAAGGTGCTTTCCTTTGAAGAGGACGGATATGCTTATTTCGATACATATTTCAACAGCCTTTCAGTGGAAAAATGGACTAAATACACAAACGTCAGAAATGTATCTCTTTCTATATCTTTCTCGGGCAGCTTTACCGTTAAGGTAGTAAGAAAAGAGAAGCTGACAGACAGGATCGCAGTAGAGATCCTGCATGAAGAAAACATTACGACCGAAGCAGGTGAAAAGGGTGTATTCTCTTTCGAGACCGATATCACCAATATGCGCGGAATGCTGTGCTTTGAGCTTTTCGCCCTTGAGGATGGATCCGAGTACTACGGCGGAAGCTATAACGCGGATATCCCCGAGGACAAGCTCAATAAAGTAAAGCTTGCTATAGATATCTGCACATATCGACGCGAGCAGTTCATCGAAAACAATCTGAAGCTTATCAGCGACAACTTCCTTAACAACGAGAATTCGTTCCTTAAGGACAAGCTTGAGGTGTTCATTTCCGACAATGCCAAAACACTGGATATAAGCAGACTGGCTAATGATAATATACATATCGTACAGAATAAGAATGCAGGTGGTGCAGGCGGCTTCACCCGTGGTATGATCGAGATATTTGCAGCCAGAGAAAAGCTTGGTATAACTCATATCCTCGTTATGGATGATGATATCGTTATCGAGCCTGAGTCCATCTACAGGACCTGCGTTATGTTCGCACTTGTGAAGGATGCATATAAGGATGCGTTTATCGGTGGTGCTATGCTGCGCCTTGACGACCGTTACAGACAGACCGAGTCCGGTGCTATATGGAACAGTGGTTATCTTGTTTCCCTGAAGAGCGGACTTGATCTTCGTACGATGGATTCCTGCCTGTTCAATGAGATCGAGGAAACACCTCAGTTCAATGCCTGGTGGTATTGTGCATTCCCTGTGGAAGTGGTTACCGAAAGCAACCTGCCCATGCCTATCTTCATCCGTGGCGATGATGTTGAGTATGGTCTGCGCAACATGAAGCATCTGATTCTTATGAATGGTATCTGCGTATGGCATGAGCCCTTTGAGAACAAGTACTCCTCGTTCCTCAGCTACTATATCCTCAGAAACCGTCTTATTGACAATTCTCTGCATAACATGACGATCCCTGTCAAGGATTTCCTGCGTCTTATGTATTGTTCCGTACACGATGAGGTGCGCCTCTACCGTTATAAGAACGCACATCTGCTCATGCAGGGCGTTGAGGACTTCCTGAAGGGTGTTGACTGGCTGAAGCAGCAGGACGGCGAAAAGCTGCATCAGCAGATCATGCAGCAGGGCTACAAGATGCAGTATATCGAGGACCTTGAGCCCAGAGTGGCGTTCAATTATCCCCTTTATGAGCAGTCCCTGAAGGATGGTCCCGATAATTCCCTTAAGGCAAGGATAGTAAACAAGCTGACTGTAAATGCTCACTCCTTGTCCGCAAGAAGAGGATATAACATCGTTCCGACCGTTGGAGCACAGCAGACATCTGTCCGCAGGACTGATCTTATCCTTAACTACGATTACAGCAGCCGTAAGGGATTTTTGACTCCAAGAGATCCTAAAGAGGCTAAGGTATGCCTGAAGCGTCTTGCAAAACTCAACAAGATGGTGAAGAAGAATTACTACAATGCAGTCAAGGATTATGCTGAAAATTCCGCTGAGCTGAGATCTCTGGATTACTGGAAGAGATATCTGGATATCTGATGCGGAACAGGCTGTTTTTAAGTGACCGTGTGATATAAACACAAAAGCGACTTTTGGGATCATGTCAAAAGTCGCTTTTTTATATGTTTGATCATGTATCAAAGGAGACTTTAATACAGTACGGGAAGTGTATCCTTTGTTACTGCAAAGGGGCTGTTATACATCCTTTTCAGTTCCTCGTCCGAGGTGTAATCTCCGCTAAGGCAGTATTCTCTTGACCAGCTCATATAGCTTGCCCAGCCCACGTTTTCCTTTGCGATAGCCTCGGCATCGGGGAGGGTGCCTATTTCGCCGATAATGGTTATCTTGGGCACGTCAGTGATCTTCATGAGGCCGTGGTACATCTCGCTTTGCGAGGTGTGCTCGTGGGCGGGAGGATACATATCGCGGGATATTATATCCACAACGTCATCACCCGGATAGCATTCAGGCACCTGTGAATTCCACACCCATATCAGGTTGTTCAGTCCATGGAGATCCGTGTAGCGATCGTACATTATACGCCACAGTTTTTTTACGGTTTCTGCGCCCTTTGCACCCCACCAGAACCAGCCGCCGTCCCCCTCGTGGAAGGGTCTCCACAGGATCGGTATCTGCTTGTCACAGAATGGGCGTAGAAGTCCTGCCATCATATCCATGTCAGATAAAAGCGCATGGTGTTCGGGCGTGCCCTCTATAACAGCCTTTGATGCATCAAAATCGGTATTGCAGGTGAAAAAAGCTTTGGAGCGACCGCCGAGAGGGGAGAACCAGTGCCATGTAAAGGTGATGAGTCCCTTTTGCTCTGCCCATTCCCATGCGCGCTTAAGAGTGCCGTAGTTTTCTGTCACCTCTGTCATGCACTCCTCGTCGGTGTCGGAATAGTTGATGTTCGGGGAGTAGGACAGCAATTCAAACCCAATCAGGGCAGGCTGTTTTCCTGTTACGTTTTCGATGTGGTGAAACTCCTCCTGCGCCATCGTCTGCGTGTGCTGACCTGTGACGACCTTGTTATAAGTTATATCCGAGAGATACTTCATCACATTTTTTACACAAGGCTGCGCATTTGGGTTGCAGGGTGTATATATCTTGTCACTCATACTTATCCTTTCTGTACAGAACATCCCCGCGTATATATTGCGGGGATGTTATTTATTTGTCGTGCTTCAGATCATAATCCTTTATGTAGCGGTCAGCGATGGGGTAGAGTTTTTCGTAGATGCCCTCCTGATCGTTGAGAGCCTCCTTGAAGAAGCGGTATGCTTTCTTTGAGCTTACTCTTGATACTCTTTTTGCTACATACTCGTGAGTTGCATAAAGCTCGGGATTTTCCATTATCGCGATGCCGAAGTCGATGAATTTCTTTTCATCATGGAACTGCAGATAGTTGCAGGCTGTTACGATACTGGAGTAAAAATTCGGAGAGATTATCACTTCGCCGTTGATATCAGTCTCACCGCTCAGTAATGCGTTGAGCTGTTCATCCGAAAGAGAACCTACAGCAAAAGCAGATTCGATCATCTCGCAGTCGGGCATAAGCTCGCTTTTTTCGTGCACATCATGAGGCAGAGTGTTGTTGCTGAGTGCTCTGTGACGCACTCCGTTCATTTTATGGACGATGTTTGCGTAATGGGCAGGCTTGTATTCAAGTCGGTTTTCCAGCAGATTCCGCAGCATATCCTTCGGCATAAGATCCATCGGTATCTTCACCGAAGCACTTCTGAAACCTGCGACGCCCTCGTGAGACTTTGCCTCGGTTGCGGGTGAAGAGTTTTCCGTATTCTCCTTATTTGTATTTTCGGCAGGCTCTGCATCAGGAATATCAAACGGGGCAGTGTAGGTGTCGTTGATGCGTTCCACAACTGCGCAGGTAAAGGGGATTCCCGCTGCCATGCAGGCTACTGCTCCGTGATGTCCTTTAAGCAACACTGAGTGGAGTCCCGACAGGTGATATACTATGCCCTGATATTTACGGGATTTTACAGCTTCATCTATTATCACACGCTTTTTGGCAGTGTAGATATCCAGAGTGTTTCCGGGAACGAGGAAGCAGGGACGATAGGTCTTATCCTTTCCGATCGTACGGTTGTAAACCGCCGAGCCGTGCACCTCATGCGGTACATTATAGGCACCCCAGAAAAATGAGCTGCCGCCGTCTGTGGGATAATATTCCGCAGTGTATACGGTGTAAACTCCGTCCTGTAAAAACAGGAACAGATCTCTAAGTCCATTTTCCAGTGAGTCACCACGGTTTATCTTGTTCAGCGTTTCGGTCAGCGCGGCGTGGATATCCTCTGCCATTCCGCCGTAACCCGGGCACATACTTATCATGCGGTCGGTACGCTTGTCGCCGTTGTTTGGGCAGATGATGCTTACAGCAGGCTCGGTGCCTACGTAGAACACTCGGTTAAGGGCGGAAATATCGCCGCGCTTAAGGTTTCGTCCTACGGAGCAGGTGCCTATCATTGCCTTGCCGCCTTTTATGGATACGAGCAGAACATTATTGCCGCCGAATTCGACGTGTTCGCTTTTTATATCGACGTTCATTCAGCTCTCCTCCTTACTTCTGCTCGACATTGATAGCTATGATATCGGAGATGCCTCCGAGGTGCTTTTTATCGAACGCTTTTTTGGGCATATATACTATAGCCTCGCCGCCTCTGTAGAATATAAACAGCTTGTCGGTCTCGATGTAGTGATCCAGCACTCTCCAGGGGATTATATCCTGCTGGTCGTAAATGCAGCTTTCGCATGCTGCAAAACCGTTGGGGCTGATCACAAAGGTTATTATCTCTTCTGCTGCAGGATCTGCTCCTGCTGTGTGCTGGAATCTGTTCTTTGCAACAGCATGGCTTACAAGGTAGATGAGCAGCGTGATTATACCACCCACTGCAATTGAGATAGGAATGAAATACAGTATATTCTCGCTTGTGGAGCCGATGAAGAAGTGAAGCACCGCAAACACTCCCAGTATTACCAGTATCGCGATGAGCCACAGCACCTTGATAAGCTTTATGTTCATCATGGTTACGAAAGCTGCTGCAGTGTCATTTTCGTCTATGAGGGCTTCTCCTATGTAGGCTTCATTACCTGCCGAAACTTCTATGTAATGATGCTTCAGCGGAAGTACGCGTTTTTCGTGCGTATAGGAAAAATCATAGCTGCGCTTCATGCTCTCTATTATTGCAATCGCACGGAAATAATCCTGACGTACTGTAAAGCAGGTCAGGTTTATCCTGTAGTCCGAATTCTCTGTTTTGAACGTAATGTCTTTTTTGCCCTGTATTACACTGCCTATCATATCCCAGCTGAATACAGACGGGCGGTCTGTGCCGAACGGGAACACTGAAAAAGTATCGCCTATTATGAAAGTGCAGCCCGATGCTTCATCATACACGCGAACCGGTTTAAGATCACAAAATGCCATTATGCACCTATCCAATCCATTCAGAATTATGCCGCCAAACATACGGGGCATTAAGTTATATATATTTAGTATATCATATTTTCTTACAGAAATAAAGAGTTTTTCGCAGTTTTTTTGTTTTAAACTGTATAATTATTTGTTTTTTTGATACCATTCGGAATGTTTTGCATCAATTATACTTTGGGTAATTATTGTTGCAGTTAAATGCACAGTGTTGTACGATAATATTCTGGTGCGAAAGGTTTCGCATAGAATAAGCCGATGGCTGAACTGCCACGGCTGAAAGGAGGCACTATGGCAAAAAAACTAACGGCGGCGGAATTCTTTACAAAACACAACCGCTCTTTCATAAAATTCGGTGAGATGTTCGCAAAGAAGATAACGGACGAGGAGCTGATAACAGCTCTCGCAGAGAAAGATCTGGAGAAGCTTGCAAAAGTGTTCCGTCTTGTATTCGAGATGCTGGAGGAAAACGGCACAGGTGACGAGAACGAGAAGCTTGCAAAGCTTATCCAGGCATACTCGGAGGTGGAAGCGGATGTCTGAATTCTCGTCCAAGCAGAAAAAGGCACTGGCGCTGCTGAAAAACGGAGGACTCAAACGTCTTAATATTTTTGAGGGCAGCGTAAGAAGCGGCAAGACCTACATTTCCATGATAATGTGGGGCTTATGGGTGGCGCACCGCCCCGAAAACCAATGCTACCTGATGGCAGGAAAGACCCTGACAACGCTGAAAAGAAATGTTCTTGAGCCTATGGCAGAGATCTTCGGATCGGTTTTTTCCTACAGCATAACCAAAAAGGAGGCGTGGCTGTTCGGGCGAAAGATATATCTTGAGGGTGCAGCGAACTCGGGAGCGGAGGGCAAGATACGAGGAATGACGCTCGGCGGCGCATACTGCGATGAGCTTTCGCTGTTCGGCGAGGATTTCTTCACTATGCTGTTGTCGCGACTTTCGGAGGAGGGTGCAAAGCTGTTTGCCACGACAAATCCCGACACCCCGGGACACTGGCTGAAAAGAAACTATCTGGACAAGGGGATTTCCGATCTGCTGTCCCTTAAATTCATGCTGGAGGACAATCCGCATCTGCCTGCGGACTATGTAGCGGCGTTGCGCAGTGAGTTTTCGGGGGTGTTCTACGATCGTTTCATTCTGGGAATGTGGGTCGCTGCAGAGGGCAGGATATACGAGAGCTTTTCCGAACAGAATATACTCACCGTGCATCAGATCGCCGATCGTCTTGCAGAAAACAGGCTTATCACCTCGGTGGTAGGTGTGGACTACGGAGGGAATGGCAGCGCAAGCGTGTTCTGTCACGTTGGATTTGACGTAGGATTTAAGAATGTATATGTTCTCTCAGAGTATTACGACAGCCGCAACCGCTCGGCGGAGAGTCTTATCTCGGCGTTTGCGGAGTACATTGAAAGGGAAAAGGAGCAGAGCCCAACGTTATGCGCAGCATATTGCGACAGTGCGGAGCAGCTTCTTGTGAAGAGCTTCCGCAGTGCGGTGCGGCTGGAGGTGCGAAATGCCTTAAAACGTCCGATAAACACCCGCATCACTATGCTCAACAGGCTGATATCGACAGGGAGGTTTTTTGTGTCGGAGGAGTGTCCGAAACTCATTGACGCTATACGCAGTGCGGTGTGGGATGAACGTGATATCCATCACGACACACGTCTTGACAACGGCAGCACCAACATCGACAGCCTGGACGCCTTCGAGTATGCAATAGAACGCTTTGAAAAAAAGCTGTTCCGCATTTAAACAAAAAACAGACGATCTTTACGACCGTCTGTTTCTGTTTTTGTGATAACCGGAACGTTGTTACTGGTTATAAGACGAGATTACTCGCCTCTCTGCTTAGCGAAGCACTCGCTGCAGTATACGGGTCTGTCTTCCTTGGGCTCGAAGGGAACCTTTGCGATACCGCCGCACATAGCGCAGGTAGCATCGAAGAATGTTCTTGCACCCTTGCCGGAGTTCTTTCTTGCTTCGCGGCAAGCCTTGCATCTCTGAGGCTCGTTTACGAAGCCCTTTTCAGCGTAAAACTCCTGCTCGCCTGCAGTGAATACGAAATCAGCTCCGCAGTCCTTGCACTTTAAAGTCTTGTCAGTGTACATAGTAATACCTCTTAAAAATTTTTTTTGCCCTGGGTCGGACTTGCACCGACACCTTTGTAAAACAACGCTCTGGTGATTAAGCTACCGGGTCATATATAAAGCCGTCAAGGCTTGTATACTATCAGAGTTCGGGATATACGGAGCGCAGCTTTGCTCTTGCTCTTGCTACTGCATTATCTACCGTTTTTCTGGGCGCACCGATCTTTTCGGCTATCTCTGAATAAGACATTCCTAGAATAACTCCGTTCAGGCACCGACGTTCCAGTGGGGTTAGCAGGTTTCTGATATGCTCGCTCATCTCGCTGGTGTTTTCCTTTGAGATAACAAGCTCCTCCGGGGTAGGAGAGGAGTCTGTAAGCGTGTCCAGTTCTTCTGCTGAGGCGAGTTTTGCTGTTCTGCGAACTGCACTGTCGGTGGTATTCTTCATTCGGTTTGATATACACACCGAAGCGAATGTACTGAAGCTGCCCTTCTCGCTGTCATAGTGGGATACTGCGTTGAGCAGTGCGTCCAGTCCGTCTGAAACAAGCTCCTCGTAATCTGCCAGGTCAGCATATTTTGCAGCCATCCTGAACACCATATTGCTGTAACGGGAGATAAGCTCCGCAACCATTTCGCCGCTGTCTGCAGAAAGCTCTGCGCTGGCAAGCTGCTCGTCAGTGAATGAAGAAAGATCAGCCATAGTCACCACTTGAAACAAACCATATCAATGGTTTAAACCCTAAACTTTCGGATGTAGTTATTATATCACGCGTATCAATTTTTGTCAATAAAAAACAGCTGCAAACAAAAAAGACCTACATTTCACATAAAACGGCTATATCCCATTTATGCAAAAAAACAATAAAAATCCTGCAAAAAGCCCGATACAGAGCGGTTTGTTAAGATATCATATCAATTGTTGCAATGGCGGCAGTAATAAAGACAAACGCTTGTAATCTACTTGAATAAGTGGTATAATAAATCTGGTTCATTTCAAAAGCTTCGCTTCTGATTACATGGTAAATTGTGATCGAACAAGACAATGGAGGTGCAGCATGGCTCGCAGACTATTTTGTGAGATATCTCCGCTTACATACAGGATATCGGTGGAAAAGAATATCATTCAGCGCAGGCTTCGCGATATTGTTGAGCACTGCCGTTTTGCGGGCGAAAGGGCATCGGAGCCTCTTGGGGTGAGGATATATTCTCACAGCTCGCTTATACGCCGCAGGCTGGGAAATGTTGATATGCGTTTGCAGGAGAATAAGGCTGTTAACCTTTCGATCGCCGCACCGAAGGTCGACGGCATCCTGATAAGACCGGGCGAAACGTTTTCGTTCTGGCATCTTGTGGGAAGGGACAGCAGACGCAAGGGCTATCTTGAGGGGCTTACCATCGCAAACGGAACGGTCTCCTCGGGCACGGGCGGCGGTATGTGTCAGTTCACAAATCTTATACACTGGATGGTGCTTCACTCTGAGCTTACTGTTACTGAGCGTCATCATCACGATCGGTTCGATCTGTTTCCCGACTTCGGAAGAAAGGTGCCTTTCGGGACAGGTACATCTATAATGTATAATTATCTTGACTACCGTGTGCGCAACGACACTGACAGGACATATCAGATACTTGTGCGCTGTGACGGAGAATATCTCATCGGAGAGCTTCTGTCAGACAAGCCGCAGGAATACAAATATCATTGCGCCGTCAGGGATCAGCGATTCGTGCGTGAGAAAGACGGAAACGTGTACCGCTGCGGAAGTGTTGTGCGCATGACGATAGACCGCACGACAGGAAACACGGTCCGTGAGGAGATCATCAGCACAAATCATGCAAAAGTGATGTATGACACGGCCGACCTTGATATAGTTGAATCGTAAAAACAGCCCGAGGAAAACATCCTCGGGCTGTTCAGGTATGAAAACTTATTTTGCAAATTCCGCTCTGCCTGTCCTGAACAGATTGCCGCCCTCGCAGTCGATCGCCACGATAAGCGGGAATTTGTCGAATTTTAGGCGCTTAACGCTTTCGCAGCCGAGCTCCTCAAAGGCTATCACCTCGCACTCGGTTATGCACTTGCAGGCAAGTGCGCCTGCACCGCCTATCGCACAGAAGTAAACTGCGCCGTTGCGCTGTATTGCCTCGCACACCGCCTCGGAGCGCTCGCCCTTGCCTATCATGGCAGAAAGTCCCATATCAAGCAGCAGCGGGGAATATACATCCATCCTGCTTGAAGTGGTAGGTCCGCAGGATCCGATAGCCATGCCGTCCTTTGCAGCGGTAGGTCCCGCGTAGTAGATGGCTGCGCCGTCAAGGTCATAGGGGAGCGGCTCTCCGCTTTCTATGCAAGCCTTTATTCGCTTGTGGGCGGCATCACGGGATGTATACACAGTGCCGCTCAGCAGTACCTTGTCCCCTGCTTTCAGCGTTTTTGCCTTTTCCTTAAGCTCGCTTACGTCAAGCTCGATCATTGTCGATCACCTCTGTAAAATCAGTATAGAGCCGAATATACATCCGGCTCTATTTTTTTATTATCAGAATCCACCGAATCCGCCGAAATCAGAGCTCATGTCATCGTCATCGCCGGAAGAACTGCTTCCCATGCTGCCGAAATCCCAGATAGAGGAATCATCTGCGGAGGGAACGGGGGGAGCGCTGGATGCTGCAGGCTGCTGAACTGCGTCATCGCCTGTCGGGATATTGCCGGACTGCTCCATAGCCTCAAACTGCTTCTGGAGATCTGCCCAGGGGTCGCCCGAGGAATCGTCGGAGGTGCTTGTAACGACAGGCTCATCCTCGATAGTTGCATCAAGGGAGCTGGGAGCAAGGCTGTTGAGGGCTGCCTCAGCTTCACGCAGAGCCTTCATGAGGTCATCCTCAGAGTTGCCTGCGGGAGCTTCCTCCTGCTCTTCCATATCAAAGTCGATATCGTTGGGCTGTACTGCAAATGCTGCTTCTGCTGCCTTTACAGCTTCAAGCAGGGAATCGTCAACGCCTTCACCGAGAGAATTGGAGTTGAGAGTCTGTGCCAGAATATCCTGATCAAATCCGGAATCATAAGCTGCTTCTGCCACATCGGAAACGTCAAGCGGCTTTACTTCGTCAACAATATCATCAAGTGTTTCGATCTTCTCTTCTTCAGGGGTGGATTCCTTTACGTCTTCAATGGAACCCTTGCCGATCTCGAATATATCCTCGCCGAAGATATTCTTTGCATCGGGATTAACGAGAGGAACAGCGTCCTTCTTTTCGTTGTTGTAGATACTCTGAGCCAGTTCGTTTCCGCCCCATACGTCATCGAAAGAAGCAAGCTCTCCGCTGCCTTCAGCGGTGGGCATCTCCTCGATAGCGGGCATTGTATCCTCGGTCTTGATCTCTTCAACAGCAGGCACTTCTTCGGGAGCCTTTTCCTTTACGGGAGCTTCCTTGGTCTTCTTGGACTTGGTCTCTGTCTTGACAGGTGCATCTTCCACAGGTGCTGCCTTTACTTCCTCGATCACGGGTGCTGCTGCAGGCTTTATGGTCAGCTCAGGCATTACAGGAGCAGCCACGGGAGCGATCTCAGCACCGAGAAGCTCGGATGCGGACTGGGAAACAGCGTTATAGCTGTCTGTCAGTGCTTCTATCTGGGTCTTGATGACCGCAAGGAAAGAGTTGGTGTTTTCGTCAGCCGCAACGCGTCTTGCCTCGGCTGCGGATACGATCTCGGCAGCCTTTGCGTTTGCCTCATCGATGATCACCTTTGCGTCATCGTTAGCCTTTGCAAGGACATCCGCGTAAGCCTTCTGCGCCTCGGCATTTACGCCCTTGCCGCTGAGCAGCATATCAGACATCTTCTTCTTTTCCTGCTCCAGCTCTTTTTTAAGCTTTTCTACCTGCTCTTCGAGGGCACTTGTCTTCATCTGCTCGCCATCAAGAGTCTTCTGGATCTCAGCGCACTTTGCCTCGCCTTCCTTTACGGCAGCCTGTATGCGATCATCGGCCTCCTGGGCAAGCTTTTCAGCCTCCTCGGTCTTTTTGTTGTTGGCCTTCATGTCCTCTTCCATGGACTTCATTTTCTTGCGAAGTTCGCTTATGTAACTGTTGACTTCGTTTTTATCAAATCCGAAGGCAACCTGCTTAAATCCGCCATCTCCAACAGCCATAACTGCTTATCCTCCTAAATTGAATAATGATCTCCGATGTTTCTTTACAAGAAAACATAACTACCCTATTATTATATCATAAAAAAAGCGCCTGCACAAGTGGTTTAGCAAATTTTATAAAATTGTAGATTTTTTAACTACATTTTTGTAAGAATATCCAAACAAAGAAAGCGTTTTTTGTGATAATTATAGATTTTCAACCGTGAGAAACGAGAAAATCTGAAAGCCTGTTGTAATTTTTCTCGGGAAAGTGTATAATTATTATAGACATTTAGGCGTATGTTTTCCGCGCCCGCGGATGTTCAAGGAGGATTTGATAAATCATGATAGATAAGACCATGACGTTCTCTGTGCATGATGACAGAGAGAATGAGATGAAAGAAATACTTACTACAGTTTACGATGCATTAAAGCAGAAGGGTTACAATCCCATCAATCAGCTTGTGGGCTACATACTTTCAGAGGATCCCACATATATCACCACATTCAATAATGCCAGGGGCCTTATTCGTCACATTGACCGTGATGAGTTGCTTCAGGTGCTTGTGAAATCCTATCTTTCCAATTGATCGGAAACCTTCCGTTTAGACCGGTGTTATCCGTCGGATATGCCGTAGTCTTGAAAATGATATCTAAAAAATACGGCCCTCCTATGGTAACAGATCACAGGAGGGCTGTTTGTTGTTGAAATCCGATATATTAATGGGGCATTTCACCTCTATGCGGGTATTATGGTTGCAGAGCCTAATGATGCGTATCACATTGTGGAGGTATCGGACCAAGGCAATCGGTTTCGGAATTGCGGACAGGATATGAAGTGTAAACTGATTGTGTAAATTCACTAATTTCCTTTATGCAATTTATACAAACGTTTAGCGTGCTTTAGTGTTTTGAAACCTTGCAAACTGCCTTAAAATATGGTATAATTTTATATGGTTAATTATTATGATACAGGTTGCAGGCAGGGGGCTTGTTATATGCAATTGCTGCTGGTTTTGTGGATCGTCATTCCCTGAAAAGCGTATGAAGATAACGGGGCATATTGTCGGGCATTGTTTTGCAACTGCAGATGGCGCAATCGGTAGGAGAGGCTATGAAAAAGGTAATTACATGTGTTGTTTTTGCGGTGTTGGCTTTTTGTGGTGCGTTTTTCAGTGTTTTCGGTCCGGTTGACCAGTATATGGAGGATGTTCTTTATCATCACCCGACCGGTACAGACGGCCGAATACGAATTATTAAAATAGACGACCGCACAATGAATGAGCTTGGCGATTTCTCCAAGTGGGAGCGATCGGTGTATGCGGATCTCATCGATGTACTCTGTGTTTCGGAGGATGTAAAGCCCTCGGTCATAGCGTTTGATATCCTTTTCAGCAGTGATAACGGCACAGAGTCTGATGCAGAGTTCGTGAGAGCCTGCAAAGAACACGGCAGCGTCATTACAGGCTTCAGTTATGTATTCACTAAAGATATAATAAGCAGCGGCAACGGGATAGTTGATGTTGATGCGATGGCGGTGCAGGATAAAGTGCTCCCTTATCCTGCGCTAAGAGAGGTCACTTCACAGGGATTCGTCAATGCCCTGATGGATAATGAGGACGGCGTTATCCGCAACACATTCCTTTATTATGACGAAAGGGGCGGAGAACGCACGCTCAGCTTTTGCTCTGCGATATACGAGGCGTATATGCGGTCAGCGGGAACTGATCCTGTTTATCCGACCGATAAAAGTATACTTCCGTTCCGATACAGCAGCGGTGTTTCAGAGTATGAGGCGGTATCGCTTATTGATGTCCTTAACGGAAATGTGCCTGCACAGGCTTTTGCGGGAAGTGCAGTGTTAGTGGGCCCATACGCAGCCGGAATGATGGATGCATATCAGGTGCCCGTTGATAAAGGACAGCAGATGTATGGTGTGGAGATACACGCCAATGCGTTACAGGCTTTGTTCGACGGAAAGACGCTCTATCCGGTTCCTGCGTGGATGGATGGACTTGTTGCAGCAGTTATTGCAGTGGCGCTTGTGCTTTTGTGCGACAAGATCGGTGTTGTTTTCGGCACATTGTCCTGTGTGGTGATGATAGCGATAAAGTATATCCTGGGCATGGTGTTATTCTCGTCGGGTTATTCTTCCGATGTGCTTGTGGTACCTGTTTCAGCGGTGCTTATAGCTGTTTGCTTTATTATTCTCCATTATTATAAAGCGCGTATGGCGAAAAAGAGCATAGAAAAGGCATTCAGTAAATATGTTGCTCCTCAGGTGGTCAGCGAGATCGCAAAGAATGGCACATACGAGCTTAAACTCGGCGGCGAAAACAGAGATGTTGCGGTGCTCTTTGTGGATATACGTGGCTTTACTCCGTTGTCCGAAAGCCTTGAACCCGAGCAGGTGGTTGATATTCTGAACAGTTATCTTGCTCTTACTACAAGTTGTATATTCCGTCACGGAGGCACGCTTGATAAGTTCATCGGTGATGCTACTATGGCAGTGTTCAATGCGCCGTTTGATACAGAGGATTATGTTTATAAGGCATTATTGGCTGCGTGGGATATCGTTCAGGGCGGAAACAGGATTGAAGAAAAATTCGTAGAGCGTTATGGCAAGCATGTGGGTTTTGGTGTTGGTGTGAACTGTGGTCCTGCGGTTGTAGGTAATATCGGATGTGATTTCCGTATGGATTATACCGCTATCGGCGATACGGTCAATACTGCCGCACGGCTGGAGTCAAACGCTCCCAGAGGTACTGTTTATATTAGCGGTACAGTGTATGAGCATATAAAGGATCGTGTTACCGTTGAGGAGGTCGGCGAGATCCCTCTCAAGGGAAAATCAAAGGGTGTTTTTGTTTATTCCGTGACAGGTGTCAAGGATTATGAAAGCCCATCTGAGATAGAATTTGCCGCAGCGAAGTAAAAGGAACATAAAACTATGAAAAGATTTCTCATGATACCTGATATGAATTCTATAGAAGAATCTCTGGAATTTGCGCAGAGGTATTCGCTTGGGTTTGAGTATAATGATTTCTTTTTCCCTGATGTCCTGGATAGTGAGAGCAGAACACGTCAGATCATCGACAGCTACGATCGTTTCAGGCTGCCTGATTATTGTACGCTTCACGGAGCTTTTTTCGATGTGATACCGTTCAGTGCAGATCCGAGAATAAAAGAGATATCCCTTTTACGTATCGAGCAGAGCCTTGCAGCGGCAAGGAATATAGGTGCAGGTGCGGTAGTGTTCCATACTAACTATAATCCGTTCCTTAATTCCCCCGATTATATCGAAAACTGGTTACGGACCAATATTGAGGTATGGAGTAGTATTCTGGACAGGTCAGGGGATGTGAATATATATCTCGAAAATATGTTTGACACCACTCCCGGGATTCTGGCAAGACTCGCCGAAGGCCTGTGCGTATATGACAATTTTGGGATCTGTCTTGATTACGCACACGCATCTTTGTCAAAGGTGCCCCCCGAAATATGGGCGGAGTCCCTTGGACGCTATGTGAAGCATGTGCATATAAATGATAACGATCTGGTGAGTGATCTGCATCTCGCCTGGGGTGACGGAAAGATAAGCTGTGATGGTTTTTATCGCAGCTATGACAAATATCTCAGCGGTTCGACTATACTCATTGAAACATCTTCCGCCGAGAACAGGAGGCGCTCGGTAGAGAGACTGATAGCGGACGGATTTATGGATTGAAATGATAGTCGCTATGATCGGTCTCAAACTGATAAAACGTGTATCCACCACAGTTGACGGTATGTCATTTGTTGGCTAATTCATATTTGTTGGAGGTAATTCTATGTTACATGACGGAACTCTTATTGAGTTGAATTCAATTTCCACTCCTATAACTTTCGTAAAGGATGAGTACATCTGCTATGAGGGACAGCCCGGAAATGAAATGTACATAATACTGAAAGGCTCCGTGGGAGTGTATATCACTAATGCTATCGGTGCTATGACTGAGGTATCCCGCATAATGGCAGGTGATTTTTTCGGAGAGATGGCTATATTTGACAATCTTCCTCGAAGTGCTTCCTGTATAGCTTTGGAGGACACTATATGTGTTTCGATATCCAAGAAGAATCTTACCAGATTTTTCATGAATTGTCCTGAAATAGCGGGCAAGGTGCTTGAAAACATGAGTGACCGTATACGTCACCTTGACAATGAGCTTTATAAGACGGAGCACTCTGCAAAGACTCTTCATGAGCCGAAGTTTGTGTTCCCTGAAGCATATTCTTTCAGTCATGTTGTCGAATCACCTGTAGTTGCTCCCGATTGCATCTATAATCATAATGAGGTATGTCCTGTCTGCGGCGAAAAGTTCACTGTGCAGAATCTCCGTAAGAGTGTAATGAGAGTGAGAAAGATCGACCCTGACCGAAGAGTTCGTTATGCAGAGGGAGATCCGATCTGGTTTGAAGTGATACGTTGTCCGCATTGTAATTACAGTAATCATCATCTGAGTTTCTTCCGTATAACATCTTTCGAGATAGAGTCTGTCCAAAAAATACTTAAGGAGCAGCATGCCCCGGTTATTGAAGATAAAAAGTTTCTCACTACTCCTTTTGATAAGCTGGTTTTGAAATATCTGCAGGCTATTCACATTAACGAATCTGTAAATGCTTCGGATAACATGCTGATTGGCTCGCTATGGCTGGATCTTTACTGGCTTGCCTGCGATGCTGCGGACGATAAGCTTGCAAGATGTTTTGCTCGTAATGCTGCAGATAAGCTTCAGAAAGCGATAACGGAAGGTAAGATAGATGATGCGGCAGTAAAATGCAGTCTTGCGTTGACGGTAGCCCATCTTATGGCGAAGATCGGCAGAACCGCTGAGGCATCTGAATTCTGCGATATTGCGTCGGACAGTACAGATGGTGCTGTTAAGAAGCAGGCGTACACTCTGAAGGATAACTTAGATGGTGCGTATCGGAATTGATTTTACAAACGCGTTGAATTGATATCGCATCAGGAATCAGCGAGAATCATTCAGGGTTTATTTACAAAAACACCATATCCGTATTCGCGGATATGGTGTTTTTTATATTGTAATAAAAAGCCGAGTCACTCATTTGTGATCCGGCTTTTTATTATTTGATATAAGGTAACAATGCAGCAAATGCACTCTCTGCTCTTGTACGTTGTTCTTCATTCATTCTATTTAATTGCTCTGATAGCGAAAAGATATGAAAGGTGATTTTTTTCAAAAAATGCTTGAACTCGGAAAGCCTCTACCTTATACTTTGGATGATGTAGATAATAACATAAGTTTTTTTGAAAATAAAATTGAAGAAGCTGGTTTTGATAAAAATATTAAACTGTTAAATATATACGATTTAGCTAATAAGGCTGATGAACGTGGTTTTGAATTGTATGTTTCGTGTTATAAAACCGCAAGCAGATATGAACACTCTGATATTTCAACACTCGACATATACAAGCAGAAAGTTTTTGAAGAACATTCCAACAACGCTGTATTTAATCTCAATGTGTCACGAACAGATGAGAGCTTAAAGGAACAAGTAATGAATATTATTGTTTCCGCATACACGCAGTCATTGCTAAAAATTATAAATGAGGTAACAGATAATCACCCTGAATTAGACCATTTTATTGAAGAAGAACACCTTAAGATTATTTTTAGCAAACTGTCCAAGTTGTTAGACAGAGCAATTTAAAATAAACAAAAATATTAGAACAATAGCAAAAACAGGAACAAAGCATTTCGCCTTGTTCCTGTTTTGTTATACAGAAAAGTCATAGATAAAATAAAAACCCGAACACTCCATCAATTTGAATAGTGTTCGGATTATTACTGTTTGGTGACCCGTACGGGAATCGAACCCATGATTCCGCCGTGAAAGGGCGATGTCTTAACCTCTTGACCAACGGGCCATAATGGTAGCGGCAATCGGATTCGAACCAATGACACCCTGGGTATGAACCAAGTGCCCTAGCCAACTGAGCTATGCCGCCGTGTTTGGCCGAGAGGAGACATCTCCTCAACGACTTATTTATTATATCACAGCGTTTTGGTTTTGTCAAGCATTTTTTCAAAAAAAATTGAAAATACCCGAAAAAAGTGTTTTTGGCACTGGTTTTATTTACGATGCACATGATAAAATGCAGCCCGTTCTCCTGCCCGGCGTCGTCCTGTGGAAATATGAAGCTCTGTGATCTGCTCGGGCAGGGCGAATATCACCGCTACCGCGCCACCGAGAGAGTTTGCGGACAGATCGGCACGGGGAATGACGCATATACGCCTGCCGCGACGTATCTTATCGCCTGTTTCGGGAAGAAAATCTGCTTTTGTTTCCGGGCAGACGGAAACTATCACACCGTCACCTGTTCGGATCGTTAGAGTTTCTCCCTTTTCTGTAACCACTCCGTCGGCGGGAGAGCAAATCTCGACAAACTCGGATGGGCCGAATATTCTCTGAATAAACGCCTTTAATTTTGATAATATGCCTGTGCTGCTTTTTTCGCAGGCGTTTATGCGTCTGACAGCTACGGCAAATCCATCACCTTTTAGTCTGCGTGAGTATATGCCATCGTTCAGTTCGCTCAGAGCAATTATTCTGCCGTTCGCGGGACTGCGGAGTGTCCGCGCTGTGGTGTAGGTCCGGAAATCCATGTGTTCACCCCGTTTTCGTATGTGCTTATTGTAGCTTTGATGACAAAAAATATACATTATTGTGACGAAATATTGTTGACAATTATCCTTGAATTTGAATGTGAGAAGATTTATAATTTATAAGGTGTGCCTATGCGCACATATTTTTGTGTAAATATCATCGAGGTATATTATCATGGTGAATTATTTCAAGGATCTTGCCATAATACTGATCGCAGCAAAGCTGTTCAGTATGGGCGCTAAAAAGATAAAGGTCCCTCAGGTTGCGGGGCAGATAGTTGCGGGCCTGCTTATAGGTCCGAGTGTGTTCGGGCTGGTAGGCGAGTCGGAGTTCCTTTCCGTCATGGCAGAGATAGGTGTAGTTCTGCTGATGTTCTCTGCAGGCCTTGAAACCAATCTTAAAGAGCTTATAAAGAGTGGTCCTGTTGCGCTTTGTGTTGCCTGCGCGGGTGTGTTTGTTCCGCTGCTCGGCGGATATGCGATGTATTCCTGCTTCTATGGCTTCGCTCCTATAGGTTCGGAGGAGTTCTTCAAGGCTATATTCGTGGGAACGATAATGACCGCCACATCGGTCAGCATAACCGTCCAGACCCTGCGCGAGCTGGGGCATCTCAAAGGACGGCTGGGAACTATCATTTTAAGTTCTGCCATCATAGACGATGTTATCGGTATCATCGTGCTTACATTTGTTATAGGATTCAAGGATACAGACGCAAAACCTGTTGATGTTATAATCAAAACACTGCTTTTCATCGTGTTCAGCCTTTGCATAGGTGTGCTGATCTACTTCCTGTTCAAGTATCTTGACAAGAAATTCTTCCATCAGCGCCGCATTCCGATATTCGGACTTGCGCTGTGCTTTATCCTCTCCTACTGCGCCGATGCGCTGTTCGGTATCGCAGATATCACAGGTGCTTATGTCGCAGGCATAATCCTTTGCAACCTGCGTGATGCGGAATACATCGCAGGTAAGATGGATATAAGCTCCTATATGCTTTTCGGGCCTGTGTTCTTTGCGAGTATCGGTCTTAAGACCACGCTTGACGGCTTCAGCCTTGAGTTGTTGTGGTTTATTCTTGCGTTCGTTGTGATTGCGCTTATTACAAAGATAATCGGCTGCGGTCTTGTGGCTAAGCTGTTCAGGTTTGATAGCAAGGACGCTTTGCGTATCGGAGTAGGTATGATGACCCGTGGAGAAGTTGCTTTGATCGTGGCACAGAAAGGACTTGCCTGCGGACTGTTTGCGGCGGAGCAGTTCACTGCGGTTATTGCGCTGATAATTTGTTCTTCTATCGTTGCGCCTATCCTGCTCAAGCTGCTCTTCAAGGGCGAGCCGGGCGGTCACGGAGAGAAGCCGCTTTCTGTCGAGGATCACCCTGACTACGACGAGACCGAAGAGGTATATGCTGAGGCGTGATAAAAAAAGCTATCTTCCACTTGACAAATCGATACTGATTTGATATAATACTAACAGAATATGTTGAAATGCGTTGATAGGAAATAAAGCTTTGACGTGATTTTCAGAGAGCCGCCGTTTGGTGTGAGGCGGTAACACGGCTTTGCCATAGCTCCTCCTTGAGCAGAATCGCTGAACCTTTTCAGTAGGCGGTTACGGGTTCTCCCGTTACAGAGATACACATTGTTGGATGTGGATGAGTGGGTGCAGGTTTATGCTTGTGCCAATGAGAGTGGTACCGTGGAGTTTACAGCTTCATCTCTTTATGAGATGGAGCTGTTTTTGTTTATACGGAACATAATGCTTGAATACAGCTTTCAACGATTCTGATATAAAAACAGACTTTTTTGAAAGGAATTATTATTATGAAACAGGCAAACAAGTACACCAGACGATATTTCATGCCTCCGTTCCCCTGTATGGACTGGGCAAGCAAAGAGTACATCGACAAGCCTCCGATGTGGTGCAGCGTGGATCTGCGCGATGGCAACCAGGCGCTGATAATCCCTATGAGTCTTGAGGAGAAGCTGGAGTTTTTCCGTTATCTCGTGAGCGTTGGGTTCAAGGAGATCGAGATCGGTTTTCCCGCTGCCTCCGATACCGAGTATGAGTTCTGCCGCGCCCTGATCGAGCGCAATCTCATCCCTGATGATGTTGCTGTGCAGGTGCTGACACAGAGCCGTGAACACATTATCCAGAAGACTTTCGAGGCGCTTGAGGGCTGCAAGAATGCGATAGTGCATCTGTATAATTCCACTTCTGTGGCACAGCGCGAGCAGGTGTTCAGAAAGAGTAAGGAAGAGATCATAGAGATAGCGGTTACCGGTGCAGAGCTGCTGAAGGAATACAGGGCAAAGACCAATGGCAATTTCCGCTTTGAATATTCACCTGAGAGCTTCACAGGCACAGAGCCCGAGTTCGCTATGGAGATATGCAACAAGGTCATCGATATATGGCAGCCTACTCCAGAAGATAAGGTGATAATCAATCTGCCAGTAACAGTTGCAGAGTCCATGTCCCATGTTTACGCACAGCAGGTCGAGTATATGTGCAAAACTCTGCACAACAGGGAGAATGTCATTGTATCGCTGCATCCCCACAACGACCGTGGCTGTTCTGTTGCTGATACCGAGCTTGGTCTGCTGGCGGGTGCTGACCGCGTAGAGGGAACATTGTTCGGAAACGGCGAGCGCACAGGAAACGTGGATATAATCACACTGGCATTGAATATGTATTCCCACGGCGTTGAGCCTGGACTGGATTTCACAAACCTTCCCGAGATAACTGAGGTCTATGAGCGCCTGACAAGAATGCACGTATACGAAAGATCGCCTTACAGCGGACGTCTGGTGTTTGCGGCATTCAGCGGCTCGCATCAGGATGCCATCGCAAAGGGTATGCGCTGGCGGAGCGAGTTCGAACCTGAGCACTGGAGCGTTCCGTATCTCCCTATCGATCCGAGAGATCTCGGCAGGGAGTACGAGGGTGATGTTATACGCATCAACAGCCAGTCGGGCAAGGGCGGCATCGGCTACCTCATGGAACAGAATTACGGTATCTCCATGCCCCCGAGAATGCGCGAGCATTTCGGCTACATCGTCAAGGGCGTATCGGATAAGGCGCACAAGGAGCTTATGCCCAGTGAGATCTATAAGATCTTTGAGGATACCTACCTCAATGCGAACGGAAATGTAAGGTTTATCAATGCACACTACACTCAGGGTGAGCTGATCTCCGCTGTTGTAAAGGTTGAGATAAACGGCGGCGAGCGCACCTTCACAGGCAGTGGTAACGGTCGTCTTGACGCGGTATCAAATGCGATAAAGCACGGCATGGGAATAGATTACGCGATCTCCTACTTCTCACAGAATGCGATGGAGCAGGGATCTACCTCCAAGGCGGCTTCCTATATCGGAATCACTCTCGCGGATGGCAGCATAAGCTGGGGTGCGGGTATCCATACGGATATCATCGTTGCTTCGGTGCTGGCACTTATATCCGCTGTGGATAATTCGGGAATAGTGTAATAAAACAGGCTTTGTCGGAGGGAGTTATGGCATTTGATTTCAAAAAAGAATATAAAGAATTTTATATGCCTGAGAACAAACCGGCTATAGTTAATGTTCCGAAGGCAAACTATATCGCTGTCAAAGGAAAAGGTGACCCTAACGAAGCGGGTGGAGCATATCAGAAAGCGATCGGCATTTTGTATGCTGTTGCGTATACCTTGAAAATGAGCTATAAGACCGATTACAAGATCAACGGTTTTTTTGAGTATGTTGTACCGCCGCTCGAAGGGTTCTGGTGGCAAGCTGATATCGATGGCGTAGATTATTCTGATAAATCCGCTTTTAATTGGATATCTGTTATTCGTTTGCCGGATTTCGTTACTGAAGCAGATTTCAGATGGGCGGTAGAAACAGCGACCCAAAAGAAAAAACTGGATTGTTCTTCGGCAGAGTTTATGACCATTGACGAGGGGCTGTGTGTCCAGATAATGCACAACGGCCCGTTTGATGATGAGCCTGCCACAGTGGCTTTGATGGACGCTTATCTGGAGCAGAACGGATATGCAAATGATTTCAGTGAAAGCAGATTGCATCATGAGATTTATATGTCTGATGCAAGAAAAGTTGCTCCCGATAAGTGGAAGACCGTTATCAGACATCCAATAAAAAGGCTATGACCAATTAGGAGTTATCGGCTATTGACAAATTGGCGGAATTGTGTTAGAATAAGTTAACAACTTAATACCCGTGGGGGAGTAGTGGCGCGAAAGCGCGGCAAGTCAACATACTGACCGAAAGGTCTGGTTTGCCTTAATCAACGAGACTCATGTATTGCTATGCTGTACATGGGGATATCATGCTCTTGTGACCCAAGTACAGTGCGGTACTTGGGTCTTTTTTGTTGTATATAAACATAAAATGTGCTGACAGACAGCTTGTACGCAGCACGGGAGGAGTAAAAATGACATTTGTAGAATTGTTTCTGATCGCAGTGGGACTTTCAATGGATGCCTTTGCGGTGTCCATAGGAAACGGAACGGTGATAAAGAACAGGAAAAAGGCGGTCTTTGCGGCACTGATGTTTGGCGTATTTCAGGCAGGAATGCCTGTTATCGGCTATTTCCTCGGCTCGGCTTTTGCGGAGCTTATAAAGCAGTACGCTCCGATAATCGCGCTCGTGGTGCTTGGTTTCATCGGCGGCAAGATGATAATCGAGAGCATCGGCGAGCTGCGCGCTAAGGGGGATGAGGATAAGCCTGCCATAAAAGAGCCGGGTATCGCAGCGATAATGATACAGGCAGTGGCAACCAGTATCGATGCGCTTGTTGTTGGAGTGAGCTTCGCGGCGATGAGTGTTGATATCGTTCCTGCAGTTTGTTTTATCGGTGTTGTCACATTTGCCATCAGCCTTGTAGGCGTTTTCGGCGGCGTTAAATTCGGGCAGCTTCTCGGTGCAAAGGCATCGCTTATCGGTGGTATCGTGCTTGTGGCCATCGGACTCAAGACCTTTATCGAGGGCGTGTTCTTCGGTGGCTGAGAAAAATGCCGCTTCTTGACAAACCACTATATTGGCTGTATAATTAATTTAACTTTATAATATAGGGAGTGATGGGTGTGACCTTGCAGCAGATGATAGACCGGAGCTGCCGTATCGTTTTTTTCGGTGGAGCGGGTGTTTCTACCGAAAGCGGCATACCCGATTTCCGCAGTGCGGACGGGCTGTATAATCAGCAGTATAAGTATCCGCCCGAGAGCATCGTAAGCCATAGCTTCTATAAGCGACACACTGAAGAATTCTATCGCTTCTACCGCGACAGGATGATATTCCCCGAAGCAAAGCCGAATGCTGCGCACCTGAAGCTCGCGGAGCTTGAAGAGGCAGGAAAGTTGTCCTGCGTGATAACGCAGAATATTGACGGACTGCATCAGGAGGCGGGAAGCAGGAGTGTTGTGGAGCTTCACGGCAGTGTGCATCGTAACTACTGTGAAAAATGCGGTACATTTTATCCTCTGAGTGCGGTAACTCAGTGCGAGGATGTACCTCACTGCACCTGCGGAGGACGGATAAAACCCGATGTGGTGCTTTATGAGGAGCAGCTCAAGGACGAGGATATAACCCGCGCAGTGAATGAGATATCCTCTGCAGACATGCTTATCATAGGAGGGACATCTCTTGCGGTATATCCGGCAGCCGGACTTATCGCCTATTTCGGAGGAAAGCATCTGGTCGTGATAAACAGGACTCCCACAAGCGCAGACGGTAGTGCCGATCTTGTTATCGCTGACAGCATCGGAAGCGTGATGAGTAAGATAGTTGTAAATAAATGAACATAAACTGGAGTGAATTATATGGAAATGCAGACCGTAACCTATCAGTGCCCCAATTGTGGTGCGGCACTGGAATTTGACAGTACTCTCGGTGGCTTCAGGTGCTTCTTCTGTGATAGTACCTTCAACGAGGAGCAGATCAAGCAGAACTTCAAGGAAAATGAGGAGATGAAGCTGGACAAGGCAGATCCTGACCGGCTTACAGAGGAGCAGAAGCAGATCGAGGATTTCACCGGCGCCTCGGCACTTTACACCTGCCCCAACTGCGCTGCGGGCGTCATCTGCAGTGAGCTGGAAGCATCCGTGCGCTGTCATTTCTGCCACACTCCTGTAATACTTACAGGCAGACTTTCAGGTGAGTACAAGCCCGATCTTATCATACCTTTCGGCATGACAAAGGAGATGGCGCATCAGGCATTCCAGGAGTATACAAAGGGCAAGTTTCTGCTCCCCAATGGCTTCAAGGAGAATGCAAAGGTAGTGGATATATCTGCACTTTACGTTCCCTACTGGCTCAAGAGCGGCATAACCAAAGCAAAGGTAGAGGCGAACTGTAAGAGAATACGCACGTGGCGTGTTGGCGATATACGATATACCAACACCAAGCATTACAAATCTGTGCGCGAGGCTGAGCTTGCCTTCATCCGCGTACCCTGCGACGGCTCAAAGCGTATTGACGATTCCCTGATGGAGAGCATCGAGCCGTTCAACTACAGTGGTATCAGACCATTCTCCATGTCCTATCTTTCGGGATGCGCGGCCGAGAAGTACGATGTAACTCTGAATGATGCTGAAAAACGTATCGACAAGCGTATCCGTGATGCGGCAGAGGAGGTCCTCAAAGCTGATATTGCGGCGCAGTCCTACAGCACGGTAAGTGTTACCTCCACTGATGTGAATTTCAAGCAGAAAACAGCGGTTTACGCACTGCTTCCCGTCTGGTTCCTTAATTATCAGTACAACGGCAAGGATTATCCCTTTGTAATGAACGGACAGACAGGTACACGCTTCGGAATACTTCCTGTAAGCAAGATAAAGAGCTTTTTCTTCGGTGCGGCGATATTCCTTATCTCGCTGCTTATTTGCGGCGGCTTTACATGGCTGTTCCTTAGCTGATGGATGGGAGGGGATTTCTTGTTCAAGAGATTTAAAACGCTTTTTATGGCGGTGACGATAATGCTCTGCGCAGTGCTTCCCATGAGCGTGACAGCCTTCGCAGCAAAATACGATGCAAAGATATTGGATCTGGATAACTCGCTGACATACGATCAGGAGACCGAGCTTCTGGAGCTTCTTTCTGAAGCGGCTGAGCTTGCAGACTGCAATATCGGTGTAGTAATTACGGACGACATCATGGGTATGTACCCCGATGATTATACAGCGGATATTCTGAATACGACATTCGGCGATGACAGCAGCTCGATAATGCTGCTTCTGTGCAACGATTTCGATGCAGAATATCACTACGACTGGATAGAGATGGACGGCGATGCTGCCGATAAGTATTTCAACGAGCTTGGCACTATCCTTGGTGACGTATATATCGGCCTCGACCAGAATGGTTATGCAGGTGCGGTAGAGAGCTTCTGCGGATATTTCGGAGCGGTATCCGAAAGCGGAGCTGATGATACACCTGACAAATCTGTATGGAAGACCGAGCTTCAGGACCTTGACGATGTGCTGTCCTCTAAGGAGGAGCAGGAGCTTCTTGCGTACATGGACCTTGTTGCACAGGATATCGAGTGCCATGTGGGCGTGGTTATCACGGATGACCTCAAAGGCATGGGCGATTCGGAGTATGCTGACAATTTTGCTGATGAAAGCTTCGGCTATGGCAGCGATAATATCGTTATTCTGTTCTGTAATGACCATATCCATTACGACTGGATATCCGCCTATGGTAAAGCAACGGATATGTACGAGCCGCTGATAGATGATATTTTCGACCGTGTTTATCAGGGTCTGGACAGCGGAGGCGGTAATAACTATTACAGTGCAATACAGTATTTCTGTTCCTATCTGCAGAGCAATAAAAACACTGCAAGCAGCGGCAACTACGACGACTACTATTCCGATAAAGACTATTATTATGAGGATGACGATGATGGCTTTTCCATCGGTGCTCTTATTATGCCTGCGGGTATTTCTCTCGCTATTGCTGCTATAGTGGTGTCCACCACTACATCGGGTTACAAGAGAAAGAAGCCTGTAAGTGCACGCAGCTATATGGATGGCAACCGCACAAAGTTCCTGACCCGCAGCGATGTATTCCTGCATGAAACCACCACCCATGTGCGCATAAGCAGCTCCAGCAGCGGAGGTGGCGGAGGAAGCCGTGGTGGCGGAGGCGGAAGAAGCCGAAGCGGAAGAAGCGGCGGCGGAGGCCGAAGAAGATAAAGGTGGCATAAGATGAAAATAGTAATCCAGCGTGTGGAGCACGCAAGCGTAAAGGTGGACGGTAAAATTTGCGGTCAGATAGGCAAGGGATACCTTGCGCTTATCGGAATAGGCGCGGAGGACACAGAAAAGGAGTGCGAGCGCCTTGCCGCAAAAATGATATCACTTCGCATATTCGCGGATGATAACGGAAAGACAAACCTGTCCCTTAAGGATGTGGGAGGCGGGCTGCTGCTTATCTCGCAGTTCACACTGTATGCCGACTGCCGCAAGGGTAACCGTCCAAATTTCCTTATGGCAAAGGAGCCTGCTGAGGCACAGCGACTTTATGAGTATTTCGCAGAGCTTTGCCGCAGTGAGATACCGGATGTCCAGACAGGAATATTTGGTGCAGATATGAAGGTGGAGATTCTGAATGATGGCCCGTTTACAATAATTCTTGAATAAAAATACATTTAAGTGAGAAAAATTTTAAAAACCTCTTGCAATTTGAGAATTGTTGTGCTATAATATCATGGTATGATATATAAGTTATGCCTATTTGTGGCCAATGGAGGAAATAATAATGGGAATTTTTGAAATAATCAGCGCGATCATTCTGATCGTTGCCTGCGTGTTTATCGTTATAGTTGTACTTATGTCCGAAACAAAGGCAGGTATGTCACAGGCTATCGGCGGCGCAAGCAGCGATAACTTCTTCAGCAAAAATTCGGGAAGAACAAAGGAAGCTAAGCTTAACAGGGCAACCGTGGTTGCTACAGCAGTGTTCTTCGTTCTGGCTCTTGCAGTAAACATTATCAATGTTCACCTCGGTGGAAAGAATGATACATCATCTTCCACAGGATCTACAGGATCCACAACAAGCACCAGCAGCACAGTTTCCGATGCTACTACCGCAGAGGCTGATGATGTGGTTACGATCGAGGCTTCTTCAGCAGACAGCGTAAATTCTGAAAGCTCCGCTGCTGACAGCACAGTTTCCGAATAAAAACACAGGACAGGCTTTCGGGTCTGTCCTTTTTGTTAGTCTGTATTAATTACCGTTAAAATGAGATATTAACAATGATGATCTTTAAAGAAAGGATGATAGTATGAACGCATTTAAAACTGCCATTGTTACCGCTCTTTATCACGCGAACGAGAAAGGGCTTACCGTAAAGGCGCTGGCTTCGCGCCTGGGAATTACCAAAAAGGGAATGAAAAAGCTTGATACTGCGCTTAAAGAGATGAAGCGTTTCGGAGATATCACTATAAAAAAAGAGTGTTGTTATCTTAAGAACAGGGCGTGCTACTTTGAGGCTACTGTTACCCGTGTCACTCCTAAATCAGGATTCATGACCGCCGAAGAGGTACCTGTGGAGTATTTTGTGCGTGGCAGGGATATGATGGGTGCAATTCCCGGCGATCTGGTGCTGGCTAAGAAGATAGCCGATGCAGACGAGTACAACCGTTCTCCTGTGGCAGTCGTGCTGGACATCATACAGGAGAGCGATATGCTGCTTACGGGTGTTATCGTGCCTGCGGGTAATAAGCTGATGGTGCTTCCCGATAAGCTTTGTGACGAGCCGCTGACTATTGCGAAAACAGGAAAGAACCTGCTCCGTGTGGGCGATAAGGTGGTATTTGCCATTAAGAAGCGCGGCGAGCGTCACTTCGACCACACTGTATCTATCGTAAGCGGTTTTGGTAGCTGTGAGAACGCAAAGTCAGGTGCGCAGGCATATATGCTGGCGAACGGGCTCCATACCGAATTCCCTGACGAGGTGTTGTTTGAGGCTTCTAAATTAGATATTGACGACCCTGACGAGGATGAGGTAAACCGTCGCCTTGACCTTCGTGGCGAGGCGATCTTTACGATCGATGGTGCTGATACCAAGGATATTGACGATGCTATCAGCATAACAAAGACCGATAAGTGCTACAAGCTGGGCGTGCATATCGCTGATGTTTCGCACTATGTCCGCAAGGGTACAAAGCTGGACGAGGAGGCGTATGCCCGCGGTACTTCCATCTACTATGCGGATCAGGTGGTCCCTATGCTTCCTAAGCAGCTTTCAAACGGTATCTGCTCCCTCAATCCGCAGGTGGACAGGCTTGCTTTCTCCTGCCTTATGGAGGTGAGCTTTCAGGGCAAGCTGATGTCCTATCGTTTTGAGAAATCTGTGATCCGCAGCCGTGTAAAGGGCGTTTATGCTGAGGTCAATAAGATCCTTGACGGCAGTGCCGATGAGGAGATCAAAGCTAAATATGCCGCTGTTATCGATAAGATACCGATAATGCAGGAGCTTGCAGAGATACTTGAAAAGAACCGTGATAACCGCGGTGCTCCTGAGATAGATACGGTAGAGAGCAAGATAATAACCGACAGCAACGGTGTATGTATCGATGTAAAGCCCCGCGAGCGTGGTGTTTCGGAAAAGATAATCGAGGAGTTCATGCTTATCGCTAACAACTCCGCAGCTTCTCTCGCTATGAAAGAGAAGATACCATTTGTGTACAGAGTGCATGAGGCTCCCGCCGCGGAGAAGCTTCTGCAGCTCGGAGATACTCTCACTGCTCTCGGCATGAATCCCGAGGGTATCAGTGAGAAGTCTACGGCAGCAGACCTTGCGGCAGTTCTCAAAAACAGCGCAGACAGCGATAAATACACCGTGATAAACCGAATAGTGCTGCGAACCATGATGAAAGCAAAGTACAGCGAGGAGCCTCTCGGTCATTACGGACTGGTGATGCCTGAGTATGCTCATTTTACGTCGCCGATCAGACGTTATTCAGACCTTGCGATACATCGTATCCTTACAGATCATGTGTACGCGCTGGAGCATGAGAAGCTTTGCAGAAAATACAACGCTTTTGCGGCGAGTGCAGCACTTCAGGCGTCTAATACAGAGCTTGCAGCGGTACGATGCGAGCGGGAATGCGAGAACCTCTACATGGCGGAGTATATGAAAGACCATGTGGGAGAAGAATATGATGGCATAATTTCCGGTGTCAGCGGCGGTGGTATCTATGTGGAGCTTCCTAATACCGTTGAGGGAATGGTGTCTGTTACCACTCTTCCTGCGGGCGATTACGAGGTGGAGCATGGTGTTATCCTTACGGGTGCCTGTGATGGAAGCATCTACACTGTGGGCGACAAGGTGCGCGTAAAGTGTGTGAATGTTAATGTAAATGGCGGTTTTATCGATTTTGAGCTGATATAACAATGTACTAATAATTTAAAAGACCGACAGGATCATACTGTCGGTCTTTTTGTTGGCTATTCAATATAATTCAGATCTCCTCTGAGGAGCTCTGTTGTAGTGACTTTGTCTTTGAGACCTGCGGTTATGATCATATCTCCCTCGTTGGTTATCAGCAGCATTTCAAAGTCGTTACGGTTACGCCATAACGCTACAGCTTTTTCTGCCCCCATGACGTAAACCGCGGTAGAAAGCGCATCGCATAGTGCGCCCTGGCTGCCGACTATAGTTACCGAGTTAAGTCCGCTGTCGGCAGGATAACCTGTTTCGGGGTCTATGATGTGGCTGTATTGCTTTCCGTCATCTCCGATGAAATAACGCTCGTATCCGCCGGAGGTCACTGCCGCCATGTCGCTTATTTCAAGTATTGCGATGTTACCCTCACCATCGGGGGACCGAACTCCCAGCCGCCAAGGGTTTCCGTCGGGAGAGGAGCCTATAGCATGGATGTTTCCGCCAAGGTCAAGCAGTGCCGATGACACACCCTCGTCCTTGAGATACCCGCACAATACATCGCCTGCATAGCCCTTAGCCACTGCACCGAGATCTATCTCTGTACCGACAGGGACTGTTATGCTTTCTTCTGTTACTTTGACATTTTCTGTGCCTGTAAACGTCAGAAGCTGAGATATACGCTCCTCTGAAGGAACGCAGTGATCTCCTGTTGTGAAGCCCCATTCCCGTATCACGGGATACAGTGTGATGTCTAGAGCACCCTCTGTAACTTCTCCCATTTCAAGGGCAAATCTTACAAGCTCTGCGGTTTCAGGCGAAACGGGAACAGACGTTCCTCCACTGTGCCCCACGGCATAGATCTCGCTGTTTTCATCTGTTACAGACCACTTTGCAGCCATCTCGTTTATCATGCGCCCTGTTTCGGTCACCAGTTCTTCGGAGTTATCCCTGTAGATCGTCACATTCATAACGGTGTCCATCGCGAAGAAAGTACGCTGGGTCTTATTCGGTTGAACGGTACATCCCGAGAGCAGAAGAAACACTCCCAGTATTGCGGCGTATTTGCGCAAGCGGACACCTCCGATATATTACAAAAAGTAATATGGATTTACTTTATTACAAAACGCGGAATCGTGGCCATTCTTTGTTCTTCTCCTGAAAAACACAAAAAACCACTGAAAAAATAGATTTTTCTACAACTTTATGTATATTAATCGCTATAATATACTATTTGTATGGTGGATTACGGACGAAACCCCATTCCCGCCCTCGTCTTAAGTCAATGTCTGGTAGTAAAGATGCGCGATAAGATATGCGTTTGTGAAGTGTCGTGGCATAACATTGAAAATTGGTGTGCCTGCCCTTCGGCACTGACAAGTGGACTCATTCTCAGCCACAGAGATAACATTCGCCCTTAAGACTACCGCTGTCCGTATCAGATATCCGTCAGCCAGTTTGTCTGCTGTATCAGATTGTCAAGCTGACGAAGCTCTTTTGCCATAAGGTCAGCGGTCTTTTGCAACTCCTTGACATTTACGGAGCTGAGGATCTTGATCTCGCTGCGGGTAGCACGATAGGCAGTGCGGCTTGCTTCTGCGATAAGCTCATGGTAGGACTGGATCTTCAGAGTAAGGCAGTCCTTGCGGGCGATAAGCTCGGTCAGGGATCTTCCATCCACCTGTGTCCTGCAATTTGCACGGTTTATGGCAGCGATGACCGACTCAAGCTGTTCAGTGCAGTTTTCCAGTTCGGCGAGCAGTTCTGCAGGCTCCTCTGCAGGAGTTTCACCCTCCTGTTTCAGCGCATTGTTTATAAGTCTTGAGCGGATCTGTGCGATCCTGCGGTTGAGGTCGGCGCGCTCCTGAAGTGCTTCGGCAAGTTTCATAAGATTTCCTCCTGTGGCATATTTATTAGTTAATAAATTATATCATATTTCGGTGGATAAAGCAACTATAAAAAATTTTGTAATACCCCTTGACAAATGCTTTATCACGTTGTATAATTAAAGCACAAACTTGTTAAATGCGTTGACGGGTGCGGCACTGCCGCCATGTTCACCACCACCCTTTTCAGAGAGCTGCCGCTCGGTGCGAGGCAGTAAGGACAGTGTACATGATCCACCCATAGCAGACGGTCTGAATACCAGTAAGACCGTACGGATTTCCACCGTTACAGGGAAGTGCATTGTTGGATGTACAGAGGCTGAGTTTTGCTTATACTGTTGCCCTCTCTCCATTCGTGGTAAGAGGGCTTTTTTAGTGGATGCTGCCCCCCTCTGCACACGGATCAAGAGGAGGAATACATTATGCTTACACTGGACAGTATCTACAAGGCTTCACACGTTTTGAAGAAGGTCATCAGGACCACCGACCTTATCAAGGCACCCAAGATAAACCCGGATGCGGATGTTTATCTTAAAACTGAAAATCTACAGGTGACAGGCTCGTTTAAGGTGCGCGGAGCGTACTTCAAGATATCCCAGCTCACCGAGGAGGAACGCGCCCGCGGCGTTATCGCCTGCTCCGCAGGAAACCATGCGCAGGGTGTTGCGCTCGCTGCAACAAAGGCTGGCATAAAGTCGCTTATCTGTCTGCCCGATGGGGCACCCATCTCCAAGGTCGAGGCCACCAAGGCATACGGCGCAGATGTCTGCCTTGTGGAGGGCGTGTACGATGACGCATACAACAGAGCGTTGCAGCTCCGTGATGAAAAGGGATATACCTTTATCCATCCTTTCGATGACGAGAATGTGATCGCGGGTCAGGGCACTATCGGACTTGAACTGCTGGATCAGCTTCCTGAGATGGATGCTGTGGTGGTCCCGATCGGCGGTGGTGGCCTTATCAGTGGTGTTGCCTATGCAATAAAGCAGCTTGCTCCGCATATAAAAGTCTACGGTGTTCAGGCTACAGGCGCACCGAGCATGGCGAACTCTGTGACCGACGGAAAGATCGAACGACTTGCCTCCGTTTCTACTATTGCCGATGGTATAGCAGTCAAAGAACCCGGCGTAAATACTTTCGAGTATGTAAAGGAATATGTTGACGAGATAGTTACCGTTACCGATGATGAGATATCGGGTGCTATTCTTGCGCTGATCGAGCAGCAGAAGCTTATTGCGGAGGGCGCTGGCGCGGTATCGGTTGCAGCAGTTATGTTCAACAAGGTGCCTGTTAAGGGCAAAAAGGTAGTTTGTCTTGTTTCGGGAGGAAACATTGATGTTACGATACTATCGAGAGTTATCCGTCGTGGCCTGGTGAAATCGGGCAGAAACTGTCTGCTGACCATTCAGCTTGTTGACAAACCCGGCCAGCTTACAGGTGTTGCTTCTGTGATAGCTAAGCTTGGCGGTAACGTTACAGCAGTGCACCACGAACGTGCAGATGCAGATTCCGACATAAACGGCTGTTATCTTCGTATCCAGCTTGAAACGAAGAATTTTGAACATCTGTCCGAAATAAAGCAGGCACTGACCGATAAGGGCTTCCTTATTGTGGATTCTCAGCGCTGATATAAAAGGAGGATATAATATGGAAACGATAAACACAAGCAAAGCACCTGCAGCGATAGGCCCCTATAGTCAGGCCAAGATCACAGGAGATCTGCTTTTTGCTTCGGGTCAGATAGCTATAGTCCCTGAAACAGGAGAGATCGTAGAGGGCGGTATAGAGGCACAGACAAAGCAGATCTGCGAGAATATAAGAGCGCTGCTTGAAGCAGCGGGGCTCGGCTTTGAAAGCGTAGTCAAGACCACCTGTTATCTTCACGATATCAAGGATTTTGCGGCATTCAATGCAGTGTACGGTGAGTACTTCACAGGAAAGCCTGCGAGAAGCTGTGTAGGAGGTCTTGATCTCCCTAAAGGTGTGCTTGCGGAAATAGAAGTAATTGCGGAAATGTAAGTTTAGGCTATGCTTATCTGATTTTTACAACAAAAGACCCGTGAAAAATACTCTTCACGGGTCAGTTTTGTGGATATCTCAATATCTTATAGTTTTTTAGTCCTTTACCACATGAACATCAAGCTGATCGAACGGGATCGAGATGTTGTTTTCGATAAACGCCGAGCGTATTGCTTCGGTAGTCTCGAAATAAACATCCCAGTAATCTGCTGTTTTGCACCACGGACGGGTCGCTATTACCACAGCGCTTGCGCCATGCTCAAGCATTCTGACGGTGGGAGCAGGATCGTTGAGAACCTTTTTGTTTTCGGAGAGAATTGACAGGATTATATCACGAGCCTTTTCGTAGTCGTCATCGTAGGATATGGAGAACTTCATATCAACTCTGCGGATATCATTTGCGGTGTTGTTTATAACGGTAGCATTTACCGCCTGAGCATTCGGCAGGAATATAGCCTGGTTGCTTACGGAATCCAGTCGTGTATGCAGAATGGATATCTGCGCTACTGTTCCCTCTACGCCGTTAATGATTATGTAATCTCCTATCTTGAATGGCTTAGTCATCATAAGGATAAAGCCGCCTGCCACGTTTGAAAGGCTGTCCTGAAGTGCAAGTCCTATTGCAACCCCGGCTGTGCCTATCACTGTGATGACGGAGGTGGTCGGTATACCTAGGATTGACAGGACGATTATGAGCAGAAGTACATAAAGCACTATCTTTACGCACTGCTTTACGAATTTTGTGACCGTAAGATCTGTTTTGGTTTTATCAAGACCTTTTGAGATCAGCCACAGACAGAATTTACATAGAATGAGACCAAGTATAAGAGTCAGTATCGCAAAGATTATTGTAGGGATAGCATTGAGAAATCCGTTGAGTATGTTCTGGAAGAACTCTCCGAGCTTATCCATGGTCTCCTCGGGTTTTGATGTGAGATCGTGGATCGCATCGTTGAGAGTGGTCTCCTCGATCGCTGTTTCTGCGGTGGAGATAAGGGATGCTATGCTCATTTAAACATTTCCTCCAGACCCTGCACGGCAGCGTCGGCATCACTTTCGCGGATGAGCACGGATATCTCGTCAACGCTTGTTGTGATAAGAAGTATCATAGCGTCTATCTTGTTGAGCAGAGCGAATACCTTTGCGGCGAAGCCTGCCTGTGTTTCCATTTCGCTTGTCTTGATAACTATCTTGCGGTTGCCTGAGTTTATCATGGCGGTGATGTCATGCTTTTCCTTAAGCTCCTTTACCACGGTGAGCAGTCTGCTCATATCGTCGTCGCTTACTGTAAAGCCGAAGCCGAAACGCTCAGACATGGGTGCGGTCATGGAGATCATATCTATGTTGATATCTGCTGCAGCTACCGCTGCGAGGGTATCTTCCATGATGGTCTTGTAAAGGGGCACGTTGTTGAAATTTACTGCGGATACGTTTTCTGTTACGATAATACTCATGATCAGTTCTCCTTAATAAGATCGGACATGGCATACAGTCCTGCGGGCTTTCCGGCGAGGAACACTGCAGCGTTTACCGAGCCTACAGCGAATACTTCCTTGGACTGTGCCGAGTGTGAAAGGGTTATTACTTCATCGTGTCCTGCGAATATGATATCGTGGTCGCCTACGATGGTGCCGCCACGGATGGCGTGCATACCGATCTCGTCCTTGCCGCGCTCCTTGCGGACATTGTGGCGGTCATAGACGAAATGCTTGCTGTTCTGAAGCTCCTCATTGATTGCCTCGCCTATCATTATTGCGGTACCTGAGGGAGCGTCCTTTTTAAGGTTGTGGTGCTTTTCCACTATCTCGATATCGAACTGTCCGCCCAGTATCTGGGTAGCCTTTCTTGCAAGCTCTACCAGAAGATTGATACCCAGCGACATATTGAATGTGAAGAACACAGGTATCTGTGCCGAAGCTGCTGTTATCTGCGCACGTTCCTCATCGGTGTAGCCTGTTGTGGCGAGAACCAGCGGAACATTGTTCATCTTTCCGTAGGAAAGCAGATCGGGCAGGGCGGAGGGGTGTGAGAAGTCAATGATGACATCGGGCTTTTCGGGCAGGTCGAACACCTTTGTGACAACGGGGAACTCTGCGTACTGTGTGCCGCACAGGTCGATACCTGCGATCACCTTGCAGTCACTTCTGCCGTTGATTATACCCGCAATAACCCTGCCCATTTTTCCGCAGGCGCCTGTTATAGCGATCTTTGTCATTTTTATCGTCCTTTCATTTTATTAAAGCGCCCCTTTAGGAGGCGCTTTAAATATAATTCTTACTTGATCTTGCCTACAAGACCGAGGGGTTCCATTTCAGCTCTGAGAGCAGCCTTTTGTGCGTCTGTCATGGAGAACAGGGGGAGCCTGCACTCGCCTGCCTTGAAGCCCATGATATTCAGCGCTTCCTTTACGGGGATGGGGTTTACATCCATAAACAGCGCCTTTTCAAAGGAGAGTATCTTCTTCTGTATCTCCAGTGCTTCCTCGCGCTTGCCCTCAAGGTACAGCATAACTTCGTTGTGCTTTTCCATGGGCATGAGGTTGGAGGTAACGGAGATAACGCCCTTGCCGCCAACGGAGAGAGCAGGAAGTACCTCGTCATCGTTGCCGGAGTAGATATCAAGGTCGGTATAAGCGGCGATCTGCATGATAAGGCTCATGTTTGCGCTGGCTTCCTTGGTAGCTACGATGTTCTTGTGCTGTGCACATTCCTTGTAGCAGTCGATGGAGATGTTCACGCCTGTACGGGAGGGAACGTTATACAGAATGATGGGGATGTTTACGCTGTCAGCGATAGAGGTGAAATGCTTTGCAAGACCACGCTGAGAAGTCTTGTTGTAGTAAGGTGTAACCTGAAGCAGTGCATCAGCGCCTACCTTTTCAGCTTCCTTGGAAAGCTCGATAGCGTAGACTGTATCGTTACTGCCTGTGCCTGCGATGATGGGAACACGCTTTGCCGCACGTTCTACGGTGAAGCGGATAGCCTCGATATGCTCCTCGTCGGTCATGGTGGAGGCTTCGCCTGTGGTGCCGCATACTACGATACCGTCGATGCTGTTTTCGATCTGGAAATCGATGAGCTTTCCGAACTCCTCATAGTTGATGGAGCCGTCAGCGTGCATGGGGGTAACGATAGCGGTAGCAGCGCCTGTAAAAATAGTGTTGTTCATAGTGAATACCTCAAATCTGTTATAGCAGATAGATTCTGCACGTAAGGAATGGAAAGAAGTGCGCAGATGCTAGGAAACACACCGCAGGCGTACTTTGTGTACGTCAAGGTGGGTTGACGACGCAGGTGCGTGCTTATTTGCATTCCGATTAATCAAAATATCCCTTTGCTGCGTACAGCTCTGCCATCAGAACTGCGCCGCCTGCTGCACCTCTGAGTGTGTTGTGGGACAGGCATACGAACTTGTAGTCGTACTGTGTATCCTCTCTAAGACGGCCGATGGAAACTGCCATACCGTTCTCAAGGTTTCTGTGCAGCTTAGCCTGGGGCATATTGTCCTCCTCGAAGTAGTTGAGGAACTGCTTGGGCGCGGAGGGGAGCTCCAGATCCTGAGGAACGCCCTTGAACTCCTTCCAGATGGAGAGGATCTCTTCCTTGCTGGGCTTGTTCTCGAAGCTTACGAATACTGCTGCGAAGTGACCGTTGGAAACGGGAACGCGCAGGCACTGTGTTGTGATGCAGGGGGACTCAGCCTTTACGATCTTGCCGTCCTTGATCTCGCCCCAAACCTTCAGAGGCTCCTGCTCGGACTTTTCTTCCTCGCCGCCGATATAGGGGATGAGGTTATCTACCATCTCGGGCCATGTGTCGAATGTCTTGCCTGCACCGCTGATTGCCTGGTATGTACAAGCGAGTACGTTCTTGATGCCGAACTTTCTCAGGGGAGAGAGGGCAGGAACATAGCTCTGGATGGAGCAGTTGGACTTAACAGAGATGAAACCACGCTTTGTGCCGAGGCGAGCCTTCTGAGCCTCAACGATAGCCATGTGCTCATCGTTGATCTCGGGGATGATCATGGGAACATCGTCTGTGAAGCGGTGAGCGGAGTTGTTGGACATTACGGGGCACTCTGCCTTTGCGTACTTCTCTTCGAGAGCCTTGATCTCGTCCTTCTTCATATCAACTGCGCAGAACACGAAATCTACCATACCTGCGATCTCGTCAACGTCTGCGGAAGCGTCCTTTACGATGATGTCCTTCATGTTCTCGGGCATGGGAACGTCCATATACCATCTGTCGCCTACTGCGTCTTTATAGGTCTTGCCTGCGGAACGGGGGGAAGCTGCGAGAGCCACCACGTTGAACCAGGGGTGATTTTCCAGCAGGATAGCGAAGCGCTGACCTACCATGCCTGTTGCACCGATAATGCCGACATTGTACTTTTTCATAGTTGTGTCCTTTCCTGTCCGTCTTTTGCGGACTTTGCGTATTTTTTGAGCTTTTGCTCTTTTTTGAATAAAATAAGCCGATGAATATAACGTCATCGGCTGAATATGCTGGTTAGCTTATGATCTTGATAAAATCGGATAGCTCTCCATCAGACTGAGTCGATGACAATCGCACGCCTGTTCGACGTGTGACCAGAAATGTACACGGCGGAATGCACACTCTTCGGCGGTTAGCCTTTCACTCCCTCAGCCTCCGTCAGCCGTAAGGGGGAGCTACTGATCATCCCGCGCCTCTATCACATCGGATATTCCGACATGCTTTATTTTAACATATATAATGCTGTTTGTCAATCGCTATTCAGCTAAATATTATCAAAATTCGACCAGTAATTTGTTGAAATTGTTGTGATGTGTCAATTGAAAACCTATCGCAGATGTGGTACAATATACAATGGTTATTTATGCAGATTGGAGAATTTATATGCTGAAATCAGATTTTTATTACGATCTTCCCGAGGAGCTTATCGCCCAGACTCCTGTTGAGCCACGTGACAGCTCACGTCTTATGAAGATAGACAAAGAAACGGGAGATATCGTACACGACCGCTTCTACAATATATGCGACTACCTTGAAAAGGGTGACTTGCTCGTTATGAACGACAGCCGTGTATTCCCTGCAAGGCTTTACGGCACGAAGCGTACTACCGAGGCTTCGCCTCAGGGCACAACAGGTGCAGCGGTGGAATTCCTGCTGCTTAAAAGGCTGAGCCTGACCGACTGGGAGACCATGGTGCGCCCCGGAAAGAAGCTCAAGGCAGGCGCAGTGGTAGACTTCCCCGAGGGTCTTTCCGCCGAGGTGCTGGAGACCGTTGAAGAGGGTAATCGTGTAGTGCGTTTTTCGTTCGAGGGGGATTTCTTTGATATCCTGGACCGCATAGGTCAGATGCCGCTGCCGCCCTACATTACGGCGAAGCTTGAAAAGAATGACCGCTACAATACTATCTACTGCCGTGAAACGGGCAGTGCCGCAGCTCCTACCGCAGGTCTGCATTTCACTGACGAGGTGTTCAGAAAACTTAAAGAAAAGGGTGTGGAGCTTGCGTATGTGACTCTTCATGTTGGATTAGGCACTTTCCGTCCTGTCAAGGAGGATAATATACTTGACCACAAGATGCACGTTGAGCATTTCTCTGTGCCTGAAGAAACGGCGCAGAAGATAAAGGAGTGCAAGGCGCGCGGCGGCAGAGTCATCGCAGTCGGTACCACATCCTGTCGTACCCTTGAATCGGCGGCGGGTATCAGCGAAAACGGCGAGGTGAACGCCTGCGAGTGCGATACGGGAATATTCATCTATCCCGGTTACAAGTTCAGGGTGATCGACGGTCTTATCACTAACTTCCACCTGCCCGAAAGTACCTTGATCATGCTTGTAAGTGCACTGCTGGGACGTGAAAAGACCCTCAACGCATATAAGGTCGCTATCGAGGAGCGATATCGCTTCTTCTCGTTCGGCGACAGCACCATCATCATCTGACGGAGGGGTTTATGAAAAACGAATATACCGTTACATGGGAGCTGTACCGCTCCTGGGTGACGGAAAATATGTTCCGTGGCGTTTATCTTGCTATGATGCTGATGTGGCTGGTGCTGGGGATAGTTTTGCTGGTGCTGGCGTTTCTGGTAAGCTCGGTGATCTATAAGATACTGTGTGTTTTCATGTGCCTTTTCTGCATCTACCGCGGTCTTTTCAGAAATTATGTTCTGGTGCATACACAGTACCGCCATCTTGCTAAGATGTATGGCGGTGAAAACTGGATACGCACGGTGGAGCTTTCGGATAATTGCATTACCCTTTCCGAGGGAAACAACAGTGCGGAATTCGCGTATTCCGATATCGCTGATATAAGTGAAAAGGATAACAAGGTATGGCTGAAAACAAAGAAAAGAACAGTCATCCGTCTGTACAAGGACGCTTTTGTAAGCGGTTCATGGGAGGAGTGCAGGGCACTGCTTGAAGAAAAGAGGTCATCATGAATTTTCACATTTTCGGAGAGGATAACAAGCCTGTTGTGGTTCTTGTTCACGGTGTGCTCACCCCGTGGCAGATATGGGGGACCCAGATTGAACGGTTCAAGGAGAGCTACCGTGTTGTTGCGGTGGCACTGGATGCCCACGAAGAGGAAAAGGTGAGCCGTTTCGTTTCGATAGAGGATGAGGCTGAGAAGATAGAAAACTTCATTATTGATAACTGCGGTTCAGAGGTCTTTGCACTGTGCGGGCTTTCAATGGGTGGAGTTATTGCATATCGGATATGGAAAAACGGAGTCGTGGGAATACAGAAGCTCGTCATGGACGGCGCACCGCTTAAGACCGCGCCAAAGCTTGCGACGTGGATAATGACTAACAATTATCTCACGATAATAAATAAAAGCAAAAAGAGAGATCCTAAGACTCTTGAGGCGTTCAAGAGGGAGTTTCTCCCCGAAACATATCTCGACAGCTACCTTAAGATAGCGGACAATATGGAGGATGAGTCGGTACGTAATATAGTAGCCGCAGCCATGTCGCAGAGCCTGAGTGCGGATATCGTTTCGGATACCGAGGTCATGTATATCCATGGCACAAAAGGCAACGAGGTGGTATCTGCAAAGGTCGGAAAGCAGATCAAAAAGTATTATCCGAAATGTACCGTGCTCCGCTTTGACGGACACAAGCACTGCGAGGCGGCTATATATCAGCCTGAAAAATGGCTGAGGTATGTTGAAGAATTTCTCGGAAAATAAAAGGTGATACAATGCTTGATATAGTAAGACCGCAACTGCCCGAAATCTGCCGCATCATCTGCGTCAGCGATATCCACACACGCCGCAGGGAGCTTGAAAAACTTCTGAAAAAGTGTGGCTACAAGGCAGGCGAGGACTTTTTGTTCATACTCGGCGATATACTGGAGCGTGGCGAGGATAACATAAATGCTCTGCGCTATGTGATGAAGCTTGCTGCAAATGACCGTGTTTACGTCATTGAGGGCAACAATGATATGTTCGTGCATGGACTGGCACTGAGATACGATGATGAGAAGTTCCTTGAAAGGTTCATGCAGAAGCCGAAGTGTTGCTTCGGAGAAATGGCGTCACAGCTCGGTATAGCTGACTTTTCGGAAAACACCTCAGAAAAGCGAAAGGCAGTATATGAGAGCTTTAAGGCGGAGATAGATTTTGTTACAAGCCTGCCCGATTGCATAGAAACTGACGATCATATTTTTATCCATGCAGGACTTCAGGAACGTCCCGACTGGCAGAACTGCGACAGCACTCAGGTGAAGCTTATCTACCGCTTTGTCAACAATACAAATCCTGCTGGAAAAACAGTGATATGCGGGCATTTCCCGACCTATGCGCTAGGAAGACACAACAATAATCTGCCGATATTCGATGGAGAACGCCGTATCATCGATATCGATGGCGGAGCGGGCGTAAAGCCTGCGGCTCAGCTCAATGCGCTTATCATTGAGAAAAACAAAAACGAGTACAAATATCAGACGGATTTTGTTCCTCTTGGTGAACCTAAAACGGTTGCTGCTGACCACAAGGGCAGCGGGGGCTGGATATTCGCAGACTATGAGGAGCACCGCTTCGAGCGGCTTCCCTACGATGCGCCCGAGGGCTTTGCGGTGTTCCGTAATATCTACAATGGGGAAACAGGACTTGCTCCCCTCTGTATGAGCGGAGAATGGAACGGAGTGCTCCATGTATGGGGCAACCTCAATGCGTTTCCGTCTGTCCGAAAAGGCGAGCCTATATGGGTCTACGCCGAATACGGCGAATACTGCTGGTGCATAACCGCCGATGGCGAGGTTGGAAGCGTACCTAAAAATATAATTGGAGAATAAAAATATGTATGAATTAATAAAGCAAGAGGGCAGAGCTAGGCGAGGAATATTCCACACTCCTCACGGCGATATAGAGGCTCCCTTTTTCATGAATGTGGGAACAGCAGCGGCGATCAAGGGTGCTATCTCTTCAGTGGATCTGAAAGGTCTCAAGACGCAGGTGGAGCTTTGCAATACCTATCATCTTCATCTGCGTCCCGGTGATGATGTTATCTATAAGATGGGCGGTCTGCATAAGTTCATGAACTGGGATAAGCCTATCCTTACAGACAGCGGAGGATTTCAGGTGTTCTCGCTGAGCTCTCTCAGAAAGATAAAAGAGGAGGGCGTTTATTTCGCTTCTCACATTGACGGAAAACGCATCTTTATGGGACCCGAGGAGAGCATGAGGATACAGTCACACCTTGCTTCTACCATCGCCATGGCGTTTGACGAGTGCATTGAGAACCCTGCTCCCTACGATTATGTAAAGAAGTCCGTAGCCCGCACCACCCGCTGGCTCCAGCGCTGTAAGGAGGAGATGGCAAGACTCAATGCGGATCCCTCCACCATCAACAGACAGCAGCTCCTGTTTGCGATAAATCAGGGCGGAACCTTTGACGATATCCGTGTTGAGCATATGAAGACCATCCGTGAGATGGAGCTTGACGGCTATGCGGTAGGCGGACTTGCAGTAGGCGAGCCTGCCGAGGTGATGTATCACATCCTTGACGAGGTAGTGCCGTATGCTCCTGAGGACAAGCCCCGCTATCTCATGGGAGTCGGCACGCCGTCCAACATAATTGAAGGTGTATATCGTGGTATAGATATGTTTGACTGTGTTATGCCCAGCCGAAATGCCCGTCACGCTACCGTGTTCACCTGGGGCGGTATAATGCACGCTACCAATGAGTGCTACAAGCTGGACGAGCGTCCCCTCGACCCCGAGTGCGACTGCCCTACCTGCCGTAATTTCAGCCGAAGCTATATCCGTCACCTGTTCAAAGCGGGCGAGCAGCTTGCGGGACGTCTTGCGGTGCAGCATAACCTGTACTTCTACAATACCCTTATGGAGCGCATCAGAGAGGCTCTTGACGAGGGCAGGTTTGAGGAATTCAGAAACAAATACTCGCCGCTTCTTGCAAGAAAGCTTAAGGGCAACGAGGATTGACATTCTGTTTGTGACGATAATAAAACTGCCCCGCGAAGCAACAGTTCCTTCGCGGGGCGGTTATTATGTATTTTCTTATTGAATCAGGGTGAAGGATATCATCTGAACTGACCTACGATCTCGTCCATCTTTCGGGTATCCTGGGCAACGGAGCCTGCGATGGAAGCACTCTCCTCAGCAGTGCGTGAGGTCTCGGCGATGATCTGTGCGATCTGCTGTACTCTGTCCTTGACAGCGGAGATGGCGTTTGCCTGCTTTTCGGTCAGCTGTGCGATGGTGTCGGCGCTTGCAGCACTCTCCTCGGCGGTTGCGATGACGGAGTTCATGCGCTGTGCTACGCCGTCTGCAACATCCTTTCCGCGCTGTACAGCTTCAAGCGATGCGCCCAGCAGTGTGGAAGCATCCTGTACAGCATCCTGACTCTTGCTGGCGAGGTTTCTTACCTCGTCTGCAACTACCGCAAAACCCTTACCAGCCGCGCCTGCTCTTGCCGCCTCGATAGAAGCATTGAGAGCGAGGATATTGGTCTGGAATGCTATATCTTCGATAGCCTTTACTATATCCTGGATCTTGGCAGCAGACTCTTCGATCTCGGTCATAGCGGCGGTCATCTTCTTCATTTCTTCGTTGCTCTCGTTCATCAGCACAGTGCTGTCAGCTGCCGCACGGGAAGCCTTTTCGGCTGCCTCGAGGCTGTTTGAAGTCTCGGATGTGATGGCGTCGATATCGGAGGAGATCTCCTCGATGGTAGCCTGCTGCTCATCAGCCGCATTTGTCAGGCCATCGGCAACAAGGTGCATCTTCTCGCCTGTGACTGAAAGCGTCTCGGATATGGCTGCGATCTGCTCAACAACGTCCTTCTGCTGCTCTGCAAGCTTTTCTGTTTCCTTTGCCTGATCCTGCACGGACTCCAGAAGACGGTCTGTCTCGACCTTTGCTTCCTGTGCATCGGAGAGGAACTTGACGCTGCAGTTCACCATATATAGAATAAGAAATGCTCCTACGTTGATACCTGCAAGCCCCTTGATGAGGGTCGCCAGTGGTTCACCGCCGTAGAAGAAGTCGTTGAGGAAGAGACCTGCAACGCTTACCACGTCCATCAATATCCAATGGGTGATAATGCTGACTTTGTTGTAGTACACTGCGCAAATAACGAGAGAAGCAAGCATCAGCGGGAAAATGTCATGCATTTCATGCTTTAATGCAGACATTACTATTATCATAACGAGCTGGAAGATCGAAAGGATAAAGCCCATGACCTGAGCGCCGAGCTTTTTGCTTGCGAAAAAACCGAAAGCAGCAACCGCCGCGCCGATACACATGGTAAGTATTCCGATAAGTGTGTTTCCGCTGAAAAGATTAAGTGCGCCGAATCCAAGACATACAACAAGAACAAATACAGAGTGAACCATTGTTGTCTTGGGGGAAATCGTGATATTGACTGAGTTTGTTGTTTTTTTGCCCATAATTTTTCTCCTAAAAAGTTTGTTGCATTGGTTTGCCAAAAGGGTCATTAACTATTTAGACAAATTATAGCATATTATGGCATAGTTGTCAATGAAATAGCAGCCGAAAAATCGACATTGGTTGAAATCTTGTTTATAAAGTGCAGTTTTCGTTGCTTTATATGTATATTATGCTGTATATCCGCTTAAAAAGTTTTGTAAAATTGTATAAGTCCCCCTTGACAAACGGTTTGGGATGTGGTATACTTATTAAGCCGCATGTGCAGGGTCTTAAGCATAACTGCGCCCTGACGCAGCGAGTCTGATAAAAATGAGGTAAAAATTATGTACGCAGTAATCGAAACAGGCGGAAAGCAGTACCAGGTTAAAGAGGGCGATATCCTCTTCATCGAGAAGCTGGAAGCTGAAGGCGAGATCACATTCGACAAGGTTATCATGGTAGGCAAGGACGACGGCGTTACCGTTGGCGCTCCCTATGTTGACGGCGCAAGCGTTAAGGCTACTCTCCTGAAGAATGGCAAGGCTAAGAAGATCACAGTCTTCACCTACAAGCCCAAGAAGCACATCAAGAGAAAGATGGGCCACAGACAGCCTTACAGCCAGGTAAGAATTGAAGCTATCAACGCATAATGCTTAAAGCGGTTTTCTACAAGGAAAACGATCGTTTCACGGGGTTCAGTATCTCGGGTCACGCAGGCTACGGCACAGAGGGAAACGATATCGTCTGTGCGGCTGTCACCTCGGCGGTGGAGCTCACCTGCAACACGATAACTGAATTTTTCGGTGCAGCGGCAGAGGTAAGCGTTTTTGAGAACGAGGTCCGCCTCATCCTCAAAGAATACGCAGAGTCCTCTGGGCAGCTTCTGGCATCGCTCTTTTCCCATATAGAGTATATGGCGCAGGAGAACAAGAAGATAAAGCTTGAGGTCAAATTAACAGGAGGATAACACAATGATCAGATTAGGTTTACAGTATTTCGCACATAAAAAGGGTGCAGGCTCTACAAAGAACGGCCGTGATTCCGAGTCCAAGAGACTTGGCGTAAAGCGTGCTGACGGTCAGTTTGTACTGGCTGGCAACATTCTCGTTAGACAGCGCGGCACACATATCCACGCTGGTAACAATGTAGGTATCGGTTCTGACGATACACTGTTCGCACTGGTTGACGGCAAGGTTAAGTTCGAGCGTCTCGGCCGCGACAGAAAGCAGGTTAGCGTATACGCTGACTAATAACCGAATGGTACATCGTGAGGCGGATTACACTAATCCGCCTTATTTTGTGTTATTGCGGAATTGTTTTGGATAACAGGGAAATAATAAAAACTATGAAGGGCGGGAGATAATAATGTTTGTTGATAAGGTAGAGATCTCCATAAAGGCTGGCAACGGCGGAAACGGCGCTGTCTCCTTTCATCGTGAGAAGTATGTGAATGCAGGCGGTCCCGACGGCGGCGACGGCGGTAAGGGCTCCGATATCGTGTTCCAGGCGGACGACAATCTGTCCACCCTTATTGATTTCCGCTATAAAAAGAAGTATGTGGGTCCCGACGGCGAGAACGGCGGCGCACGCCGCTGCTTCGGAAAGTCGATGGAGCCTACGGTCATCCGTGTTCCCAGAGGAACAATTATTAAAGACGCACACACGGGCAGGATAATGGCGGACATCTCAGATGACGAGCCTGTTATCGTTGCACGTGGCGGCAGGGGCGGCAAGGGAAATCAGCACTTTGCGACTCCCACGAGACAGATCCCCCGTTTTGCAAAGCCGGGCTTCCCGGGTGAGAAGTTCGATGTGATACTCGAGCTTAAGCTGCTTGCCGACGTGGGACTGGTGGGCTTCCCCAACGTGGGTAAATCCACACTGATAAGCGTTGTAAGCGCCGCAAAGCCCAAGATCGCAAATTATCACTTCACAACGCTCACGCCCGTTCTCGGCGTGGTGAAGCGTGGCGAGCGCTCCTTCGTGATGGCGGATATTCCGGGACTTATCGAGGGCGCAAGCGAGGGCGTAGGCCTCGGTCATGCGTTCCTGCGCCATGTTGAGCGCTGCCGCCTTATCGTCCATGTGGTGGATGTTTCGGGCATCGAGGGCCGTGATCCCAGGGACGATTTTGAGAAGATAAATCTGGAGCTTGCAAACTTCTCCGAGGAGCTTGCGGAAAGTCCGCAGATAGTCGCAGCAAACAAGAGCGACATGGCTACCGAGGAGCAGATAGAGGAGTTCCGTCAGTATATCGAGGCCAAGGGCCTTAAATTCTTCACCATATCCGCTGCGACCACGCAGGGAACCGACGCACTTATTGATTGCGTTACGGAGGAGCTGGACAAGCTTCCGCCCGCAAAGCGCTTTGAGGTGCAGCCCCTTACTCTCGAGGAGTTGGAGGCTATCGAAACAGAGAAGCACAGCTTCAGGGTGGAGAAGATCGACGATGTTTTTGTGGTAGACGCAGAGTGGCTTGCTCCCATCCTCAGCACCGTGAATATGGAGGACTACGAGAGCCTCCAGTACTTCCAGCGTGTGCTGCGCTCCAGCGGAATCATAGACGAGCTGGAAAGACAGGGCATCCAGGAGGACGACCTTGTTTCCATCTTCGATTTCGAGTTCAATTATGTTCGCTAAAACGCTTGCGGAGGCGTAAGTATGGATATTCTGAACAACTTATTGCAGCGGCTTGACCGCTCCTCGGCAGGTAGTGAGGCTACCTCGCGCAGGGTGATCTCCATGATAAAGGGTGGCGGTAAGGCGCTGTATTTCGGAGATGAGTGCATGACCCCCTCGTTGCTTGCGCAGGCAGGCTACGATGTTACTGCGCTTATCACGGAGGAGAGCCGCATTCCGCATAGCAGCGATGTCTCATATATCCCTGCCAAGGGCTTCGAGCCTGCGCAGCTTGGTCAGTACGACGTAATTTGGTACAACGGCTTTGCGGAGTTCGATCTTCCGCAGGTGCGGCTTGAGCAGCTTAAGGGCGCCTGCAAAAAGGGTGGAACGGTGGTGTATCGCACGCTGTGCTGGCTGATAGACCCCTCTCCCGATACGAGAAGCTACTGCAAAAAGCGCTTTGGCGTTATTACGCCACTCGATAGTGTACTTGTTACTGCGAAGCAGGCAGGATTTAAGATCGAGGATTTTTACATCGCACCCAAGACCGACTGGACCGAGGGCTTCTATGCGCCGCTTTCGGCGGCAGTGCAGGAGTATGCGGACAGCCGTGAAAGCGACAGCAGCTTTGCTTCGGGCAGGGGCGAGCTTGAACGGGAGATATCCATGTTTAAGCTGCACTGCGAGGAATACAGCTGCGTATATTACATATTGAAAGGTTGATCTTATGGCTCTTACCGAAAAGGAAGCGTGTCAGTACAGCCCCAACGTTCTCGCTTTTTACGGCGATTGCGTTTACGAGGAACTGGTGCGCAGGGACGTGGTGCTTCATGGCAGCACAAATGCAGGCAGGCTGCATGATCTTGCAGTACTGAGAGTGCGCGCGTCTTATCAGAGCAGGGCTGTAGAGGTTATAGAGCCGATGCTCACCGAAAAGGAGTCAGACATCCTCCGCAGGGGCAGAAATGCAGGTGGAATATCCGTACCTAAGAGCGCGAAGCCTTCGGAATACCGCAGGGCGACCGCTTTGGAGACTCTGTTCGGATTTCTCAGTATTACAGGCCAGCGGGAGCGTGTAGAGCAGCTTTTCAATGAGATATGCAAAGCGCTGCCAATCGACTACAGCGTAAAGAGCTGAGGTGTAATATGAAAAAAAAGACCGACAAAAGCGTAAAGAAAACAGGTAGCGGCAATGGCGCCGCAGTTCTGAAGTGGCTGCTTGACATCGTGATAATTGCTGCCGCAGCGGCGATATATTCGTTAGGACTGGTGTGCTTCATCTCTCCCAACAATATCGCACCGGGCGGAGCTACGGGTATTGCCATCATCATTTCGGGGCTTACGGATATCCATGTCGGTCTGCTTATCGCGCTGATAAATATACCGCTGCTTATCGCAGGCTTCATACTGCTGAATAAAAGGACTATGGTAAAAACGCTGATATCCGTTGCGCTCATAACTGTCATGACGGACTATGTGTTTGCAGATATACCGCTGTATATCGCCGACAACGGCACGGGAATACTTGCGGCGGTGTTCGGCGGCGTGCTGACGGGTGCAGGCGTGGGACTCACCTACGCAAGAGAGGCTACCTCGGGCGGAACCGATATCGTGGCAAAGGTGATAAACCGCTTTTTCCCCGATATGAAGCTTGGCAAGATACAGTTCATCGCCGATGCGATAGTGGTGCTTGCAGGGCTTGCGGTGTACCGTGATCTCAATGTAGTGCTGTATGCTATAATCTCTATATTCGTTCAGGCGAAGATAGTTGATATACTCGTATACGGAGGACAGGAGTGCCGCTTTCTGCTCGTCTTTTCGGACAGACCGCAGGAGATCTCGCAGAAGCTGCTTCAGGCAAACAGAGGCGTGACACTGCTCAAGGGCGAGGGTGCTTACAGCGGCAGCGACCGCAACGTTATCGCAACGGCGGTATACAAGAGCGATTACCCCAAGGTAAAGCGTATAATCAAGGAAACGGACCCCGCAGCGTTTGTGATAGTCACCAGCGCAGGCGAGGTTTTCGGAGAGGGCTTTCAGAAGCTCGGATAGATAAGTCAATAATTACAGTAAAGGAGATACAACAATGTCAGGACATTCCAAGTGGAGCACCATCAAGCGTAAGAAGGGTGAAAAGGACGGCGCAAGAGCAAAGGTGTTTACCAAGATCAGCCGTGAGATCCTTGTGTGCATCAAGGAGACAGGCAGTGCGGACCCTGCAAACAACGCAAAGCTCGCACAGCTTATCCAGAAGGCTAAGACCAACAACATCCCCAACGACAACATCGACCGTCTGCTGAAGAAGGCTGCGGGCGGCTCCGAGAAGAACGACTACGAGAACTGCGTATATGAGGGCTACGGCCCCAACGGCGTTGCTGTCATCGTTGAGTGCCTCACCGATAACCGCAACAGAACAGCAGGTGAGATCCGTCACTATTTCGATAAGTTCGGAGGCAACATGGGCACATCGGGCTGCGTAAGCTTTATGTTCTCGCTCAAGGGCGTTATCGTTATCGACAACGAGGACGGAGACATCGACGAGGACAAGGCTATGGAGGATATCCTTGAGAGTGGCGCAGACGATTTCAGCTTCGAGGAGGGCTGCATCGAGATCAGTACTGACCCTGCCGAGGTAGGTGCTGTTGCAGATGCACTGCGTGGCATGGGCTATAATGTAGTATCTGCTGAGGCAGAGCAGGTGCCCTCTACATACACCACTCTGACCGACGAGGATCACATCAAGAAGATGTCCGCCATGCTTGAGATGATGGAGGACAACGACGACGTGCAGAACGTATGGCACAACTGGGACGAGGGATGATTGCCCTGTCCCGAACAATAATAATATCCCCTCGGGTGTTTCAGCATCCGAGGGGATATTTGTTTGGATAATTGACAGCGCCCCGTGAGTTTGTCTGCTCGCGGGGCGCATTTCAATTACATAGTACAGGTATGCTTTTGTTGTCCATCTCCCTCAGGATCAGCATTGGTATACATGAAGAGTATATCGCCAGTATTCCCACTATCTCAAGCCAAACCAACGGAGGAAGCATATCGAGAAATGGATAGATCTCGTAGAGCTGGGCGGGCAGTTCGTTCATCATTATGTAGTTTGTACCGAAGTGCATATTGAACAGCATAACAAGACCGATAATGACATTACCGATGACAAGCGTTGGCAGAGAGTCCTTTACATAGGTCTTGTATTTCAGCACGCACAGACAGTACAGGCTGCACAGAAGCATTATATGATGACTGATTATGAACTGATAGAAGATGTAGCTGTCGTATGAGCTGCGGAGATCCGGCCAGATCATTGCGGGCAGCGGTCCGATAAAGGTGAAGTAATATACGATCCTGTAAAGGTTGTGCTTGTTGTCTGTGTACAGAATATATATCATGAAGAAATTCGTGATAAAGCAAAGGTGCAGAGGAAGATCTGTCTCGAAAGACCACGTGCCAAGTACTATTTTTGATCCGTAGTGAATTACCATATTTCCCAATAGCAGTGAAGCCATCGTGATGCGTATGAGCTTTTTATGCCCGAATTCAGCCAGTTTCCGACGATATATGAATACTCCTATGTACAACAGTATGAATATTGCAGAAAGACCTATGTGGAGCGGTCCGAACAGCTCAAGTCTGTTTGGCGTGCCAATGAAAAAATCCGCCATTTATTTACCTCTCTATGGTAAGCGTATTGTATGACCCTGTTAATTATATGTTGCGTTAATCCTGCCAATACCGGAGTTTTCGCGATCAGGTTCAGTATGGATATAGCGCAACAATGATATTATAACACCTTATACCGCTAAAGTCAACAACGATAACAGGTATTTTTGTGGTCATATTCCGGACAAGTAGCACATACACTGTTACAAACGGAAAGCGAGGGATGTACATGATAACTGCGAATAATATACGATTTCCGCTGAAAACTGCGGAGCGGCTGATACATATACCATCGGGAGTTGCTATGTCACAGCTTGCAGAGGTGCGACTGCGTGCAGGCAGATGCGCGTCGCTGGTCACGGTGGAGGGAAAGTGTATCCCCTGTGGTGGCAGGCTCAGGCGTGAGGATATAGAGGAGTGCTTTCAGGAACTTTGCAGGCACTCGGTACACAGTTATGCGCGGGAGATATCCGAGGGATACATAACTCTTGAGGGCGGTCACAGGGCAGGCTTCTGCGGTACGGCTGTAATAAAGGATGGCAGGCTGGATACTTTGCGTGATATCTCTTCGATAGATCTGAGGCTTGCCCATGAGGTAAAGGGATGCGGTGAAGCTCTGTACCGTGCTGCATTCTCCACGGGCCTGAGATCGCTGCTTATAGCAGGCAGACCTCTTTCGGGAAAGACCACAGTTCTGAGAGATATTGCAAGGTTGTTGGGGGAACGGTATCGTGTCGCGCTTGTTGACAGCAGAAGTGAGATCGCGGCGGTATGCCGTGGTGTTCCATCGCTGGATGTGGGAGAGAATACGGATGTACTTAACGGATATCCCCGATACGAGGGGATGATGACTGCACTGCGCACATTAAGTCCTGAGGTGCTTGTGTGTGACGAGATAGGCAGTGATACCAAGGCGATAGAACAATGCACTGATTGCGGTGTTAAGCTTGTTGCCACTGTTCATGCCTCGTCTTTTGAGGAACTGGACAGAAATCCGCTCTGGAAAGAGCTTGCTGTGAGATTTGACTGTGTTGCGCTTCTTGGTGACAGAGGACGGCTGGCAGACTTCAGAGGGAACAGGATATGAGATTGATTCCTGCGGCGATAGTATTTGTGATATTTTCGGTGTTCGGGATTATTAAGAGTACAGAGCTGAAAAAACGTGCCGCGCTTCTTGCGGAGCTTAAGCAGCTTGCTGCTGAGTTTTCGGTCAGTATACGCTGTACTGCGCCAACTCTGGACGAGCTTGCAAAAAACTGTACAGGTGTATTCGGAGAGCTTCTTCGCAGTGAGATTTCTCGGATGTCTGATATCAGGAAAGCATGGGATAGTGCAGTTGAGCGGCTTTCACAGTGCAGCTTCTGCGGCGCGGAGGAAGCCTGGCTTCTGAAAGAACTTGGGCAAAGTCTGGGTACCTGTGCCGCTGAGGGACAGTTATCGCTGCTTGAGATGTACGGTGCAAAGCTGGACAAACTCTGTAAAAGTGCGGAAGAGGACAGCAGGATAAAAGGAAAGCTGTTCCGTTCTGTGGGAACTCTTGCGGGAGCGGGAGCGGCTATCCTGATAATATAGGGACGGTGAAGCATGGAGCTTGATCTTATTTTCAAGATCGCTGCGGTGGGAATAATCGTGGCGGTGCTCAATCAGATATTGAAAAAGACTGACCATGACGAGCAGGCGATGATGCTGACAGTGGCGGGGCTTGTTATAGTGCTTATGATGATAATACCTGCTATCGATGAGCTGTTTACAACGATAAAATCCGTGTTCGGGCTGTGGTGACGATATGGATATAACTTCAATTGCGGGAATTGGAATACTGGCGGCGGTGCTATGTATCATTGTGCGACAGTACAAGCCTGAGATGGCACTTGGTCTGAGCGCAGCCTGCGGAGTGCTGATAATGGGTGCGGCGGTGGTGATGCTTTCGCCGTCGGTCTCCGCAATAACTCAGCTTACTGAGGCGGCTGGGCTTGATAATGGGTATGCTCAGATATTGTTGAAGGCATTGGCTGTCTGCTATATCACACAGCTTTCGGCAGACTGTTGCCGAGATGCAGGCGAAAGTGCGATAGCATCAAAGGTGGAGCTTGCGGGCAAGGCGGCGCTGGTGGCTATATCGCTGCCTGTATTTGCTTCGCTTGCGGAGCTTGTTACGGGGCTTATAAATATCACATGAAAAGGAAATGAAAATGCGCAGGTTGTTGATGATTCTGATACTGCTGACGGTATTCTTGCTCTGCGGAGCGTCAGCTTCCGCCGAGGGCTTCGATTACGGCAGAAAAGCTCTGGAGGATGTCGTGCCTCCCGAGGCCGCAGATGTACTGGAGGACAATGACATAACTCCCGATAATAGTGGCGTGATATCGTTGTCTGTCAGTGATGTGCTGGGCTATATTGGCGGGCTTATCATGGACAATATATCCGCTCCGCTGAGATTGTTTGCGGCACTGTGCGGAGTCGTGCTGCTGTGTGGGTTGTCCCAGAGCGTTTCCGATAACTCGTCAGACAGGCTGAGCAGCCTTTTTACGACCGTGGGAGTCCTCGCGGGAGCGGGAATGACCGTAGCTGCAATATCGGATATACTTGGCAGGACGCTGGAGCTGCTCAGTGCTGCGTCGGTGTTCATCACAGCCTTTATACCTGTATTCGCGGGAGTTCTGGCGGTTATGGGCAGGACTGCATCTGCTTCAGCGGCAAATGCTGTGACGCTGGCGGCGACTCAGCTTCTTTCACAGCTTGCGGTGAATTTCCTGGCTCCGCTGTGCGGAGCCATAATGGGGCTTTCGATAACGGGAGCGATACATCCGCAACTGAATATCTCGCGGCTGGGTGAGCTTATCAAAAAGATAGTGGTATGGGGCCTCAGTCTGCTTATGACGATATTCATGAGCATACTTTCGCTCCAGACCTTTGTCACAGCTTCGGCAGACAGTGTGCTGATACGCACAGCGAAGTTTGCGGTATCCTCCGGAGTGCCTATCGTGGGGGGTACTATCTCGGATGCGGTGGCTACCGTCCACGGAAGTCTTGAGCTTATTAAGAGCAGTGTGGGAACCTATGGGATAGTTGCGGCGGCAGTTATGATACTTCCCACACTGATAAATGTCGGGGCGTATCGTCTTGCAGTGATCGCCGCAGAAACGGTGAGCGATGTGTTCGGAATAAAGGAGCTTACCGCACTGCTTAAAAGCTGTGGTGCTGTGATGTCGATAATATTTGCGGTGATAGTATGCTTTCTGCTACTGAATACGATAGCGGCAGTGATAATGCTTGCTATGGGCAGCGGTACGGCGTAAGGAGGCAGATATGGACTTTCTTCTTACAGTGTGTATGGCGGCTATTGCTTCGGCATTGTTTCGTATACTTGTGCCGGAAAGCAAGTTTACAAAGCAGATATCGCTGCTTATCGCCTGTGTTTTTCTGCTGGCGGGCATAAATGCGGTGACGGGGGCGGAGCTTGACCTTGACGCAGAGATATTCGAGGTCACGGGCGGCGCTGAATACATCGGCTTTTCGGGAGATGTGAACGATGCACTTAAGGAGCGTATATGCGGCGATATGTCAGACGAACTTTATACTATCATGCACAAAAACGGTATATATCCCGAACAAATTCACATCGGCGTTAATATTTCGGGATTGTACAGCATATCTATTACACAGGTGAAGCTTGTTCTCGGTGAGGATATGAGGGGCAGGGCAGATGATGCTGTTGCTTTGCTTTCCGAAGCATTACCACAGGATATAGATGTAAGGATAGAATTCAAAGAGGTGAGGTCGTAGAAATGTCACTTAAATTGTCCGATTGCAGCGGATTTCTGTCCGACAAAAGAAAAAGAAAGGCGGTAGTCCTCATAGGCGCCGCACTGATACTGCTTATCTTCGTCAGCACTCTCCTGCCCTCGGGTAAAGAGGAGGCGGAAGTGTATCGGGAGGATGCTGCGGTGATCGAACAGGAGATCGAGCGTCGGCTTGAGCTGCTTATCTCACGCATAGGCGGAGTATCTTCGCCTGTTGTGATGGTCACGCTTGACAGTACCTCGGAAACGGTCTATGCACGTGACAGCAAGAGTGCAAGCTCCACATCCCATAACGATGCGGGCAGCAGTGCTGACGGCGACGACGAAAGCACAGTGGTGCTTATCGGCAGTGGCAGCGACAGATCAGCACTGGAGGAGAGCAGGATACTTCCTAAGGTACGGGGAGTTGCGGTGGTCTGCGGTGGTGCAGATGATCCCATAATCAGAGAAAAGGTGGTGAATACGATAGCGGGCGTACTTGATATCGGCACATCACGGATATACGTTACTGACTGACAGAAAGGAATCTTTTACTATGAAACGTGTTAATCTTATCATTGGCAAAAAGCAGCTCGTTATTGCAGGGCTTACAGTGCTTCTGGGAGCGGCGGTGGCAGTGAATTTTGCGGTGGATAATGCTGCAAAGAGGGATCTTGTCCAGCCCTCGGCTGAGGTTTCGGGTACAAATTACGGCGAGGCTGCATTGGTGTCCGATACTGCTTCGGACAGTGATGCTTATTTTGCACAGGCACGTCTTGATAAGCAGGCGAGCCGTGATGAGGCAGCCGAGGTGCTACGTACCATGTATCAGGGCGGAGATCTCACCACGGATCAGCTTGGGATGGTAGCTGACGACGCTGTGAAGCTAAGCACTCTTATCGAGAGTGAAAACAAGATCGAGACCATGCTTAAGGCGCAGGGCTTTGAAGATGCGCTTTGTTACCTCAGTGATGACACTGCAAACATCATTGTAAAAACGGATGGACTTGATCCTGCGGGGGCAGCAAAGATAAAGAGTACCCTGCTTTCGGAATACGAGGTCAGCAGCGGCGGTATCACCATTGTTGAAGTAAAATAACAAGCAGCGCGGAGTGAGCATTACAGCCTCTCCGCGTTTTGTTGCTTTGCGGTTTGTGATATTAAACGTGTGTAATATTTTACAAAGTGCTTTAAAAAACGAAAAAACACTTGTACAATACGAAAAAATATGATATAATAAAATGGAGTAAATCTGTTTATGCGAAATTATTATTATACAGGAGGAATCATCATGGAAGCAAATGAAAATAAGACTATCGGCAGCATCAAGGTATCAGACAGTGTGATCCTGAAGATAGCAGAGGTAGCTGCTACAGAGATCGAGGGTGTTGACTGCAAGGATCAGACACTGGTTCCCGCAAACAAGAAGTCCAAGCTGCTTGGCGTTGTAAAGGCAAAGCTCAGCGGTGACGAGGCTGCTATTAAGGTGGAGATCGTTGTCAAGGAGGGCTTCAATGCCGTAACTGTTGCAGAAAACGTTCAGAAGAGCGTAAAGTCTGCTATCCAGAACATGACAGGCTTCACCGTTACAAAGGTTGATGTTGTCGTTGCAGGAATCAAATTCAACAAGTAAGAGGTAGACATAAGAATGGAAGAAAATCTTACAAGACGCGAAGTGCGTGAGGGTGCCTTTATCATCCTTTATCAGACCATCTTCGGCATTTCTCCCGAGGAGATCTGCGAGGCTAACGAGGAGGCTTTCGGTCTTGCCAGAAACGAGGAAACGGATGAGATAGTTAACGGTGTACTGGCTCATAACGACGAGCTGGAGCAGATCATTGCAAAGTATAGTACTACCCGTTCCGTTTCAAGAATTGCAAAAATAAACATGGTGATAATGAAGATCGCCGTGTATGAGATGAAATACTGTGACCGTGTGCCAAATGCCGCAGCCATCAATGAGGCTGTGGAGCTTTCCAAGAAGTATGCATACAAGGCTGACAGCGGTTTTATCAATGGCGTGCTGAATGCATATCTCGGTGAACTGGATGGAGCAAAGGAATAAACCTCCTGTAGTCACAGTGTCGCAGGTGAACCGCGTTGTCGGTATGCTTATAAAAGGCGACAGACGCCTTGCAAATGTGGCAGTAAGGGGAGAGATCTCAAACTTCACAAGGCAGTACCAGAAAGGGCATCTTTATTTTACCCTTAAGGACGAACAGACGCAGTTAAAAGCGGTCATGTTTGCAGGTAATGTGCAGACTCTGAGCTTTCAGCCCGCAAATGGTGATAAGGTTGTGTGTTACGGCGCAGTGACGGTTTATGAACCGAACGGCGTGTATCAGATAAACTGCACCGATATGCAGCCCGACGGCGAGGGCGAGCAGTCGGCTGCTCTTGAGGAGCTTAAGAAGCGCCTTTCGGAGGAAGGGCTGTTTTCCCGCAAGCGCAGGATACCTGCTTTCCCTAAGAGGATCGCAGTGATCACTTCTGCAGGTGGGGCTGCGCTTCAGGATGTGATCAACATAATCTCCCGACGCTGTCCGACAGTGACTCTTGTCATAATTCCTGCTCAGGTACAGGGCGTTACTGCTCCGCAGTCGATAGCGAATGCGCTGAAAAAAGCGCAGGACGTAGGGGCGGATACCATAATATTCGGCAGGGGCGGTGGCTCAGCCGAAGACCTTGCGGCATTCAATACCGAGCTTGTGGCAAGAGCTGTGTTTGACAGCACTATCCCTACGATCTCTGCAGTGGGTCACGAAACAGACTTCAGTATAGTGGATCTTGTGGCGGATATGAGAGCGCCTACTCCCTCGGCGGCAGCAGAGCTTGCTGTGCCGGAAGCTTCCGCGATACTCGCAGCGGTGGAGGAAACAGGCCGTAGGATAGCAGAAAATGCAAGGCGGTGTGTTCTTAAGAATGAGCGTGACCTTTCCTACAGGAGCGAAGTGATACGGGCACTATCTCCCCACAGCAGGATAAATAACAGCAAACAGCGGTTGGATAGCCTTTGCGAGAGCATAACCCGTAAGGCGCACTTTTCGCTGGACAGTGCAGAGCGCAGACTGGCTGCATCGGCAGAGATGATCTCGGCACTTAATCCTATGAGTATACTGGTGCGTGGATATTCGGTAACATATCACGGTGATAAGATAGTTACAGACTCTGCGGGTCTGAAAAAAGGCGACGAGGTGGACATCCGTCTTTCACACGGCAGTGTAAGAGCGGAGGTAACTTCGGTCGAAAAGGAATAATATATGGATCTTGAAAAATCGATGGCGCGGCTTGCGGAGATCTCCGAGCTGATGGGCGGTGAGCTTCCTCTGGAAAAATCCATGGAGCTTTACACCGAGGCAGTGGAGCTTGTGAAACAGTGCCGCGGATATATAAACGAAGCAAAGCTTACGATAGAGCGGCTTGAGGTTGCAGAATGAGGGAAATGATGGTCAAGGAACGTCTGGAATATTATGCAGAGATAACAGAGGAGGCATTTGATAAGTACCTCCCTGATACGCAGTGCCTGCAAAGCAGCGTAATAAATGCGGCGCGGCACAGTTTTGGTGCAGGAGGTAAACGTATCCGTCCCGCATTGGTCATGGAGTTCTGCCGCGTATGTGGCGGAGATGCGGAGGATGCTCTCCCTGTGGCGTGCGCTATTGAGATGATGCACACATTCTCACTTATACATGACGACCTGCCCTGTATGGATGACGATGATATGCGTCGCGGTAAACCAAGCTGCCATAAAGTGTATGGTGAGGCTACCGCACTGCTGGCGGGCGATGCGCTTGCCATGCTGCCTTATCAGATCATTGCGCAGGCTGCGATGAAAAAGCACCTTGACAGTGAGGCTGCACTTAAGATAATATCGCTTCTCGGCGAAAGGTCCGGCATCTTCGGCATGATCGGAGGACAGGTGATAGACACCGAGAACGAGGGAAAGCAACTTCAGGAGAATATTCTGCTTGAGATGTACAGAATGAAGACAGGCGCGTTGCTGGACTTCTGTTGCCGTGCGGGCTGCATTGTAGCAGGCGCAGGGGCGGACAAGCAGCTTGCTGCTGGAGAGTATGCGCAGCGACTTGGACTTGCATTCCAGATAATCGATGATATCCTTGATGTCACAGCAGACGAAAAGCTGCTTGGCAAGCCTGTTGGCAGCGATGCCGACAGCGGAAAGCTGACATATGTTACGGCGGTTGGACTCGAAAATGCCCGAAGTGAGGCAGAAAAGCTCACTTCTCAGGCGATAAAGGCATTGGATGCTTTTGAGGACACAGAGTTCCTGATCGGGCTTACGGAAATGCTTCTGAAAAGAAACTATTGATCTGCAAAGGTAGAGGTAAGATGGATATTTTAATGGCTAATCCCATATTGAGCGTCGGCATAATCGGATGGTTTGCTGCGCAGATAATAAAAACGATAGTCCACGCAATAAAGGTAAAGTCTTTTAATCCCGAGCGTTTTGTGGGCGCGGGTGGTATGCCCTCGTCACATTCTGCACTGGTGGTGTCGGTGGCGATATACACTCTCAGGGCTGAGGGGTTTGAAAGCCCTGCTTTTGCCCTTGCGATGATACTTGCCTGCGTGGTCATATACGACGCTATGAGCGTGCGCTATAACGCAGGTCTTCATGCAAAGGAGCTTAACCGTATGCGTAAGGTGATAGACGAGATCGACGACGAGATCTCTCAGCTTTGCGGTGATGATGACGATGAGATAGACGATCTTTCTGATCAGAAGGATCTTAAGGAGTTTCTCGGACACACCCCCATCGAGGTGCTGGCGGGATCTATGCTGGGTATCATCATAGCTATGGCGTTCCCGCTTAAGTGATTGTGCTGCTTGCGCGGTCTTTATCACATCTTTTTTTCGGAGGATAAGGATGTATCTCAACGACAATATCAACCATGATATTATCTCTGATATGACGCTTCCGCAGCTCAAAGGTCTTTGCCGTGAGCTGCGGGGCTGTATTTTAAGAACAGTGACAAAAACGGGCGGCCACCTTGCTTCCAATCTTGGTACGGTGGAGCTTACAGTGGCACTGCACTATGTTTTTGATGTTAAGGAGGACCGCATCCTGTGGGATGTAGGTCACCAGGCGTATGCCCATAAGCTGCTTACGGGAAGATATTCCCGTTTTTCCACATTAAGGAGCAAGGATGGCATCTCCGGTTTTACGCGCAGGGGAGAGTCTGATGCGGACGCGTTCATATCGGGTCACAGCAGCACTTCTGTTTCTGCTGCCTGCGGAATTGCCACAGCTATGAAGCTCAGTGGAAAAAAAGGCAGCGTTGCGGCGGTTATAGGTGACGGTGCTTTCACAGGCGGCATGGCTTACGAGGGGCTTAACAATGTTGCCAAGAGCCGTTCCGGTCTTGTGGTGGTGCTTAACGACAACGCCATGTCCATATCAAAAAGCACGGGTGCATTTGCAAGGTATCTGTCACAGATACGTTCAACAAGAAAATATTATCGCACCAAGGAGAATTTAAAGACCGTTCTTTCAAGGCTTCCCGTTGTGGGAGTGCCGTTGGAAAGGACGGTAAGGACCGCCAAGAATCTCGTCAAGGATGCCATCTATGGATCGGCAACACTGTTCGAGAACCTGGGTTGTACCTACATCGGTCCTGTAAATGGCCACAACATGGAGGATATGATAGAGGCACTCTCTGTGGCAAAGATGCTGCACCGTCCCTGTGTTGTACATGTGTTCACTACCAAGGGCAAGGGATACCGCCCTGCGGAGGAGAATCCGGGTGAATATCATGCAGTGCCGAGAAAGTCGGCAGGAAAGAAGAAAGGTGTATCAAAGCGCAGCTTTTCGGAGGAGTTCGGCCTGGAGCTTGAACGTCTTGCAAAGACGGACAGCAGGATATGTGCCATAACAGCAGCGATGAAATATGCCACAGGGCTTAACTTTTTCAGTCATTCCTTTCCTGAGAGGTTCTTTGACACCGGTATAGCTGAGCAGCACTCCGTAACATTTGCGGCAGGACTTGCTGCAGAAAGTATGCTGCCCGTGTTCGCTGTATACTCGACTTTTTTACAGCGTGGCTATGATCAGATCATACACGATTGCGCCATTGAAAACACCCATGTGGTGCTGGCAGTGGACAGAGCAGGCTTTGTCGGTGAGGATGGCGAGACCCATCAGGGTATAATGGATGTTCCGATGCTTTCTTCCATCCCCAATACAACGATATATTCTCCTGCAAGCTATGAGGAGCTTCGTCGTTGCCTTAAGCGTGCCATATATGACACAAAGGGAATTGCAGTTGTCAGATATCCAAAGGGCGGCGAGTACAGAAGCTATCTTAATCCCGCGCAGGACTTCGCCTACAGTGGCAAACGCAACAAGACTCTTGCGGTAAGTTATGGCAGGATCGCAGGTTGGCTGGATGAGGCTGCAGAGCAGACGGGTGCCGACTGGCTGCGTCTTGTGAAGATATCTCCTCTTCCCGAATGGATAAGCGAGATAGCTGCTGCTTATGAAAGAGTGGTATTCTTTGAAGAGAGTATACTTAACGGAGGCGTTGCAGAGCATCTGGGTGCACAGCTTATGATGCGTGGCTGGCGTGGAAAATACGAAACGGTAGGCGTGGACAGATTTGTTCCCGCAGCAACTGTGGACGAACAGATGAAGATGTTTGCACTGGATAAAGAGAGCATGGTTGAAAAGCTGATGCGATCTGACAGGGAGAAATGAGATGATCCTTAATGTGGTCGCAGTGTTTGACAAGACCCGTGAAAATTGTCTTTTCTGCAAGCGCAGAAAAGACCCTTACAAGGGACTGTACAACTTTGTCGGAGGCAAGGCGGAAGCAGGCGAGGATGGTTTCTCTGCTGCCTATCGCGAGCTTTATGAGGAAACAGGAATCACACGAAATGATATACAGCTTATACATCTGATGGACTTTACCTATTGTCTTTGTGACGAAAAGGTGGAGGTGTACTTCGGGTATCTTGATAAGGATATCGAGGTCAGTGGTGACGAGAATGAGCTTCTGTGGCTGGACCGCAAACGGGATTTCTTCAGTATGGAGGAGTTTGCAGGCGAGGGTAACATCGGTCATATCATGGAGCATATCCGTATGTATGAGCGCAATAACATATAACTTATGAACGGAGGTGCCGCTGTGCGTCTGGATGTATACCTTACCGAAAACGGACTTTGCAAAAGCCGTACAACGGCGCAGAGCCTGATAAAAAGCGGTGGAGTATCCGTGAATGGCAAGCCCTGTGAAAAACCCTCTTCAGAGGTGACGGAACAGGATATGATTCAGATAACAGGCGAGCAGCTCCGATATGTTGGCCGTGGCGGACTAAAACTTGAGGGCGCGATTAACAGCTTCGGCATAGTGCTTAAGGATCTTGTGTGCCTTGATATCGGCTCGTCCACGGGTGGTTTTACGGACTGTATGCTGCAGAATGGTGCAGCGAGAGTCTACGCGGTGGATGTAGGAACGGATCAGCTTGACGAAAAGCTTCGTGGTGACAGCCGCGTTGTTTCGATGGAGAAGACGGATATCCGTACGGCACAGCTTCCCGAGCAGGTGGATTTCGTGGGCACAGATGTTTCGTTTATCTCGCTGAAGCAGGTCATTCCGCATATCCAACGTCTGCTGAAAAGCGGAGGTATAGCGGTGGCACTGATAAAGCCTCAGTTTGAGGCGGGACGCTCTGCTCTCAACAAAAAGGGCATAGTAAAGGACGAAAAGGCGCGCAACCGCACAGTGGAGGATATAAAAGTATTCGCACAGCAGTGCGGATTTATGGTGCTTGGTCTTACAGAGTCGCCCATACATGGCGGCGATGGTAATATAGAATATCTTATACATCTGGGAAAGGACTGATCTTGTGGACAGGCGTGTGATCATATCGTATAATACGATGGACAATGCGGCGGCAGCGCTTGCAAAAGACATTGCTATGCTGCTTGAGAGCAGCGGAATACAGCCAGTTCTTTATGATCCGGAAAAAGCGGACGGTTGTGAGTTTGAGGGCGCGCTGTGTATGATAACTGTAGGCGGCGACGGCACTATACTTCACTGGGGAAAGCTTGCGGCGATGTATGGGCTTCCTCTGCTGGGAGTAAACCGTGGCAGGCTTGGCTTTATGGCAACACTGGAGCCATCTGAGATAGATCGGATACCTGATATAATAACAGGCGAGCTTAATGTAAGCCGACGTATGATAATGACGGTGGAGATACACCGTGCCGATGGAAGCTGCGAGACCCGCGAGGCACTGAATGATGTTGTGGTGGAGCGCGACCGCTGCTCAAAGCTACCCGAATTCCGCATCTCCTGCGGCGACAGCGAGGTGTCGAAGCTGCAGGCAGACGGTGTGATATTCAGCACACCTACGGGATCGACCGCGTATTCGTTGTCGGCAGGCGGTGCGATAATCGCTCCCGATATGGAGTGTATCGAATGTACTCCTCTTTGTCCGCATACTCTGTTCTCGCGGCCGATGATATTCTCGGCGGAGAAGAATATTTCACTGCGCAGTTTTGCATATCAGGACAGTATAGTGACGATAAGTGTGGACGGTGAGCGAGGTATCCCATTTAACGAGGGCGATACACTGGTGCTGTATCGGTTTGATAAAAAGCTTGAGCTTATCGAGGCAGGCGAGGGTTTCTTCGGTGCAGTGAGAAACAAGCTTATGACTCCTTTGAAATAACGAGATAACGAAAGGCGGTGTTCTGTGTGGATAAAAGACAGCGTCATGCTGCGATATTGTCTATAATCTCTGAAAACGAGGTCGAGACCCAGCAGGAGCTTCAGATACGTCTTAAGCAGGCGGGCTTTCGTGTCACGCAGGCGACCGTTTCCCGCGATATGCGGGAGCTTAAGATAACAAAGGGAATGTCGGAAAACGGGATCAACTGCTATTTTTCCGCAGCTATGGGAAATTCCCCCGAGTACAACAACCTTTTTGCGCAGGCGGTGATTTCACTTGACTATGCTATGAATACCGTTGTTGTGAAATGCAGAAGTGGTCTTGCAAATGCGGCGTGCGCAGTGCTGGACGAGCAGAAGTTCGGTTTTGTGGTGGGCACCATCGCAGGTGATGATACGATATTCGTTCTGACCCGTTCGGAAAACCACGCAGTACAGCTTATCCTGCAGCTTAAAAAGATGATGAATAACGACTGAGGAGGGACAGCATTTGCTCCGCGAATTATCAATTGAAAACCTTGCGGTGATCGAAAAGGCCTCGGCGCAGTTCGGCGGGAACTTCAATGTGTTCACAGGTGAGACTGGCGCGGGTAAGAGTATACTCATCGGCGGAATAAACGCTATCCTCGGACAGCGCACCAATAAGGATATAGTGCGTACAGGCGCACCCAAGGCAGTGATAACTGCGCTTTTTGACGATATACCGAAATCGGTTTCGGACAAGCTTTCGGAAATGGGCTTTTTGGCAGAGGACGGTGAGCTTATGCTGATGCGTGAGATCTCCGCTGACGGAAAAAGCTCCGCGAGGATCAACGGCAGGACCGCCACCGCAGCTATGCTGAGGGATATAGGTTCGATGCTTGTGGATGTCCATGGACAGCATGAAAACAGGATACTCATGTCAGCAGATAATCAGCGGGATATCCTTGACAGCTACGGAGGCATATCTCAGGCACTCGCGGATTATCGCGAGAAATTCCGCAGCTTTTCACAGGTGTCCAAGCGTATCAGTAAGCTGCAGAGTGAGAACGAAACGCGCAGCCTTAAGATATCACGGCTGACTTCCATTGTTGAGGAGCTTGAGGCACTGGATATCTCAAAGGGCGAGGGCGATGCACTGGAGGCTGAGCTTGCAAAGTGCCGCAACTTCGTCAAGATACAGTCGGCACTGTATTCGGCGTATAACTGTTTCAACGGCGAGGAAACGGCAGGTGCACTGGATCAGCTTCGACGTGCCATGAACACCCTTAGCTCGGTGTCATCCTTTATGCCTGAGGCAGACGCGCTTGCAAAACGCATAGAGGATATCCTGCCTGAGGCTGAGGATATCGCTGCGGAGATAGCATCTCATACAAATGACGACAGCGGAGCGGCAAGAGAAGCAGCACTTGAAGACAGAGTATCTGCTTTGAAGCACGCAAAGCGTAAGTATAACATGGATGCCGATCAGCTTGTAGATTATCTTGATGAGTGTCGTGGCGAGCTTATGGAGCTTGACAGCGCTGACAGTGAGATAGAGGAGCTTCTTGCAAGAAAGCACGACCTCGGTGAGGAGGTAAAAAAAGCGGCTGCGGCGATTACAAGGCAGCGTACCGATGCAGCAGCAAAACTTTCCGAGGAGATATGTGACGAGCTTAAGTTTCTTGATATGCCGAATGTGCGCATAATAATTGCCGTAAACCGTGATAAAGTCACGATAAACGGCATGGATGCGGTGGAGATGCTTATCTCGGCAAATGCAGGCGAGGAACCGAAGCCCATAAGTAAAATAGCGAGTGGCGGTGAGCTTTCACGCATAATGCTTGCGATAAAGAGCGTCCTTGCGGATAATGATGACATACCTACCCTTATATTTGATGAGGTGGATGCAGGAATAAGCGGCAGAGCGGCGCAGAAAGTGGGTATAAAGCTTGCACAGACCGCACGCAAAAGACAGGTGCTGTGCATAACTCATCTTGCGCAGATAGCCTCTCAGGCAGACCACCATCTGCTCATTGAAAAGAATACCGAGGGCGAGCGTACCTATACTCGTATAGAGAGCCTTGATTTCGAAGGCAGACGCGCTGAGCTTGCCCGCATAATCGATGGCGAGGGCAGCAGCGACAGCAGCCTGCAGGCAGCAGAGGAGATGCTCCGACGCAATACACAGTAATAAGATGACCCGTGAAGTATAACTTCACGGGTCCTTTTTGTTGTTTGCTTTAATGCTGTTTTGTGTTTTTGGAGCCTTTAGCGGTCTGTTCCTCGGGCGGCGCGAGAGGGTCGGGTGCCTCAAACCAGAAAGTGCTTCCCTCGCCGACGATGCTGTTTACACCGTATCTGAATTCGTGGGCTTCAAGTATACCCTTTACAATGGAAAGACCAATGCCGCTTCCCATTTTTGCGCGCTTGTGGGTCTTGCTGCGGTCGCTTACCTTGTAGTATCTGTCCCAGATATAGGGAAGTGCCTCGGGGGCGATTCCGTCGCCGTGGTCGGTGACCTCAAATCGTACGGTACGGTCTGTAGTGCGGTACAGCCTTACTATCACCTTATTGTCATCACCTGTATAGGTTACGGCATTGTTTATAAGATTGTATACCACCTGTTCTATCTTTGTAGGATCAGCTTCGATAAGAATGCTTGCTCCCGCATTAAGCTCTATGTTGATGCCATCGCTTTCCTGCAGAATATCAAAGCGCGAGACCACACCGTTAAGACGGTCGGCAAAGTTGAATTTTTCTATGTTTATTTCTGCCACGCCTGCTTGCAGCTTGGAAAGATCGAGAATATCGTTGACCAGTGAAGACAGCCTGTCCGTTTCGTCTATTATCACCTTCAGATGACGTTCGCGCTTTGCGGGATCATCTCCGGAAAGGTCACGGATCATTTCTGCATACGCTTTTATCATAGTCAGCGGAGTGCGTAGATCGTGGGAGATATTGGCTGTTAGCTCGCGGCGCAGGTCGTCTGAACGGGCGATCTCCTTTGCTGCCTGTTCCAGTGTTTCTGAGAGCTGCTCCAGTTCATCAAAGCTATCCTTGCCTGCAGTTCCGTCGAATTTTCCCTGAGGCAGGGTCCGTGCTGCTTTTGTCATTCGTATGATAGGATCGGATGTCTTGAATGCAAACACAAGTGATATCAGTGTTGTTACGATAACCGTTATCACTGTTACAAAGGCAAACTGCCTGTGGAATATCGCAAGGGTAGAGCCGAGAGGCTGGAGATAGGTGCACATAAAGATATATCCATCAGGATCGGATCTGTCGTTGCCGAGATAGGAACAGATCATAAGTATGGAGTTGTTTTCCCTTTCATCGCGGAAACGGCGGTATACTATACCCGTAGAGGAGTTCTGCACCTCCTGCTGGTATCCTGTTTTGGGGATGTTCTGTATTGACAGGCCACCTCCCATATTCGGCAGGACATACGAGCTCCCTGCTTTCGGGAAGTATATTTCTATATGCATCTTATTATTGAGTGAGGTCGCTTCGATCACATTTTCAATGTCATCGTGATACCAGTAGCTTTGTATAGTGGTCAGCGCACGTCCGATCTCTTCTACCTTCATCCACTCGTAAAACATAGGGAACAGTAGTATCAGAAAAACATATATAAATACCAATATGGCTGCGACGACCATTTCAAAGCGCAGCCATATCTGAAATTTTATGCTTCTTAAGAAGCCCATATCACACCTCGAATTTATATCCCATTCCGCGCAGTGTTACGATGAACTTGCGGTAATTGCCAAGATTGTTCCTCAGCATTTTAATGTGGGTATCAATGGTACGGTCATCTCCGAAGAAATCGTAGCCCCATACCTCTTCAAGCAGACGGTTACGGGTGAGTGCGATGTTCTTGTTGCGCACGAGATAGAACAGCAGGTCGTATTCCTTGGGAGTGAGATTTGCTTTTTCGCCGTCCACGAAAACATCACGTGAGGTGAAGTTTATTTCCAGCCCCTCGAACCTTGCTGTCTCGGCATTTTCGGCGGCAGTACCCGCGTTGTTGCGCTTTACGATGGCATTGATACGCGCGAGAAGCTCCTTCGGTGAGAAAGGCTTTACTACGTAGTCGTCCACGCCCAGCTCAAAACCGAACAGCTTGTCGTACTCCTCACCGCGGGCGGAGAGCATCAGTACAGGAGTGTTTTTCAGCTTGCGTATCTCCTTGCAGGCAGAGTATCCGTCAAGCTTCGGCATCATAACATCCATGATGATGATATCATATTCGGTTGATTTTGCCATTTCAACTGCCTGCATACCATCGCAGGCTTCGTCAACGGCATGGCCCTCAAACTCGGCGTATTCTCTTATTACCTCGCGGATATGTGCTTCATCATCCACGATAAGTATCCTGTACATCCTATCACTCCTGTGTTAATAAAGTTGTCTTACGTAACTATTTTAGTCCGAAAATATGATGATTATGTGACGGTATATTGAATGTTTATTGTGTATCGGAGAAAAGCTCGTTGACCTCAAGCATCTTCTGCTCTATGATATCCAGACCACTGTCAAGGAATTCATTAGAAAGCACGGTCTCAAGTTTATACTCGCTTATTTCGTACTCGGTAGCGGCAGGTAATGAAAGTGTAAGTATGGTGCTGCCGTTTTCGCTATATAGCTCGGCAGTGCCTTTGGCAAGTGAAGCAAATCTTCTTATTATGGGCATACCATAGCCTGTGCGCTGTGAGCAGAAATCAAGCTCGGAGCTGTTGGAAAAATCGGCCCGCGTGAACATTGAGTTCTCGTTTACAAGCCTGATTACAGCCCGTTTGGCATTGCCGCGGTCTTCACTGAGTATAGTAAGCACAGGCACACTGTCGCGAGGCGAGTAAAGAAGTGCGTTTTGTATTGCGTTTACAAGCGCCACCAGAGCGCGTCGGCTGTCTGTGTGGAGATACAGCTTTTCGTTGCCCTCGATATAGTTGACATATCTTCCGCATTTTGCAAGGGAAGCATTACAGCGGGCGATAAGCTTTCGGCATAACACATTGATATCGAAAAGGACTTTTCTTTCGGGTACACAGACCATGCCGATATATTCTGATGTGTTTTTGGAGATGTTTCCTGCCCGCAGCAGTCCGTTTTCAAGACGATCGATCAGTGTGATACGGCCGCTGCGCTCATCGATGTTGTTTTTTAACAGGGTAAGAGTGCGCTGCATTTCATTCAGTGTATACTCCAGCGCATTACATACAGGTATCATCTCTGCGATTCCATCTGTCTGAAGTGCCATTGCGGAGATGTCATCGCGGCTGAGCAGCTCGCAGATATATTCCGGCTGTCCGGATAACGGAAAGATCCTTGCACAGTAGAAATTTCCGTTTATTGTTACTGCACTTTCAAATCGCTTTACCAGTGGCAGCTTTGGAGTCAGATGAAGCATCGCCGCGACATCATCGCCTGTGGACAAAAGTCCGTCTTCACAGCTCTTTATACATTTCAGGTTATCATCCAGCAGATAGAAGCCCTCTGCGGAGAGAAGAGCTGATGTGTTTATTGTTGTCTGCATACTCATTCAGTAAGAGTTTCCATTTCGTCTAACAGCTCGTTGAACAGTTTCAGTGCATCGTTTACGGGCTTGGCGGTGGTCATATCCACGCCTGCGCCTTTAAGCAGGGTTATGGGATCTGCTGAGCATCCGCCGCTTAAGAAGCCGATGTAGTCCTTGACGGCAGCCTCACCCTCGTTCAGGATGCGCTGCGACAGTGCGATAGCTGCGGAGAAGCCTGTTGCATACTGGTAAACGTAGTAGTTATAGTAGAAGTGAGGGATACGTGCCCACTCCATGTCAAGCTCGCTGTCAATAACGATGTCCTCGCCGTAATATTCAAGGTTCAGCTTTCTGTACAGTGCACAGAGAGTATCGGCTGTAAGGCTCTCGCCACGCTCTGTCATCTCGTTGATAGTAAGCTCGAATTCTGCAAACATCGTCTGACGATAGAGGGTAGTTCTGAACTGTTCGAGGAAATAGTTTATCAGATACGCTCTGCGCTTTTTGTCAGTGGTGGTCTTCAGCAGGTGCTGCATCAGCAGGCTCTCGTTGCAGGTGGAAGCAACCTCCGCAACGAAGATCACATAATCTGCATAGCATACGGGCTGAGTTGTATTTGAGAGATAGGAGTGGATAGCGTGACCCATCTCATGGGCGAGGGTGAACTCGCAGTTGAGAGTATCCTTATGATTGAGCAACACAAAGGGATGCACTCTTGCACCTGCGGAGTAAGCACCGCTGCGCTTGCCCTCGTTTTCATAAACATCAATCCAGCCTTCGTCATAGCCCTTTTTCAGGATAGCACGATATTCTTCGCCCATAGGAGCAAGAGAGTCGTACACCTCCTGCTTAGCCTGCTCGAAAGGTATATCAAAATCCACATCGGATACGATAGGACAGTAAAGGTCATAAGCGTGAAGCTCCTCCACTCCGAGCAGCTTCTTTCTCAGCTTCACATAGCGGTGCATATATGGCATATTTTCATGTACAGCCTCGATAAGCTGCTTGTATACCTTCACGGGGACCTCATTTCCGCTGAGAGCGGCTTCGAGAGTGGACTCGTATTTCCTTGCCCTTGCGCGGAAGCTGAGGCATTTTGTCTGGGAGGCGAGTATAGCAGCCGATGTGTTCTTGTAAGCCTCGTAGACATGATACAGCGATTCAAATGCGGATTTTCTGAGTGTCCTGTCGCTGCTCTGCATAAGCGGAATAAAGCTGCCGTGGGTCACCTGATGCGCATTTCCGTCAGCGTCAACAGCATCCGGGAATTTAAGATCAGCGTCGTTGAACATGGAGAAGATGGTATCGGGGCTGTTTGTCATCTCTCCTGTCAGTGCCATGATCTTCTCCTCGTTTTCGGAGAGTATATGTTCTCTCTTAAGGCGCACTCTGTCCAGACAACGGCGGTACAGCTCCATATCGGGACAGTCCTTGTAGAACTGCTCCAGTGTTTCATCGGGGATGGAGAGTATCTCGGGAGTAACAAAGGCGGAAGCCCCTGCAAGGGAAACCAGCACTGTTTCGATGCGGCTTACCATATCCTGATAACGTGCATCGCGGGTGTCCTCGTCGCTCTTTCTCTGGGCGTAGTTGATGAGGTTTTCAAGCATGACAGTAAGCTCGTCATCATAGCGCATATACGCAAGCAGATCAGCTGCACTGATGCACAGCTTGCCTTTATATCCTGCGATGACCTCGGCTGCAGCCTGAGCTTTTTTGCAGTCCTGCTCCCACGCTTCATCGGTAGCGTAGATATCGTTTATTCTCCATTTGAACTCTGCAGCAACTTCGTTGCGCTGAGGTATTCTTTCAGCCATAATTATCTCCTTTAATGGTGTTGTGTCGGATGTTTTATTTCATTCTTTTCTGTATCTTAGGCTTCATGACCTGCTCATAGAACGGCTTGAACAGCCCTAGAAATACATCGTACATAATGAATGCAGCTGCACCCATCGCAAGCAATATCCATGGACCGTATTCGCCGAATTCGCCCATATCCTCAAGAAGCTGAGACATACTGAACAGATTTATCAGCAGCCAGTAGCAGACTATCGCAGAAACAGAGTATACTGCAAGCTTTACTGCGAACCTAAGCACCACTGTCGGCAGCTTCATGAGAAATTCCCTGACTATGGGGTAATAACCCAGCAGGAAGATATACATAAGGCTAGCCTCGTAGTTGGGGGTCAGGAACAGACATAGAATTCCGACTGCGATATAGCTTACGATGCCATATTTCACTCCAAGGCGCTCCCTTATCACCCATATCAGTATACCCGAAACAGCAGGGCTTATATACTCGAAAGAAGGTATCATGCTAAGAAAGAACATCATCACAAGGGCAAGTCCGCACATGATACCGCACAGGGCTACGATATAGCTTATGGTGGGCTTCTGCTTGGCAGACATTATTTACGCTCCTGTCCGTAGTATTCCATGCTCTTTTCCTTGCGTTCGCGGCCTATCCTGAGGATATCGCGCAGCTTGTCGATGTCGTCATTCATCATTGCGTCACGATACTCTTCAAGGCTCTTGATGATGGTGTCTATCTCGAACAGCAGTGCTTCTTTATTGCACAGGAACAGGCTGGACCACATTTCCTCATTGAGCTTTGCAACACGTGTGAGATCAAGGAAGCTGCCTGCTGAAAATCCGTCTGCTCTGAACAGCGAGGGGCTCTTTACATAGGCATTTGAAACAACGTGGGCTAGCTGAGAGGTGTATGCGATATTTGCGTCGTGCTGCTCGGGAGTTGCGATGACTACCTGTCCGAAGCCCATACACGCGCCGAGGGTAGAAACAAGGTCGATGGCGATCTGAGGGGTACTTTCGGTAGGAGTCAGGATGTAGCTTGCTTTTGCAAAGAGATCGGCGGTGGCGTAGTCAAAGCCCGAGTTTTCGGTGCCTGCCATGGGGTGAGTACCGATGAAGATAACATCGCGCTCTGCCAGTACAGGCGTGCAGGCATTGACGATATAGCTCTTTATACCGCATACATCGATAACGATGCTTCCCTTGCGGAAGTTATCAGCGTTACGCTTTATTATCTCGATAGTGGGGATGGGGTACAGCGCAACGATGGTGAGGTTAGCCTCGCCAAGACGGCTCTCGTCTATCACTTCGTCGATAGCACCCTGCTCCAGTGCCTTGCGGAGCGTTTCGGGATCCTTGTCTATACCCATGATATGGTGGAAGGTATTGGCCTTGAGAGCTTTGCATATAGAGCCGCCGATAAGACCAAGACCGATTACTGCTATGTTCATTTTTTTATATCCTTTCGGTTTTCGTTTTAGCGCTTCAGCGCATGATTTCATACAATAATATTATACTACAAGAGGGAATAAAATGCAACTGTTTTTTAGTATCATACACTGATATAACGAAATCTGACGATAGTTGTAAAAAAACGCTCCCGAGTGATATCGGGAGCGTCTGTTGTTTGTGCTGGGAATCAATACATTCCGCCCATGCCGCCTGCGGGCATTGCGGGAGCAGCGTTCTCCTCGGGCTTGTCAGCAACAAGGGACTCTGTTGTGAGCACCATAGCAGCAACGGAAGCCGCATTCTGAAGAGCAGAACGTGTAACCTTAGCGGGATCTACGATACCGGCCTTGATCATATCGCCGTAAACTTCGTTGTAAGCGTCGAAGCCGTAACCAACCTTGCCCTCACGGCTGATAGTGTCGATGATAACGGAGCCTTCAAGACCTGCGTTCAGAGCGATCTGACGAACAGGCTCCTCCAGTGCACGGAGCACGATCTTTGCACCTGTCTTCTCATCGCCGTCAAGTGTCTCAATAAGAGCCTTTACAGCGGGCATAGCGTTGATAAGTGCTGTACCGCCGCCTGCAACGATACCCTCTTCAACAGCAGCCTTAGTGGCAGCCAGAGCGTCCTCGATGCGGAGCTTCTTCTCCTTCATCTCAACTTCTGTTGCAGCGCCTACCTTGATAACGCCAACGCCGCCGGAAAGCTTGGCAAGACGCTCCTGGAGCTTCTCCTTGTCGAACTCGGAGGTTGTTACTTCGATAGCATTCTTGATCTCGTTTACACGTGCCTTGATAGCGTCAGACTCGCCGCAGCCATCAACTATGATGGTGTTTTCCTTTGTTACCTTTACCTGCTTTGCACGGCCGAGCTGGTACATCTGGGTCTCCTTGATATCAAGACCAAGCTCCTCTGTGATGACCTCGCCGCCTGTCAGGATAGCGATATCCTTGAGCATCTCCTTGCGTCTGTCGCCGAAGCCGGGAGCCTTTACAGCAACGCACACGAATACGCCTCTCAGCTTGTTGAGGATGATGTTTGTCAGAGCGTCGCCCTCAACGTCCTCTGCGATGATAACAAGCTTCTTGCCTGCCTGTACGATCTGCTCCAGCAGGGGAAGAATGTCCTGGATAGAGGAGATCTTCTTGTCTGTGATAAGGATGAAAGCGTCATCGATAACAGCCTCCATCTTGTCGGTATCTGTAACCATGTAGGGGGAGATGTAGCCACGGTCGAACTGCATACCCTCAACTACCTCGCTGTATGTGTCAGCGGTCTTGCTCTCCTCGAGAGTGATAACGCCGTCAGCTGTTACCTTTTCCATAGCCTCTGCGATGAGAGTACCTACGGACTCGTCGCCTGCGGAAACAGTAGCAACTCTTGCGATGTCCTCGCTGCCGTTGATAGCCTGAGAGTTCTTCTTGATCTCTGCAACAGCAGTGTCAACAGCCTTCTGCATACCCTTCTTTACGATCATGGGGTTTGCGCCTGCTGCGATGTTCTTCATGCCCTCACGAACCAGAGCCTGTGCCAGCAGTGTAGCGGTTGTTGTACCGTCGCCTGCTGCATCGTTTGTCTTGGTTGCAACTTCCTTTACAAGGGAAGCACCCATGTTCTCGAATGCGTCCTCAAGCTCGATCTCCTTGGCGATTGTAACACCATCATTGGTGATGAGAGGAGAGCCGTACTTCTTGGAAAGTACTACATTTCTGCCCTTGGGGCCGATAGTGATCTTAACGGTATCAGCAAGCTTGTCGATACCTGCCTGTAATGCCTTGCGAGCTTCCTCGCCGTAAATGATATCCTTTGCCATGATGGATAATCCTCCTGTGATTATTGAAAATTATTCTACTACTGCGAGAATGTCGCTCTGACGAACTATGGAATACTCCACGCCGTCTACCTTAACCTCTGTGCCTGCGTACTTGCTGATAAGCACCTTGTCGCCGACCTTTACGTTCATAACGATCTCTTTGCCGTCAACGTTTCCGCCGGGGCCAACAGCCACGATCTCTGCGATAGAGGGCTTTTCCTTTGCTGCTGCGGTGAGGATGATACCGCTCTTGGTTGTCTCCTCCGCTTCGACCATCTTGATAACTACACGGTCTGCTAAGGGTCTGATTGTCATTGTATAGTTCCTCCTTAATTATATTATGTATTATTTTTTACTTATAATTAGCACTCTCTTTCAAAGAGTGCTAATTATATTTTAACCATTATTCAGAAAAAATCAAGGGGTTAGCGAGATTTTCACTGCAATTTTGTTATTTTGCTCATAATTACCGATATCAACTATCGGAAATTTGGATATTTCAACCAACAAACTTAATTAGCTTTGAGTATCTCCGCTATCCGTTCTGCTGCTTTATAGACATCGCCGCAACCCAGCGTGATTATAAGATCTCCTGCCTGTGCATTGGCCGCAACGTACTGTGCGACTTCTTCCAGTGTGGTGCGCCACTCGCAGCCGTCTATCTTAGCCGCAAGATCCTTTGCGTAGATGTTATAGGTGTTCTTCTCACGGCTGCCCATGATCTCGCTGAGAGTCACCTTATCTGCGATAGAAAGCGCCTCGGCAAACTCATCAAGCAGCATGGCTGTACGGGAATATGTGAAAGGCTGATGCACTGCCCAGACACGCTTGAAGCTCATCTGCTTTGCGGTCCTGAGAGTGACTGCCACCTCTGCGGGGTGGTGCGCATAGTCGTCAGCGATTGTTATTCCGTTTATCTCTGCGATACGCTCGAAACGGCGAATGGTGCCGTTATAGCTTTCAAGACCGTCACGCAGTGCTTCGGCAGGGATACCTGCTGAGTACGCCGCAGCACAGGCTGCGACCGCATTGTAAACATTGTGGATACCGGGGACGTGGATCGCAAGCTTTATCAGCTCCTGTCCCTTGTGCATAAGTGAGAACTCGGTGTTGAAGTCGCTGATGACGTTGATATTTTCAGCATAGAAATCGTTTTGGGAAGTCTTTCCGAAGGTTATCACCTTTGCAGCACTGCCGCTGTCAGCAACTGCCTGCATGGTGTTCACGTCGTCGCCGTTTGCGATTATCATATCTGTGGTCTTTTTGCAGAACTTTGAGAAGCTCAGCTTCAGGTTATCCATGGTCTTGAAATAGTCCATGTGGTCACGGTCGATATTGAGTATTATCGAAATATCGGGGAACAGCTTGAGGAAAGTATCCACGAACTCGCACGCTTCACACACCATATATTCGCTCTTGCCTGCTCTTCCGCTGCCGCCGATGTTCTTCAGCTTGCCGCCTATCACCGCCGACATATCTATGCCTGCCGCAAGAAGAATGAGTGTAAGCATGGAGGAAGTGGTAGTCTTGCCGTGGGTTCCCGAAACACAGAAAGCCTTGCTGTACCAGCTTGTGACAAGACCCAGAAGCTCGCTGCGCTCTACGGTGAGTACTCCGCTTGCCTTTGCAGCGCAAAGCTCGGGATTGTCCGCCATGATAGCGGCTGTATGCACCACAAGGTCGGCGCCCTCAAGATTCTTCGGGTCGTGACCGAGGAACACAGGTATCCCCATCCTGCGCACCGCATCGAGAGTAGCGGTCTCGTTGTTGTCAGAGCCTGTAAGATAGTAGCCCTGTGTATGAAGTATCTGTGCCAGCGGGTACATACCGCTTCCGCCGATCCCTATAAAATGAATGTGCTTTTTGCCTGTAAGGAAGTTCTCCAAAATAAACAGTCCTTTCCTGTGTCATAAAAAATAATATACGCCCGGTTGAAAGATTTATGAATAATTCCCTGTAATTATTACCACAATAGTATCGTCACGATCAAATTTCATTGGAGGAGCTACTATGGAAATCAGCGACATCAAGATCAGAAAAACTATGCAGGAGGGCAGATTGCGTGCCGTGGTGTCTATCACCATCGACAACGCCATCGCCATCCACGATATCAAGCTTGTACAGGGGGACGAGAGGATGTTCGTTGCCATGCCGAGCCGCCGCGAGGAAAGCGGTACTTTCCGCGATATCATCCATCCGATCTCCGCGAACATCCGCGAGAAGATAGAGGAGCAGATACTTGAGGCGTACAACGACTATATCCAGTGATATCAGCCCTTATCCAGAAGAAGCTTTGTTTTCAGAATAGCTATCTGGGTCTTTGCATCGGGTATCTCGTTATTCATTATCATTTCTACCGCTTTTACGAGCGGTATTTTTTCTATGTCGAGGTATTCGTCGGCATCGAGATGCTGCTCGCCGTAATGAAGTCCTCTTGCCAGATACATGTGTATCACCTCACCGCAGTAGGCGGGGGTTGGTACAAGACTGCCGAGGTAGGTGTACTCATCGCAGGTGCAGCCTGTTTCTTCTTTAAGCTCACGCAGACCGCACTCGTGGTGACTTTCGCCCCACTCAAGCTTTCCTGCAGGAATTTCAGTCATTACCTGCTGATGAGGGTAGCGGAACTGCTTTACAAAAAGCACGTTTTCTTCCTCATCGAGGGGCACTACACAAACACCGCCGGGGTGCTTTATCACCTCGCGGGTCACAACTGCGCCATCCTCAAGCTCTGCGTGATCGAGGAAAAGCTTTACTACTTTTCCATCGAACATCTGTTCACTGCTTACTGTTTTTTCTTCAAGGTGCATATCATTACTCCTGTTCGGTATCGTTATCCAGTTGTTTAATTATGCGGTATGCCTCGTCACCATCATTCTTTTTATATGAGGTGGGATGTTTTTCACGTGTATGCTCAAGGGCTTTTTCTGCATTTGTGATGAACCGTTCGGTTGCTTCCGGGCGGACGGGAATACCTGCATCATGTGCACTGTATATCTGTCTTGAAAGCTGGTTTATATACGCTTCGTGTGCTTTTATGCCCTCGGACTGCTCCTCTGCATAGAGGTGTACATATTTGTTGGGCCTGCGTCTCATAAAGACGTAGATTATAAGCAGATACAGCCCCAGCAACGCAGAACCGCATACGGTCGCCATGAGTCCGAGCTCTCCGCCCGGAGTGGTATAGGTGAACACGATATCAGCTTCTCCCGCATTTACATAGACTGAAACAAAGCCACCGTTGACCTTTTCTATTTCCACAGGCTGACCGTTTACAGCAGCACTCCAGCCACTATCGTAGGGAACACTGAATACGACCAGCTCATCTGTTTCATAGTTGGTTTTTGCGGTAAATCCGCTGTTGTTGATGTTGAAGCTGCTGATACCTGCGGTGATGCGCGCCTCGGCATCCGACTTGAATTGCTCAAGTGTCACTACTCTGCGCTCTTCATCGTCTATTCTGGTGAGGACTGAGGAATATTTCTCAGCCTGCTCTTTTGAAAGCACAACTGCGCGGCACATAAGTTTATCTACAGCACTGTGGGATTCGATATCGTCTGCCAACACATAGTTGTCATAGGCATAACCCATAGGAAGTGCGTACTTGTTGATGTAGATATCATATTCGCCCTGAGTGGTGAAATGCTCGTAAACAGCAAGATCATCAAGATTTTCCTGAAGCTTTTCCTTGTCATATCCATTGTGTACCATAAGGTACTTTACCCTTGCAAGCGAACGCAGTGCATAACGGCTCTCATCGGGCGCGGAATTTACATCACGGGTTATATCCAGCATTTCATAAAGCTCGAAGGTGGAGCTTGGGATGATGCTGGTGAAGCTCTTAAGGCTGCTCATATCCCACAGCATATTGGCATTGTTTATTTCGCCCAGTGCCTCCATGCGGTAGAACTCGGGGTCATCGATATGGATGTCAGCATTGACGGTCCTGTTATAGCTTCCTACATACGGACCAAGTATCCTGCCGTATCCTACAAAGTAATATCCCAGCAGCAGGCTGCTGACTATCGTCAGGGTGAGCAGGGTCTGAGGGAATTCCCTCGGTGATTTTTCACGGGCACGTATAAGCAGACCCATCAGAATGAGGAACGTAATACATATCGCAAACTGCACATACGCTGCAGGCGAGAGCTGCATCACATTCAGTCGTATGGATTCGATCTTCTCGGTCACACCTTCTGCGTTTGTGATCTCCTCGCTGTGGTTGGTAGGGTAGAGCAATACCAGAAGCGCGATGACTCCCGCAGCAACTGCGCTGAATTTAAGGCCGAATTTAAGATCGCAGTTGTCCAGCTTTTCCACTGCATATACCGATACAAGACAACATATAAGCTCAGGCATATAGAACCATCTTGTATAGAAATTGTTGTTGAACATGGTAAACGCCGCATTGAGTCCGGGTACGAATGCCATAACAAGGCACACTACCAGTACAGCCTTTGCCCAGTGCTTTTTTGCACCCTTTACAAAGGCGATGACACCTGCCATAGAGAAGAGCGGAAGATACAGCGCAACACTGGACCATTTGCCGCCTGCGTCCGGGAACATTATATTACGCGCCGGAACTGAGGGCGGGAAGAACATGGCCTCCAGCAGCAGACCGTATCGCTGTTCTCTTGTGTAGAACAGGAAGCTTGTATCGGTCAGAATATTTGTAGAGCGCGGTACATCCAGCACCTGGAATATCGATGGGATGAACAATGCGCCTGCAATAGCGACTCCCACTACACTTTCAAATGCAAGGCAGAAGAAATCACCCGCATTTATGCGGAAACGCTTATCACAGCAGAGTCGTGCGATAAAATATATGATAAGAAATACACATTCTCCGATAAAGAAGAAGTAGTTTACAAAGGCATTGAGAGCCATCGCCAGTGCAAATGCTCCGCGTCGCTTGTTTATCACACATTCTTCAAGAGCGATGAGCAGCAGCGGGAAGAATACGATAGCTTCGTGAAAGTGATTAAAGAAGATGTTGTACAGAGAAAATCCCGAAAAAGCGTAAAGTATACCACCTATAAGCGCGCTGTAGGGCTTTGTGACAAAACGGCGTATATAGATGAACGCAAACAACGATGCCAGTGCGATCTTCAGTGCCAGCAGCGGTGCCATAAGGTACTGCGATATCGAGGCAGGGAATAATGCCGCAAGCCAGAAGAACGGGCTTCCCAGTGTGTAGAAGCTGTATGAGCCTACAAAATTGGCACCAAGATCGGTCTGCCAGTTCCAGCCTAAATTACCGTCGTGAATGGCATTTATGCAGTTTTTGTAAAAGGGTATCTGCTGTGCGTTGAAATCTCCGTAGAATACGAACATACCCTGATCTATCGCCACAAATGGAACAAGCAGTATCACTGCCATGAACAGCGCATAGAAGAATGCGCGCTTATAATATTTCTTTTCCTGATTGTACATTATTCTCTCCGTGAAGTATCATAACTGCTTATGGATGCAATATAGGTGTCGTGGGCGGATATTCCCGTGTTGATGTGCGGAGGCTTTCTTACTCCACGTTTCAGCACTATGTACCACAGTACGATCCAGCCGCCGATCAGCAGTATGGCTGCCACAGTGATAATGATACCAAGCTTAAGACCGGGAGTTTCATAGCTGAAATCGATAGAGTGCTCACCTGCAGGCACGCGCACTGCAATAAATCCGCCATTGATCTTGTCTATTTCAGCGGCAGCACCGTCGATCGTAACGCTCCAGCCAATATCATAGGGAACGCTGAATACCACAAGTTCATCATCTGTGTAGTTTGTAGCTGCATGGAAGCTGTTTTTGCCGAAGCTGAACTCCTTGACGCCTGCAGCGTTTCGTGCGGCTGCATCTGCAGCAAGACGCTCGTCCGTCCATTTTTCCGCAGCAAGCTGATCAGCAGGCATAGGAGCAAGTATATCTGAATATTTCTGCACCTGATCTTCGTTAAGGACAGCAGCACTGACCGCTGCACGGTCATAGATAAACAGGTCTAAATTATTTATAGTAACAAACTTACCTTTAATATCCTCATGAATTATATAATTATCATACGCAAACGCCATTGGAACCGCATAATTGTTTTTCAGAATGGTATATTCTTCGTTTTCTTCATAAACAGATGTGCCCGGAAGGGTAAATGTTTCATCTTTAGAAACCTCAACGGATACGCTGGCACTTTCAGCAGGCACCTGTACAAAACCATTCGGGCTATCGTCATATATGATCGCATCCTTTGCCAGAATATAATATTTTGTTCCGATAAGTGCACGTGCGGCATAATGCTCATAGGGATATTCCGATAAAACTCCTCTGTTCGTTTCGCTGAAAAAATTGTATATATCATTTGTTCCGGAAGGCACCATACTGTGGAATGAATATGGCGAATACATATCCCATTCCATATTGATGTTGTAGTCATGGCACGGCAAAATTATCTCGACACGGTAATCGCTGTCGTCATCAATGGTTATTTCTTCGTCGAGATAGTGGGTATATATATCACGATAACTGCATTGGGCCCTTCCATCCAGCATTGCGCCGTATCCCAGAAGAACGCTGCATATTATCGTTCCTACAGTGATGTATTTCATATACTTTTCAGAATTGAATCTGCGACGCGCGCGAATAAACATATACAATGCAATCAGCACGACAACAGTTGCACCTATGTATAGATACACATAGGTCATCGGTTCCGCCATGAATTTCGGCATTATTGCGGTGATTTCGCTTGTGTAACCATCTGTTGTTTCCATGGTATAGCTTCGGTCAACGGGATAGAATATCAGCAGCAGCGACATCAGGGCGACTACTGTTGCATTTATGCCCCAACCGAATTTCCAGTTGAACTTATGATCGTTTTCAAGTGCATACACTGTTACCATTGCACATACAAGGGACGGCATATAGAACCAACGGGTATAGTAATGGATGTTGAGAAATGTGAACAACGAGTTCAGACAGGGGATGAATGCAAACACAAGACATACAGATAGCAAAGCCTTTGCCCAGTGCTTTCTTGTACCCAGAAAGAAAGTAATTACGCCGACCATTGAAAACAGTGGGAGGTATATGGCAGTGCTGTCCCAACAATACGATATTTGAGGGAACAGGGTATTATCGCCCGCAACATCCGTTACAAAGAACATACTTTTCAAAATGTTACCGTAATACTGAGGGACGATATAAAATAAAAACGCGTTGCCTGTAAGTGTATTGGACAGTCTGTTATTGGACATCATCTGGTATATCGATGGAAGAAGCAATACGCATGAGGCCATCACACCTGTAATGCTTTCAAACGCAAGAGAGAAGAAATCTCCTGCGCTTATCCTGAATTCCTTGCTCATAGCCATTCGGCAGAAGAAATAGATTACCAGGAATACACATTCTCCGAAAAAGAAGAAGTAGTTTACGATCGCATTTATTGCAACCGCAATAGCAAAGACTGCTTTGCGTTTGTTGACCACCGCTTCTTCAAGACCGATAAGAAGCAACGGGAAGAAGCATAACGCTTCGTGGAAATGATTGAAAATGATATTATACAGCGAGAAGCTTGAAAATGCGTAAAGGATTCCGCCGAGTATGGCACTGTTTGGTTTCTTTACGAAACGACGGATGTATGCACAGGCAAATGTTGAAGCCAGACCAATCTTTAATGCCAGCAGCGGAGCAAGCAGATATCTGGAGCACTCCGCGGGAAGCAGGGCCGCAAGCCAGAAGAACGGACTTCCCAGCGTATAGAAACTGTACGATCCGACAAAGTTCACACCCATATCGGTATACCAGTTCCAGCCTGTTTCACCGTTGTGTATAGCCTTGATACAAGTTTCGTAGAAAGGGATCTGCTGTGCGTTGTAATCAGCGTAATAGATGAGATAGCCCCCATCTGCGATCACGAACGGCAGCAGCATAGCTACTGCCATAGCGAAAGAAATAACAAAAGAATATACAAGATATTTTCTTTCGGGAGTAATCAGTCTTGTCATTTTAGCATCCTCTGTAATTATCGTTTGATTTGATAGCAATTACATCTTTTCAGGCGCTTCAACCTTGAGAAGTGTAAGCACGTTGCGCAGTGCTGTTCTTGCAGCTCCGCACAGTGCAAGTCTTGAAAGCTTTACGGCCTGCTCTGCATCCTTGATGGGACAGCCATCGTAGAACTTGTGGTATGCCTGTGCAAGCTCATAAGCGTATCTTGTAAGCGCGGAGGGGTTGTAATCCTTTGCTGCGTCGTTTATCATCTCGGGCATTTCTGCGATCTTTCTGATAAGTGCAAGCTCTGCGGGTTCGGAGTATTCCACAGCACCGCCCTCGTACTTGACACCGTCCTCTGCCATCTTCTCGATAACACGGCAGATACGTGCGTGGGCATACTGAACATAGAATACAGGGTTCTTGCTGCTTTCCTCGACTGCGAGATCCAGATCGAACTCAAGATGAGTATCGGAGTTGCGCAGGTTGAAGAAGAATCTTGCTGCATCCAGCGGAACCTCGTCCAGCAGTGTTGTAAGTGTGATAGCCTTACCGCTTCTCTTGGAGAGCTTGATGGGCTGACCGTCACGCACCAGCATTACCATCTGCATGATAACAACGTCAAGACGGCTGTCATCGATTCCCATAGCGGAGAGTGCTATCCTCATTCTCTGTACATAACCGTGGTGGTCTGCACCGAGTACATTGATAGCCTTGTCATAGCCACGGGTGATGAGCTTGTCATAGTGATATGCGATGTCAGGTACTATATATGTGGGGAATCCGTTTGCGCGTACAAGGACGAAGTCCTGATCGCCGCCGAAATCGGTAGCCTTAAGCCAGAGTGCACCCTCACTCTCATAGGTGTGACCTCCTGCTTTGAGCTTCTCTATAACATCCTTTACAGCACCGCTGTTATGCAGAGTGCTTTCCTTGAACCAGTTGTCGTACTTGATACGGTACTTCAGCAGGTCGGTTTCAAGATTTGCCTCATTGATGGGAAGCGCATAGTCAACTAGTGCCTTTCTTCTGTCCTCTTCGGAAAGAGCAACAAGACTGTCGCCGTGCATATCGTAATAATTCTTGGCATGAGCTATGATATCCTGTCCGAGATATACATCCTCAGGCATGGGGAACTCTGCGGAGTTTCCGTCTTCGCCGTAGATAGCTTTTGTAAACACATCCATCTCAGCGTCCTTGCACTCGTTCACAACACGCTGGCCTGCTTCGGAGCAGATGTGCATATAACGCAGGGAGAGGGACTTTCCGAACTTCTCCACCTGGTTGCCTGCGTCGTTTATATAGAACTCACGGCTTACCTCATAGCCCGCTTCCTGAAGCAGGGAGGAAAGGCTGTCGCCGATAGCGCCGCCTCTTGCATTACCGATGTGCATGGGGCCTGTAGGGTTTGCGGATACGAACTCAACAAGCACACGCTTGCCCTTGCCGAGGTCTGTCTTACCGTAGTCCTCGCCAAGCTCGTTAGCCTTTGTCACGATCTCGCTGAACCAGCTCTTGCCGATGAAAAAGTTGAGGAAGCCGGGACCTGCGACTTCGATCTTTTCAAAGGAGGTGCCTGAAAGCACCGCTGCGTCAACGATCATCTGTGCAATTGCTCTGGGATTGCTCTTAAGAGCCTTTGCAGAAACCAGCGCCACGTTTGCAGAAAGGTCGCCGTGGGAAACGTCCGCGGGGATAGTTACCTGAAAGGGAGGAAGTGCTTCGGCAGGTATCTTGCCTTCAGATACCAGTCTGCCGAGAGATTCCATGATTATTTCCTTTACCTGTGATTTTGCTTCACTTATTGCGTTGTACATTTTGATTGCTCCTTTATTTTGTCGTTTTTACTCTTATTGTTATTTCGTTTTCCAGCATAAGACCACCGTTTACGTCGATGGAATACCTGACGTATATCTCACCGCCGTTGTCAGCCATGACTTCTCTCAGCTTCGTGGTAGTGATGCCTATCATGCAGTCGCCGAATTCCGTGCCGTAATGGCAGAAGTGACGTTCGCCCTGCTCGAACACGAGGCTTGAAAAAGCCTTGCCCGTGCGGGTCATGGTCACTATACCGTCGCTGACTTTGAGCTGTACATGGCTTCCGTTGAAGCCTGTGGCTTCGCTTTCGTCATAGTCGATATAGTAGTCCTCGCCGTGCTTTCGGAACTCACCCTTGGTGAACAGATCCGAGCTGTCGGTCTGGCCGTCGGCGGTCTGCTTTATATTCATTTTTATCCTTGCGTTATCTGCCAATTTTTACACTCCAATATATTGATATCAGGAATTTCTCTCAATGGCAAGCTCGATCAGCCTGTCGAGAAGCTCACCGTAGGGGATGCCCATGTTGTCCATAAGCTTGGGATACATACTGATCGGCGTAAATCCGGGGATAGTGTTTATCTCATTCAGGATTATGTCGTCCTCAGTCACAAAGAAGTCCACTCTTGAGAAGCCGCTGCATCCCATTGCGGTGTAAGCTTTTTTTGCGATGGCACGCAGCGTGTCCATCTGCTGTTCACTTATCTTTGCGGGTATATCCAGCACCGAGGTGCCCAGCTTGTACTTTGCATCGAAATCATAGAATTCCTCGGCGGGGGTGATCTGTCCGGGAATAGAGGCGATCAGTGCGCTTCCGTTTCCGAGTACGGCACACTCTACCTCCTTGCCGATTATCTCTGTCTCGATGACTACTTTTTCGCAGTGGGCAAAGGCGATCTTAAGACCGTTCTTAAGACCCTCGCGGTCGGTGGCGCGTGATACTCCCACCGAGGAGCCTGCACAGGCGGGCTTCACGAACAGAGGATAGCTACCGAGCTTTGCTTCGATGTCCTGACAGGCGCTGTCGATATCACTGAGTACTGTACGGTTTACATAGCAGTAGGGTGCTGTCTTGATTCCTGCTGCGTCAAGGATGGTATGGGTTATCGCCTTATCCATGCAGGCAGCGGAGCTTGTCATATCGCAGCCTACGCAGGGCAGGCCTGCCAGTGTGCAGAGTGCCTGAACCGTGCCGTCCTCGCCGTTTACTCCGTGGAGCACGGGGAACACTGCATCAACCTTACGGAGATAGCATTTGTCGTCGTCCTCCATAAGCAGTATACCCTTGTGCATTGAGTCGGGGCTTATCACTGCTGTGCAGCAGTCGGGATTGTTTTCCCACTCGCCTGTCTTTATGTCCTCGTATTCGCCGGGATAGTACATCCAGTGTCCTTTCTTGGTGATACCGATGCACATTACGTCGTATTTGTCCTTTGGGATGTTTGTCAGCACGGAATATGCAGACACCAGCGAAACATCATGCTCGCTGGAAGCACCTCCGAAGAGGACCGCTATCTTTAGCTTAGCCATTATATCCACCTCCGCAGTTATATACTGCGCCCTTTCCGATGATATAGCTTAATAACAGATTATGCTGCCGAAAAACGACATATTACACCTCGGAGCATACCTCTGCATAATAATACATCTTACATTATACCATAAGTATGGTTTTATTTCAAGGGGAAAGTGATATTTTATTTGCAGGTCCTGTCGCATTTTGCGGTTATCTGTTCGTCTGATAATAACGGGAATTATGTTTGTTATTCTTATCGATACAATTTTTCTGATAAGTACTTGACAAATGCATTTTTATGATGTATAATCAATGTAATATAACACTTGTTATAAAAAGGAGATGTATCATGCCACCAAAAGCAAGGATAACAAAACAGATGGTGATAGATGCAGGAATAAGCGTTGTCAGGGAGCATGGCTACGAAAGTATAAATGCACGTGCTGTCGCTGCAGAACTTGGTTGTTCAACACAGCCTGTAATGTATCACTTCCCCACGATAGAGGAACTGAAAAAGGCAGTGTACGAAAAGGCGGATGAGTATCACACGGGATATCTCATGGAGCTGAACGAGGATGAGGACATAATGTTTCAGATAGGTCTGAACTATATCCGGTTTGCGGTAGAGGAGCAGAATCTTTTCCGTTTTCTGTTTCAGTCGGGATATGCAGAGGGAAACAGCATAGTACAGATGATAGACGCGCCTGAACTTGAACCCATTCTTGCCGCAATGAGCGAAGCTATGGGGATAAGCATGAAGCAGACGAAAGAGGTCTTTGTCACCCTTGCTATGTTCGTCCATGGTTACGCGAGCATCATAGTCAATAATTCACTGGAATTTGACAAAATCACGGTATCGGAGCATCTGGAGCGTACATACAGGGGCGCGATACTGGCACAACAGGAGGAAACATAATGAAGAAGCTGTATGAAAAAAGTGAGATATGGTTTGCGGTAATCTGGATAATCGCATATTGTGTTCTGCTTTCGGTGGGGGATAATATTTCCGCTGCTATCGGAATAAACTACTCGGTCACAGTGCTGATCGGTGTGCTGATGTCGGTGGTGCTGTTCCTTTTTGTAAGGAAAAATGATCTGCTTCAGAAATACGGACTCTGCAAGCCTGAGGTACCCGCTTCAAGGATGTTATTCTATATCCCGATAGTGCTGCTCCTTGCGGTACACTTCTGGCACGGAGCGGCGTTGAATGTTTCTCCTCTTGAAACGGTGATGCACATACTGAAGATGTTATGCGTCGGCTTCCTTGAGGAGATGATCTTCCGCGGTCTGCTTTTCAAGGCTATGCTTAAGGACGGAGTAAAGTCCGCTGTGATCGTGTCCAGCGTCACCTTTGGTATCGGACATATCGTAAATCTCATCAACGGCTCGGGTGCCGAGCTGCTCCCTAACATCCTGCAGGTGATATACGCTGTGGCAATCGGCTTTGCGTTCGTGATGATATTCTACAAAACAAAGAGCCTTATAGTATGCATAGTTGCCCATGGCGTTTTCAATGCGCTGAGTATATTTGCAAATAAAGCATCAAGAACCAGCGATGATGCGATCATATCCTGTATATTCCTTGTGATAGTGGCAGGAGGATATGCGCTTTATATCGCCCTGTGCTTCAGGAACAAAAAGAAGATAAGTGACAAATAAAACGAAGCCGCTCCCGTAAAACGTCGGAAGCGGCTTTCTGTTGCTTTTACAGACCTGCTTTTAAGAAGAGGTCATCTGTATTTATGTCAGATTACGCGCAGAGGCTGCGAAGCCACTCGCACAGGGCACTGAAGTCACAGCAGAATGTAAAGAAATTGCACATTATGTTGAACCTCCTTTAAGATTTCCCGTTGTGCGCACCTGTTCGGGATAATCTAATTATACCATGCCCGAGGTATTGTTTCAATGCAAAAATACAGGTAGCAGAGTCAATAACAGGGATTACGGCGGATCAGAAATTACCGCCGTTCCAACCCCACTCGCTTGTAGGCGAGTATTTCACATACACCTTATCCGAAGGTACACCGAGAACCTCACCGTAGATACGGCATATCTCTGCGGTCATCCTGTTGCAGGCGTCGGAAGAAGCGTTTCCGTAAAGGCTTACCTCTGCAAAAGCGATCTTATCACTCTTTTCGCCACGGAAATATAACGAGCAGTTCTGCTCAAAGCCGAGCATCAGCCAGCTCTCGCTCTTTCCTAATACCGTTACAGCCTGACCGAGAGCGGTCTTGATGGCATTTTCCTGCTCCGCAGTGATGGAAGCGGAGTACTTTGTGTTGATAAAAGGCATTTTGATTTCCTCCTGTAATTTAAAGTTAAGGGACACAATGATGTGTCCCTCAGATTGTTTTGTGTATTAACAGCCCTTGAGCGCTCTCTGACCGATATCCTTTCTGTAGTGAGCCTTGTCAAAGCCGATGGTATCAACAGCCTTGTAAGCTTTGTCCAGTGCGGATTTCAGATCATCACCTGTAGCAGTGATGCCGAGAACACGTCCGCCTGCGGTGAGGAACTTTCCGTCATCCAGCTTTGTGCCTGCATGATAAACATAAGCAAGCTCGGACTGACCGTTTTCGTCAAGTCCTGTAATCACCTTGCCTGTTTCGTACTTCTCGGGATAACCTCCGCTTGCCATTACAACGCAGGCGCAGGATTTGCTGCTCCACTTGATATCAAGTGTATCCAGCTTTTCATCCCAGATAGCTTCGATGATATCCACTAGGTCGGTCTCAAGCAAGGGAAGAACTACCTGAGTTTCGGGGTCTCCGAAACGGCAGTTGTATTCTATTACCTTTGCACCGTTGGGGGTCAGCATAAGACCGAAGTACAGACAGCCCTTGAAGGGTCTGCCCTCTGCCTGCATAGCTGCAATAGTGGGCTTGAAGATCTTCTCCATGCACTCTGCCTTGAAAGCATCTGTATAGCAGGGGTTAGGGGCGATAGTACCCATGCCGCCTGTGTTGAGGCCCTCGTCATTGTCGTAGGCACGCTTGTGATCCATGGAAGAGATCATAGGCTTTACTGTCTTGCCATCGGTAAATGCAAGAACGGTAACTTCGGGGCCTGTCATGAACTCCTCTACGACTATCTCGCTGCCTGATGCGCCGAACTTGCCATCCAGCAGCATGGAGTTTACAGCATCCTTAGCCTCCTCGAAGTCCCTGGCGATGATAACGCCCTTGCCCAGCGCAAGACCGTCACACTTGATAACTGCGGGATAGCTGTTCTGTGCCTTGATGTATTCGATCGCCTTTTCGGCTTCTGTAAAGGTCTCATAGCCTGCTGTAGGGATGTTGTATTTCTTCATAAGTGCCTTGGAGAACACCTTGCTGCCCTCAAGGATAGCAGCATTTGCACGGGGTCCGAAAGTTCTGAAGCCTGCTTCGTTCAGCTTGTCCACCATACCCAGAACAAGGGGATCATCGGGGGCAACAAAAACATAGTCGGGCTGAAGCTTATTTGCAAGCTCCAGCATACCGTCGATATCGGTAGCCTTAACGGGGAAGCACTCCGCAAGCTTTGAGATACCGCCGTTTCCGGGCGCTGCATAAAGCTTATCCACCTTTGCGGACTTTGAAAGTGCAGTGATGATGGCGTGTTCGCGACCGCCGCCGCCTACTACTAAAATGTTCATATCATTAAATTCCTTTCCGAAATTAATATTTACAGGTATATTGTAGCATAAAATACATTCAATTGCAATATGCTGTCATACAGACGGCTGCTTTGCCGCAAGCTTTTCCTGCTTTACACGTTTTGTGTAGTCCATAGTTTCCTTAGCGACCACTCCCGAAAGTGCGAGCAGTGCGATGATGTTGGGTATCGCCATAAGTCCGTTGAAGATATCTGCGATAGTCCATACAGCGGAAACGGTCATGTACGGTCCGATAGCCACCGCAAGTATATATATCCAGCGGTAGACTTTAGTAACGATCGGCTTGCCGCCTGCGAGATAAGCAAGGCAGCGCTCGGAATAGTAGTTCCAGCCGAGAATCGTAGTAAATGCGAAGAATACAAGACAGATCATAAGAACAAAGGCAGGTATCTGCTGGGGCATGAAGCTTAAGCATTCCTGGAATGAGTAGGTGGTGACAGCCACGCCTTCAAGGCCAAGCTCAGGCTTCCAGCCGCCGCCTATTACAACCGCAAGTCCGGTCATAGTGCAGATAACTATGGTGTCGATAAACGTTCCTGTCATGGTCACAAGGCCCTGACGAACGGGATCATTTGTCTTGGCTGCCGCCGCTGCGATAGGTGCGGATCCGAGGCCTGCCTCGTTGGAGAAGATACCACGGGAAATACCGCTCTTCATCGCAATAAGGATACCTACAACGCCGCCTGCCACCTCGTTTATCTCAAAGCTGAATGCGCTTGTGAGGATCTCGGATATAGCTGAGGGGATAGCTGTTACGTTGCATATCAGTATAACGATCACCGCTATCACGTAGATGACCGCCATAAACGGCACAACTATCTGAGAGATCGAGGATATTCTTTTGATGCCGCCGATTATTACAAGTGCGGCACAAACGGTTATTATAACGCCTGCGATAACTGTTGTCAGTGTGATATTGCTTCCGAAAATATTGAATGTGGGCTGATTTTCAAACATAGGACCAAAGAAGTTGTTTGCCGCAGAGGTAATACCGTTTATCTGTGTGAATGTTCCGATGCCGAACAGACCTACACAAACACCCAGAGCTGCAAACACCTTAGCCATCCATTTCCACTTTCTGCCCATTCCGTTTTCGATATAGTAGAACGGACCGCCAAGCTTGTTGCCGCTTTCGTCGGTGACACGATACTTGATGGCGAGAAGTCCTTCGGCGTATTTAGTCGCCATGCCGAAGAAAGCTGCGACCTCCATCCAGAAAAGAGCACCGGGACCGCCGATGGTTATAGCTGTTGCAACGCCGACGATGTTGCCCGTACCAATAGTGGCGGAGAGCGCAGTACAAAGCGCACCGAAGCTTGACACATCGCCGTCGCCGCCCTCTTCGTTCTTCACCATAAATTTAAGCGCACGTCCGAGGTAACGCACCTGAAGTCCCCTTGTACGCACTGTAAGCCAGACTCCGCAGGTGAGGATAAGCACGATAAGTGGGATGCCCCACACTGCGTCGTCAATTTTACTTAGTATTTCTTCAAAAGTCATCTACGTTTTCTCCTGTTTTGCTGTGATGTTTTTTATATTAAAGTGCTGCCGAAGATCATCTCTCCGATATCGCCGATCTGTTCAAAATAGTGTTCTGCGTGCTTTTCCTTTATCTGTGCATAGAAATAATCATAGACGCAAAGAGAACACTCCTTTGCTGTAAACCAGCACTGGAGTATTACATACTCCTCGATCTCTTTACCTGCGATGTCCATAAGATACATCCGTACATCGGAAGAAGTCTCGGGAGGCACTACTCCGTCCTCTTCCATCATCTGATACAGTTTTTCGGGAGTAATCAGCTTGCCGTCAAGCTGAATAAGCTCTATACTTGATACGTCCTCATTTCCGTAGACAAAGGCGTATTTTTCATACTGTGCCAGATATTCGTCAAAGCTCATGCCTGAGGGGCTGCCGTCATGCAAAAGCACCGCATCCATATCATTTATGGCATATACATAGCTATCGAAATATTCACACTCATAAGCGTTTGCACAATAGAATTTTATATTTTCATCGTCAAGTGCTTCAAACTGCGTGTCGTCACCCGTATGCAGATAGAACTTTTCGCCCAGTTTTTCGGAAAGCTTTTCAGGACGGTCACGAAGATCCACTGCGATACCGTCTACCGTTATCTGCTGAAGCTGAGGCCGCTGCTGCTCTATCACCCAGAATACATACCACACGACTGCTAGGAATATCGCCACTGCGACGATACCTGCAAAGTAGTTGTCTTTTGTTCTCATGCCAGCCTCCAGTCAATGGGCTGAATTCCTTGTGAAGTGAGGAATTCGTTAGCCTTTGAGAAGTGTCTGCACCCGAAAAATCCGTTGTAAGCAGACAAAGGACTTGGATGCGCACACTGTAAAATCAGGTGGTGTCTGTTGGTGATGAGCTTCGCCTTTGAGCGGGCGTTGCCGCCCCAGAGAATGAATACTATCGGCTGTTCGCGCTGATTTAAAAGTTCGATGATACGGTCAGTGAGTATCTCCCAGCCCTGTCCGCGGTGGCTGTTTGCCTGCCCTTCTCTTACGGTGAGGGAGGTGTTCAGAAGCAACACGCCGTTCTGTGCCCAGCTTGTGAGCTCGCCGTGCATGGGCGGGTCGATGCCGAGATCTGCCTTTATCTCCTTGAAGATGTTCTGCAGGGAGGGTGGCGGCTGGACTCCTTTTTTGACAGAAAAGCACAGACCATGAGCCTGTCCCGCACCGTGATAGGGATCCTGTCCCAGTATCACAGCCTTGACATCGCTGTACGATGTATAGCGCAGGGCGTTGAAAATGTCATTCATCGGAGGGTATATCCTGCGGCTGCCGTACTCTGCCTTAAGGAACTCCCTCAGGCGCAGGTAATATTCTTTTTTGAACTCCTCAGACAGGAGTTCGTCCCATTCGTTTCCTATGTGTACCATGATTACTTCTTTTTCTTTTTATAGTGAGGATTTTTCGCGCGCTTGGGCTTAACGGAAAAACCAAAGCTTCCTATCTTCTTTCCGAGGGCAAAATATGTTCCGTGGGCGTAGGCCATAAGGCCTGCCTTTTCGATCATAAGTCTGCCCTTTGCATCGATGAGATCCTCGTTGATGTTTACGGACACTATTTCAGCGATGAACATATCATGGCTGCCCTGCGGGAGGATGTCTGTAACCCTGCACTCAAGGGAGATAGGACACTGCGCTATCTGGGGAGCCTTTACAATGTTGCTCTCCTGAGGGACAAGCTTCATCTTTGCAAGCTTATCCTCATTTCTTCCCGATTTTATACCGCAGTAGTCCACTTGTCTGACAAAGGAGGAGGGCATCATGTTGATGACGAACTCCTTGTTCTCCTTGATGATATCATAGGAGTTGCGGCTGGGGCGCACCGAGATGTATGTCTTGGGCGGATCGGAGTTGATTATTCCTGTCCATGCGATGGTTATTGCGGCAGGCTTTTCCATGGTGCCGCAGGATACAAGCACAGCAGGCACGGGAGCAAGCAGTGTGCCACCTTTCCATTGAACTTTTTCCATAAGTAACGTCCTTTCATGGCGGCAGAAAGCCGCACTATCTCATTATAAACTATACATTGTCTATTATATCACAAACTTTGGCATTTTGCAATAGCGGAGCTCCTTTTTTTGTGACAGGGCTGCATATTTCGCAGATAGCATGAATATACATAATACAAAACGCTACGGAGGTATAAAATGAAGATGCAAAAGATCATGCCTGTTATATCTGCTATATTGATAATGCCAATGATGACTGTTATCTCAGGTGCGCCGATAGGAGATGTGCTTACGGCAGCGGCCGAACTTACCCGTGCAGCCGCGTACATTTCGGCAGGGATCCCGTACAAGCCTGCAGCAGATGAGAATAATAATGCACATAACGATGCTGTGTTTCAGATCGATGCAGAGGAGCCGCCTTTTGTCGGAGAAGATCTGAGTTACGAGGAAACGATTCAACCCGGGACTGCCGAGTCTCAGCCGACCGAGGAAAGTGTTGATCCGCCGTCTGATAAAACGGCATCGGTGATCCCGCAGAATATATCTGCTTTTGACGATGGGGTAGACCGTACATCTGAGGGTATACGCAGCGGTGTGATAATCAGGCGTCATTATGGCACAGGAGATACGGGGGAATATATTACCCTGAAAAGCGGCGCACAGGTGCGTAATCTCACTTCTGACAGTGCCGATATACTGCTGAGTGCCGCTCAGGAGCTTCCCGATATAGAGATAGAGCCTGATACGGATGAGCCGCAGGTGCTGATAGTACATACCCATACCACCGAGAGCTACGAGCCGTATCAGCGTGATTACTATGATGACAGCTTTCCCAGCCGTTCACGGGATCCTCGGTATAATATGATCGCTGTGGGTGAGATGCTCGCCGGTTCGCTTGCGGAAAATGGCATTTCTGTGGTGCATGACGGTACTGTACATGACCATCCGTCCTATACAGGCTCCTACGATCGCAGCGAGGAGACCATCCGCGCCATTCTTGAGGAGTATCCCTCTATAAAAGTAGTGATCGATCTTCATCGTGATGCCATGGCGGATGCTGACGGAAGCCGTATAGCTCCGATCGTTGATATAAACGGCAGGAATGCTGCACAGTTCATGATAATAGCGGGCTGTGACGACGGACGCTTCAATATGCCTGATTATATCGAAAATTTCAAGCTGGCGGCACTGATACAGAACTCGTCGGAACTTATGTATCCCGGACTTGCGCGGGCGGTACTCTTTGATTACCGTAATTATAATCAGCACATCACAACAGGATCGCTGCTTATCGAGATAGGAAGCCACGCCAACTCGCTGGATGAGGCACTGTATACCGCAGAGATGCTGGGGGATAGTATGGCAGCGGCATTGAAGATGCTTACATGATCAATATTGTAACTGTGGTGTGACAGCTTAAAGCTGTATAAAAAATATCCGCTTTGATATTAAATCAAAGCGGATATTTTCATGTCTTACATTGAATTCCAGATATTATTCAAAGCTGTCCTCTTCGTCGCGGGCGTTGAACAGCTCTACAAGCTGCTGCATTTCTTCCTCTGTAAGGGAGATGCCCTTGCTCATTCTTGTGTGGTCGGGAGACCAGTCGCGGATATCGAATTTAGGCTCGTGGTCGTTCCAGCTTACCATATTCAGTTCTCTTGTCCAGCCCTTGGCGTTCTCGGAGATAACGCCGAGCTCCTTTGTGATCTCATATTTGATCTCAGCCATATTAATTTTCCTCTGCTTTCTTGTTTTTTGCCTCAGCCTTTGCAGGCTTTGGCTGTTTTTTCTTTTTTATTTTAGTTTCGTCGGCAACTATGATGCCGTCGTAAACTGCGTGGTATTTGGGCGGGATGAGTTTGTTCAGATGAAGCTTTCCGAAGAACCATTTCGTGAACGAGGTCTTTTCGTAGATATCATTCAGATATGTATTGATGTGATTTACATCTCCGCTCTTATGGTCGATAAAGTCGTGCAGCTTTGCGGGAGGCTCGTAGGTCACAATGAAGTCCACCTTGTTTTCCGCTTTTTCCAGGTTGCTTATGCCCTCGGCAAGCTCTTTTTCATCGGGGATCTCTCTCGGCCACCAGTTCTGTCCCTGGATAAGATCCATAGAGTCGTCGCTCTGGCCGCCACCGAAAGCGAACACTGTCTTTTCAGCGATCTCATACACCTGACCGCGCATAAGCTGACGCAGCTTTCCGCTGATAAGCCGTGTCTTGCCGCCACACCAATCGCTGACCTCGTATTTTTCCAGCAGGTCATAGTTTTCGTGGGAGCCTTCAACGAACAGCACGTTGTAGCGTCTGCGGCCTATTTTTTTCAGCAGCTTTTTTTCCTTGTCGCTTCCGTCCCAGATAAAGCCGAAATCGCCGCATATTATCAGCGCGTCATTCTTTTTTAGCTTTCTCAGCGCGGGATTTTTGAAACGGGAGAAATCTCCGTGTATATCGCCTGTAATATAGATCATCCGACATCCGTCCTTGCAAGTAATCGGAAATTATTTCAATTCGGTTACAATTTCTCAAAAAGCCTTTACAATAAGGCTTGTAATTTGTTATAATAAAATTATGATGTAACGATGGATCGAAATAAACATCCATATAATATAATAACTCATAACAGGAGATTTGTCTATATGCGAAAAGTAAAAAAATTAGCGTTAATTATGTCGATAATTTTACTATATACTGTTTTTGCGGGGAGTTTAAGTGTTTCTGCGGCATTTACGCCGAAGTTTACGCTCCACAGTGAGGGTGTATACATGGTGAACACCGATACCGATATAGTTGTGGTGTCGAAAAATGCCGATAAGAAGATGTACCCTGCTTCCACTACAAAGATAATGACCTGTCTTGTGGCACTGGAAGAGGTCAAGGATTTCAATGCTTACGTATATTGTCCTTATGCTGCTTATAATGAGTTCAGCGGCAACAACCCCAATTTCGGAGGCGGTGTGTCCAATGCCGATATCCAGCCGCTTCAGAACAACCTTACCTACATGGATGCGCTGTATGCACTGATGGTCCGTTCTGCCTGCGAGGCGGCGAACATCATCGCTTACAATGTCGGTGGTGAGAGTATTGAAAACTTCGTAAGGATGATGAATGAAAAGGCTGCAGAGATAGGCTGTAAGAACACCCACTTCTCAAATCCTCATGGCCTTTTTGACGAGAATAATTACACCACTCCCTATGATATGTACCTGATAACCAAGTACGCAATCGACAATTATCCCCGCTTCATGGATATCTGTGATACCTATTCCTATGAGATGCCTCCCAATGCCAACAACCCCGACGGTTATCTGATCGCCCATACAAATAAGATGATGCAGCCTACCAGTGAGTATTACTACGAGGGTGTTCATGGCATAAAAACAGGTAGTATCGACAGATATTATTACAAGAATGATGATGGTACATTCAATTATGACAATGTTGAATACGGCAGCCGTGCGCTTGTTACCACAGCGGAAAAGGATGGCTTCCATTACATCATCGTTTCTATGGGTGCACCCTACTGCAACCCTGACGGTACCAGTACCGAGACTCTGCTTTCCTTTACCGACCACATCAATCTTTACGACTGGGCTTTCAATGAATTTGAGTACACTCTTGTAATAAACAAGAATCAGCAGATATCGCAGATCGATGTTGACAAGGGCAAGAATGCCGATACTGTAGGACTGATCGTAACAGATAATTTCTACACTCTTCTGCCGAAGTCGCTGGATACTTCCACTATCCAGAAGATATGCACCAAAAATGCCGAGGAGCTTGAAGCACCCGTTGAAAAGGGTGCGGAGATGGGTATGCTTGAGCTCAGGCTCAACGGCGAGACCCTTACAAAGATGAAGCTTGTTACGGAAAAGCACATCGACCTTGATATGGCGGAATACTACAAAGAAAAGATAATGAACGTGATCGAAACACCGCAGTTTATTGCAATAGTGATACTGCTGGGTGTTCTGATAATACTGTTCATCATTACCAGTGCCATCCGCAAGAGCTATAATCGCCGCGTTTCTGAAATGCAGCGTCGTCGCAAGATCGGCATGGCTCCCCAGAAAAAGAAGAACAACATCAGGAGAAGATAATGAACGTTAATTTCATGGCCATGGGCAAGCTGAAGGAGAGCTACTACCGCGAGGCTTGTGCGGAGTACCTTAAACGTCTGGGTGCGTTTGTAACGGCAAAGGTATACGAGCCGTCGCCTGTGGATCTTCCTCAGGATCCCAACAGGACCCAGATAGAAAAGGCCCTTGAGCAGGAGGCTGTCCGCATACGCGAGAACATAAAGCCCTCTTCTTTTACGATCGCCATGTGCATTGAGGGTAAGGAGCTTTCAAGCGAGCAGCTTGCGGATAAGCTTTCGGATATAGCGAACCGTGGCATAAGCACGGTGAACTTTATCGTGGGCAGTTCATTCGGACTTTCCGAGGATCTCAAAAAGTCTGCTGACCTGCGAATGTCCATGTCACCTATGACATTTCCTCACAGTCTTGCAAGGGTAATGTTGTTTGAGCAGGTGTACAGGGCGTACTCTATCCTGAATAATTCCAAGTATCATAAATGACCCATGGGTATTGACAACAACGCCGAATTATGCTAAAATATTACGGTAGTATAAATGCCGGTATGTTGGAATTGGCAGACGAGGCGGACTCAAAATCCGTTGGTAGCGATACCGTGTGGGTTCGACCCCCACTACCGGCACCAACAAAAAACAAGCATTTACCGCACTGTAAGCACAAATCGCATAACAGTGCGGTTTTGCTTTGCTTGTCGTTGACTTGAATTTTGTTCATGTTATTCAAAAAAGCATGAATAAATCGGTGCTTTGCTCAATTATGCAACACGAAATGCAACACGAAAATCGCTTGAAAAATGGCTGTATATAAAGAAAAACCGCTCGAAATGTTCACGGGCGGTTTGTATTGATTAAAAGGGCGATCCCTATTTAAGTACTATTAATAGCGAACACAAAATACTCTACGCAACTAAGCAGAAGGGGCACCAGATGTGATTTTTTCATTTTCGTTATTATCAACAACCTCGCTGGAAGCATCCATGTTTTCAAAAGGTTCTGCAACGCTTTGCTGGTTGGCTGATTGAGTTTGTTTTGGAGGAGCGGGATCACTTTCCTTTTTTTTCGGCTTTCGTTTCTTGCGAAAAACTTTCATCATAGAAAGGATTTTGTTACAATAGGGTTTCTTGTGTTTAGCCGCTTTTGTATTATTGTTTTGATTAGAACCAGCCAATGTATCTGCACTGCATATACCACGTTTCAGTTTGTTAAAAACTTTTTTTCGTTTTTTGGCTTGTCCTAAAAAAAGTAAAAAAACTAAAACAGATATAGTGATAATCGAAGATAACAATACTTGCGGGAATGTAACACCTTTCGCTACCCTAAGCCTAGTTCTCCAGTGGAACAATTGACACAAAAAAGTTAACACATCTGAGTCTTCGGATTGCATAATCGGCTCAGCAAGATCAAGAGTATGAAACGCATACATAAAGAAAACGAAAATTGCGAGAACCAAAATTACCACATTGCCCCAGTATGCATATGGTAAAAGGTGCCTTGCGCGACACATATTCACAAATTTTCTTGCTGACATGCACTGAGAACAATCCCTTTTTATTGAAGTTTTAGAAATGTTTATCGCATTTTCAAGATAACTATCAATTGATGCTTTTTTATAATTGTCATCATCATTCTCATCTCTTAACTTAAAAAAATAATCTTTTACTATGTGTTCATTAGGTATGAACCTGTAACAATCACAGATTATAGTTTTTTGCGTAAGCTTACCAACTAGGAAAAATAACAGGATTACAATATTGAAAAGAATACCACCGAATAAAAGCATTGTTATTGCCAATCTATATGGTGTTGCGGTGCTCATACCCTCAATCGCATTCTCAAGGATGGCAAACCCACCAAAAAAAACCATAACTACACCGACAAAAATGCCGAGGACAGAAATACTGGTTTCAGATAGTTTTTTAGATTGATCTTTTACCTCTAAACTGGTTTGTTCGACATCAGTAAATAAAGTCTTAACTGATGCCTTAGCAGCTTCAAGGTCGGTAGTGTAGTCGTTCAGTAGTTGCCTTTGTAAGTATACTTGTATATATAATCCATCGTTTATAAAAGATTCTAGACAAGCCAACATGAAATTATACATATCTGTCATGTTCTCTTTTTCCGAATCACTAACCAAATCCTTAGCCTTAACGAAGTTTTCTTCTAAAATGGGCTTCAATATTTTTTCAAAAAGATCTTGATAACACATTTGAGATTTAACAGTATCAATACGGTTTACATATCCAGAAAAAAAGGACTTAGATGCTAAATAAATTTCGATTTTTTCTTTATTCCAACTTCTAGCATGCTGAATCATCACATTTACAAAATCTTCTTTTTCGTCACTGCTGGTTTGAAGATTTTTCGAAGCAATGATATTCAAATATTTCAAAAATGATTTGCTAAAAGAACCATGTGTATATTGTTGAGTCATGCTCATCTATTCCTTTTTTGATCTACCAAAAACAAAGCTTTGTTGATTTCATTTTTCATAATTTCTGTACCCGAAACAGGAACATTGCTATAATTTTGACGAGTATTCATTATATAACGATTTACAACACTAGCATCTAAATACATTGTAGCATCAGGCCAATTCAGGAAATCAGCATCAGGATATATACTAAGTTCTCTAGTTATATCAGACAAGTCATCTTTGTGATAAGCTCCACAAAATACAAAGAAATCCATCAACACCTGAGTCACATGAACAGTTAATTTAGATGAATCGTATTGAAACTTAGGGGTGAAATATGACTCGTCCTTTCTTTGGAATCCATTAATAAGACTTCTTTCGTTAATACCATTTAACCCAAAGAAATAAAACTCATTTGAAACAGACTCAATCCCAAGCCCTATATGAGAAGCTGTCACGAATTCATCACCTAATATTCCTTTGTGATTATCCAGCAACAACGCAAAATGTGCAAAAAGAATCAATTTCTGAAGCTTCTGTCTATTACATTCATATATCGTAGAAGCATACAATTGAACCAAATACTTTGCAGCCTCAAGAGCCAAATTCTCACCCATAATGTCCTCCTGAATAATTGTGATTTAGTACAGTGTATGACATTGCCGAAATTCCGTTATCGAAAAGCAAAAAAGGCGCCATTCCTAAACCGAAAGGCCACCACACTTTCTAAATCATGCTCAGCAATATACCTTGGCAGGATATACATATTTACCTCCCGTCTTAAGCACTATTTTGCTGATGAAATCATACATCATTTATATTAATGTAAGTAGTAGTGATATGCTTTTGGACAAGCATTATCTAAAGAAAGTTTAACAGATTTGTGTCTGCTTGTCAACATTATTCTAATTTCTTTATGATTTTCAACATAAAATTTGTAAATTTGCACAACAAAAATTCACTTTCTATATCTAACATAGCCAAATAGCCTTGTAATAGCGCACAAGCAATAAATGCTTCTGTACACATAATGGTATGTGCAGTGTCAGATATCGTTGCTGACATCTTACAACAGAAACCTCGTCCAATGTGAATTTGTAGAAATCACGGGCACGATATCGGCGTTGTGATAATGTCGCCCCAAAAAACAAAACCGCCCCGAAATCGGAACTAAAATCCGAAATCGGGGCGGTATCATTATGCGATTATATCAACCATGGATTAATACGGTAAATATTTGCCAGTTGCGATTGGTATTCGATACATTTAAGGGAAATAAGTTATATGCAAATTATTGCTTTTCGCGAACTGATGATTTTTATCTTCTGACAAAATGGCTTTGTGATAGATATTATTCGCAACGATATCAGCCGCGCGAATAAGGATGCGTGACTCGGAGTTGCAGAATTCAAGGTTGACAGAATTTAACTTTGTAAATATAGGCTCATAGAATATACTGTATTGATAATTGAAGGTACCGTTTTTGAATTCCTGCTCCAAAGCTTCCCTAAGCTCATACCTGCCATCTGTAGCCGTTGTATGCTCGTCAGCGAATATGTATATGTTACGGATATCCTCTTGGGTGATAATACTCTTTTTCATCAGCTTTTGCAATGCCCTTTTTAAGGAGACTTTATACACAAAATCAAGATAACGCTGTTTTGATTTCTTATCACTGAAAATACGCTCGTGGATATGTTTCTGGCTTACCACCGCTCCGAATTTATGATAAGCATTAAGCGACCTATATAGACTTGACTTTTGCTTATTGGATATGCTATTGGCTTTAATTTCTTTTGATTTGGCATACTCTCCGTTCATACGGATAACATCCTCGACATGCTTGTACTTCCTTGTACACTCGTCTTTTGAATCCTTCGATAAAAGTATGATACCTCCAAACACATAGACATCGTTGTGTATCTGGTCAAATACTCCCGATTCATCAGAATAAACATATATATCCATACAATTCCTTTGTTTTCATAAAAAATAAAGCCGCCCGAAGGCGGCTCCCTATGACCGACGATATTACATATCGCTTAAACGTTAATTCGGTATCACAGGTGTACAGCGCATCTCTGCCTGCACTTATAGTATATTCGATTATTTTAAAAAAATCAATAGTTTTTTTAAAAAAGTCAATGAAAATATTACGATTTGTTGAAAAATAACAATGCGCATAAGAAAAATTGATAAACAATTTACAACACTCCGCATTACGATAATAACACAACAACCGCCCCCGAGAACGCGCAAAAGTCCCGAGGGCGGCATCTTTCTATAATCTCAAAATGATACGATTTTAAGAGATTTGATACGTTTTTCCGAGGAATACTCTCAATAACGTGCGTTTTGATACAGATATGCACGTTAAATTATCTCAGTTTTCACCTCAAACCCCAGCGCCTTAAGCGGACCCTCGGTCTGAGCGAGCTGCGACTTCTTCACGGTCTTAACGCCTGTCACTTTGTACTGTTCCTCGGCAGGCTTATCCACGAGCAGAGAACGGAACCAGTCCATATCCTTGCCGAATTTCTTGAGCCAGTGATCGCAGTCGGCGTGATTGGATGCGTAGCCACGAGCATGAGCCTCCTTGTGGCTTATGACGTTCTCGACAGGGATGTCGTAGTTCTTCATCAGGCGCTTGCAGAGCTGTGCGGCCAGGGCGAAAGCCTCCTCGAAATACTTCTTATCGGTGAGATCGTCCTCGCATATCTCAATCTGGATGTATGCAGGAGCGTAGTTATAACTGCCTTTTGCGCCACTTGCGCAGTTCCAGCAGCAGATATCCCACGGCAGGATCTTCGCAGCACGTACAGTTTCTTCCTTGTCCTTGCCGATGAAAGCATGACAGCATATCTTTTTGCCGCCAGGCATAGGCACATTCCAATGATTACCGTACTTATTCTCGCCGCATATCTCGGGTGCGTCCACATAGCGGCGCAGATAAGGATTGTTCGCACCTGTACTATGTACGATGATGCCAGCAGGCGAGCCGTCAGGCATTGGCTGTGCTGCCTGATAGCAGAGGTTTTTTACTGCATACGCAGTAAATGTTACTGCGTTCTGTTTAGCCATTATCATTCTCCTTTCTTGCCGATAAAATACGTTCTTCCGCAACTTCAAAAAAATGCGGGTCAAGCTCAAAACCGATAAAATCACGCCCTGTATTTTCGCACGCAACGCCTGTCGAGCCGCTACCCATACAGTTATCAAGCACGATTTCGCCCTCGTTAGTATAGGTCTTGATGAGATATTCAAGCAAAGGGACAGGCTTTTGCGTGGGGTGTTTAGTTGCTTTTTCTGTCTTTCCGAATAATGCGCCGTTCCAGTTGCTGAATTTGATTACATCTGTTGGATAGCGTGTGCCATCTTCAATATACTCTCCACCATTGCAGTCACCGTATTGTTTGAAACGTCTGCCGCTATATATGCGTTTTCGCCCAAAACCCTTTACATCTTTAATTGTTTTTTGCGGAAAGTATTTAGGCAGTTTTTTGTAAAAGACACATATATTTTCGTGCGCTTTCAACGGCATACGATTAGCATTGTAAACGCCTGTTTTCTGTGTTTTTTCCCAAATTATCTCATAGCGGAACATCTTCCTGTTGCTACTAATCAAGTCGGTTGTAAACGGTTGCGATGAAAAAAGCAAAATAGCACCGTTATTTTTTATGATACGCTCATACTGCTTCCATAGTGGCTCAAACGGAATAACAGTATCCCATTTGCATTGTGTTGTCCCATAAGGCAAGTCGCAAAGTATCATATCTACACTTCCGCCAGGAATTTCTTTCATCAATTCAAGGCAGTCTCCGCACTTGAGGTCAATCGATGCCATTATCATTCTCCTTAACCTGTTTTTCTGCGGTATCTTCCACCTTAGACTTGATATTCTTCGTTATCTTGAGCAGGAATGAGGGCAACTGCACGCCGATATCAAGCATATTTTCGAGTATCGAGATGATCTCGCTGCACATCAGCCACGCACAGACGATCGTTGCGACTATTACCGCACCGCCGAGATCCAGTCCGACATTTGCGGCGGCGTATGCCACAAGCCAATCGAGGATGCCGCCAACAACGATAAGCAGCCACATACATATTTTCTTAGCGATGCCGTGAAAGGATTTGTATGAGCTGATAGTCTCATTGCGGTACTTCGCAGCACAAAGCCCTGTAGCGTAGTCGATTATCTGTAACGCCACAAGCAGCAGGAACGGTACGGCTATAACTCCGAGCCATGAAAAAAGCGCCGAAAGCAGTGCTGTAACGCCGATTCTTTCAATCTTATCCATTTATGTAGCCCTCCAATTCATTTATTCTTGCACGCCATTCAGCACACTGTGCAAGCTCCTCGGTGTAATCCTCAGGTTTAGCCGCTCCTTCCGCAAGCTTCGCGGCGATGTAGTCTGTCTTCTTGAGCTTCGCCTTGAGTTCAGCGATCTCGAGGCGGTTGAGTCGTGCCTGTTTCTGCTCCTCGCTCTCCTGCACAGCAGGAATATCGAAATTATCGTAATTCTGCAATATACTCATAGTTGCCGTCCTCCCTCTGTCTGATATCGGTTATAGTTGCCATGCTCGGGCGTAAATCAACGGGGTCAATGTCACCTGTGCTGCGGATCTGATAGTATCGCTGGCACTTTGCTAACTCTTCTGCGTGGTTAGGCGGAACAAAAGGTGTTGCAGCAGAACCTATTTCAAATTTCACCCATTCGACCGCGAACGTGTCGCCCGCCACACTTCCTGCATTAACCACAAAGCGAATATCCATCAGTTTGATCTCTTCGTCGGGAATTGTCAGTGTCACAGAATTGATACCTGTCGACAAAGTTGTTTTTGCTGGGTTATTAGCCCCCGCAACAGTGGAGCAGACGATTGCCATCGCTGCTGCCGCATGAGTCTGCGTAACCTTCGCCGAGAACGTAATGGTCTTTCCGCGCCACTTGTTCACGTTCTCCGTAAATATCTCACGAAGTGCGCACTCGTTCGCAGTGATGGCGTTGTTGCTTACTATTTCGATGCCATTTTCAGTTACCTTAATTGTTGTGTTGGCATAGGGTTTATGCCACCTGTCAACGGTGTAACCTATCTCGGTGTATTCCGCAAGCCCTCTCTGATTGATCGAGAAATCCGCGTTGTCTGCGATGTTGCGGTTGCTTATCGTAGTTGCTGCGGCTTCAATAGCTTTTTCTGCAGTAAAATGGATATCGCTATTGCCGGCGTGCGCATTGATTGCAGTTCTTGCTATTGTGTCCTCGGTGCCGCCTCCACCAGAAGCAGAAGCGGCGGACTTAAAAACCAGGTATCCGTAATCGTTACCGCAGAGCACAGCCGCTCCTGTACCAAGCAGATACACCGTTCCCGTGCTGTCGAGCAACTTTGCGGCCTGTCCTGCAGGTATTGACAGCACACCATCCTCGCCTGCGATTATAGGAGTCTTATTGCTTGCATAGATAATATCAGTGCCATCGTTGCGGATATCGCAGTTCTGACCGCTGATATTAACTTTCTGCTCGGTACCGCCGAGCGTGATCGTTTTGTAGTTTGCCATAGAATTTATCCTCCTTTATGTAATGCCGTATCATCAACCAATTCATATTGGTCAATATGTTAGCGTTGTTGTTTGCATTTTCCTTATCTCTCAAGCCAAACCCTATATATTTTCAGTTCGTTGCCTTTATCGACCAACATATTAATATAATGCAGCCCCGTGTATTCGGCGATATCCATAACAATTTCTGTCCGCGCATCAAATCGCCCGAAATATCCACTATCCACAAGATTTGACCAGTTGTTATTGACCCTACTAGTCGATATTCCATAATCGCTATAATCGCTGGCGTTTGTCGTGGGTGCAATAACCTCGAAATGCAAGCTCTTGTACACCGTGATATCGATAGGATTTGCAGTAGCACAGAATACGAAAGCAAACATTCCCGATGTGTTCTCGGATTTAATGAGCATGTGGTCTGCGTTTTTGGCTTCGGTTGCTGTTGCAGATGAGTTGTGCCACATCTCCCAACCGCCCGTAACATCAATAAACTCGTTTCCGCTATCGTACAGCATAAATGCGTTATCGCTCTTGCTGTAGCTACACATCATTGCAATCGCTGTGAACACGGCGTTATGATACGCCACATCCGTTATGTCGCCGCCAATCTCGGGAGCAAACTCGCCGCCCTTGTCATTGACTATCTTGGTAATAAGCCCTGAATCGTTCTTTTCGATGGTGTAGGTCGTGCCGTTGTATTTGATGCTGTTGTCGGTAAGGTAGGTGTAGGTGGATAGGGTACCGAGTTTGGTTGTAGTATTAACTATCTCAGAAGCAGGGAAATCTCTCTGATTTTTCTTAAGGATATCCGTTTGCTTTGCATAGCTGTCGAGCAGTTTAGGCTTGCTTGCTCCCAGTGTAAGGCTGACCGTATGCTCTGTTCCCGAACGCTTGACTGTAACAGCAGAAATAACGCTGTTGAGCTGTACAGATTTATGTTTGTCCCATACAGTAACGATATCTCCCAGCCTGTACATTTTGCCGTAATCAAGCGGATTGCCTGCGTCTATGGTGAGAGAGTCCGTCTCGGCGAATTTATCCGCCATCTCTTTTCGCGCAAAAAGCTGTATCTCGTTTTCGTTGTATTCGTCTGTAACAGCAAGGGAGATATAATCCTCTCGTCTGTTCCAGCTTATCGGTGCATCGTCACCTTTGAACACAAAGCCATTAAGCCCGCCTGTATCGCACCACAGTGCATTTTTCTCGGCTGTAATTCCCGTTTCACGCTGCATACCCGTTATGTTTTTAAGTCCGACAGAAAAGATCACACGATTTCGCTCTGATTGATTGGCGGTGCGGTCCACACGCTCGTTTACATCAAATATCAGAAGCGGATCACTTGTATCGGAATCTATATTCAGCGATATTCTGTATCCCAGCTCCGCCGATTCGCACATCGACCTTACAATATCATCTACACATTCCATCCCGACAAGATTGGAGTCCTCTACAAGCCCACGCCTCTTATCCTCTGCGACCATAAAGCGAGGATAGTTTCTCGCTCCGTCATCGGAAGATATCATGTTGTAATCCACGAAATGCTTAACGCACGTCTCTGTGCTGCCACTTATACAATCCTTTCCCTCTGCCCCTGCGACGCCTGTTTCCCGTGGCATTGTAAGACGATCTCGCAGCAATCCGTTCAGTGTATAACCTGTTATCGTCAGTTTATCGACTGCCTCCAGGATGTTTTTGACAATGAAACAGATATCGTCATCCCTGCAATACAAAAGCACATTTTCGGATATTTTATCCGCAAACACTGTATTTACAGGAAGTTCGAGCGTAAAGGTGCCGACACCACAAAAAAAGTCCTCATACTCAAGACTCAGACTATCGCAGATATCTCCCAGTTTGCAGTCCATAAGCTTATCGCCATCGTTCGGCGGTCTGAATATCTGTATTAGCATCAGTACACCCCCATATAAGCTTTGCGCCATTTTATAACCACATCATCCGCACCCGCATAGTTCAGAGTGTTTACGCCAGGCACGATCTTAAAAAAATCGCTCTCTACAAGCAAAAGATGATTAACAAGCTCGCCGCTTGCAGTGGTAACAGTGCAAGCATCTGTATCGATCACAAAAGCTTCCGATACAGAGTTCACAAACCCCATACTTGCAGGAGCGGATGCGCTTACCAGAACAAAAGCCCCCGAAGCTGCCGAGGCTTCCAGTTTAAATGGTACGGCTATACCGCAATCATTATTGAATGTTGTAGTAGTTCCCTCTGCAAAAGACACAACATTTTCGACTGTGTCATACCACAGCGGAGAATCTGCCATCATTACAATATTAATGCGAAACAGAAATGGCAGCAGTTCATTTGGTAGTGGAGCCTCGCTACACCTACAACGAATAAAACGCGAATTTTCGCCGTCACTCCATACAAGAGTTCCGATCTGCCCGGGAATGAACACTTTCTGTATGTCGTTCCATGCCTTCAAAGCTTCAGCACGTGAATATTTCGTGCCGCTTTCGTTCTTGCCGCTTATCTGTACTGTTATCGGAATAGTACGTGCGTCAAGGGAAGTAGAGATCAATCTTTGGCCGTTGTACTCGATCGGCTTGTAAGTTATCGCTGTTGAGCCACAGGAGCATCCGTCTATACTCTCAAGAAACATCATAGGTGTAGCTGTGGAAAACTCGCAGGAAAGACCGTTCACTTCGTTTGTAAAGGTTATTTTTCTGATAATATCAGCTCCTTTCGGATATAAGAAAAGCGCCCCGATAATCTCAAGGCGCATATCCTATTATATTGACCCGCTTGCAATAGCGCGTTTTACTTCTGCTACTATCTGTGAAGTGGTCTTATTTTCAGCATTTATCACCACGTTATATACCCTTGAGGCTTCTGCTTGGTCCTTTGCGGAAGCTTTAGGTAGATATCCCTCGGTTATCTGATCAAATGCCGAACTGAGCACAGCCGCCCATTCTTCGGGGTCGTATTTAGGAACAGTTCCGATCAGGCCCTGAGTTGCGTTATAAGCTGCTTCAAGCTGTGCCTTACTGTCATTGATATTACGCTCAAAGTCAATATCCTCTCGTTTTTCTTGCAGCTCTTCAAGCTGCTTTTCGAGCGCAATACGGCTGTATTCATCTATCTGTTCGTAGGCCAACCGTGCGGTCACTGCATTTATTTGTCTGTTAAGCTCTTCGTCCTGTTTTTCACGGTTCCTGCGCTCAAGCTCACGATCGATAGCCTCAAGAGTATCCTGATAGGCTGTTTTTACTTCACCGAGTGCGTTTGTAATGCGGTCCGCGCTGTCGTCAGTAGCGTCGCCCATGTCTTTCATAAGCTGTGCATAAACGGATTTAATTTCCTTTGTAGCTACATACCACTCGTGGGACTGTGCTTCAAGGTAATGGTCACGCAGAGAGGTCAGTTTGTCGTAGTATTCACGGGCTGATATCTCGCCTACGCCGTACATATCATCTGCAAGCTGCTTTTCCTTATCATACTCCGTCTTCAGTTCATCATAAGATCGCTCGCTGGCGGCTTTTGTTTCTGCAGCTTTTGCCTGCTGTGCCTTGAGATTAGCCTTGCCGATTTCTTCGTAGTATTCAGCAGAGTTATGTGTAGTTGAGGGATTATGATAAACAAGGCCCAACGCCTCAGCATAGCTCTGAAGCTGTCTGTCCTGTGTATCCATCTCTGACCAGCCTGCAGAAAGACTAGCACGGAAGCTCTTTAGTTCATTGTCATAGACGCCTCCGCTATGGCCAATCAGCGTTCCAACATAATCATAAAGCGCTTTTAGATCAGCGGAACGAGCTGCATAACTACCTGAAAAGTGCAGCACATCGCTACCAAACGCACCTCCTGCTGCAAGAGCGTCATAATCGCCCGAATACTGTGAATATCCCGAGGTTTTAAGATTTTCGTATATCCATTTATTTATAACATTTGCAAGGTCGCTGTTTTCAATATTTGTGTCGATGCTGAAAACGGCTTCCTCCGCAAGTTTTGCAGCATCATAGCGTGACTGTATTGTAGAAGTATACAGTTCCTCGTTTGCCGTCTTGAGATTTCCCAGCAACACAAGCTGCTCCTGATAGCTGCCGTTCACAAGATCAATACCACTTGCCTGTATGCCATACTGGTCTATAAGATCACTCTGAAGATCTCTGAGTGCTGTTTCACGCTCTGTCAGATCGGTAACTTCTTCGGTGATTCTGGAATATCCCTCTGCTATATCGTCAACGCCGCTTGCCGCCGACTTGTAATCTTCTGCCTCCTTTGCGAGTTCTTCGGTCTGCTGCTTAAGCCTGTTATATTCGTCGTTACAGATGTCAGCTGCTTCGTACAGTTCAATCATCTTAGGAATCAATACAACAAGAGCGGCAGTTGCTGCCGAAAAGATTAGAACTGCAGGATTTGCTTTTGTTGCGGCGTTCAACGCTGTCTGCGCTGTTGTAGCACTCTGTGTTGCGGATTTTAGTCCGTTTACAGCATTAATCGTATCCTTTATTGTAGATACTATAGCTGTTCCAGTTTTATATGTAACAGCACCTGCGATTACCGCACCAATTATCTCCCTTACTTCCCACAGTTTACCGATAACATCACCGACAGCCGAAGCAGTCCCTTTTATCTCATCTGTGATTTCAGGCAGTTCATCCTTGACATCCGAAATCATCTCATTTGCCATAGGAAGCAACTCAGTGCCTATATCCATGATAATAAGCTCTATCTCACGTTTCAGAGATGCGGCCTGCCGCTCTGTATTGTTATCCTTGGAGTTCAGCACGTTTTCAAGCGCTTCAGATGCCTTAAAACTGCTCTCCTCGATGCTTGCGAAAGATAACACAACATCCTTGCCGAGGTCTTCCCACATCGTACCAAGCAGCGCAACGCCTGCCGCATCCTGCTTGACGGGATCCTCAAGAGATTTTATAGCTTCGAGTGTATCGTCAAACGCCTGACGTGCAGTTTCACCGCCCTGTGCAAATTTCTGTGCCATTTCATCGGCACTCATATTAATGAGGGCAAAACCTTCCTGCGTGGATTTCGAACCATCGATTACACGAATAGCCATTTCCTTGACGGCGTCGCCCACCTTATCGATGTTCCAAGCACCGTTTTCGGCACCCTCATAGAAGATAGCAAACATCTCTTCTACGGAAAGTCCCATCTTTGAAAACTGCACTGAGTATTCCGAGATACTGTCAAGAAAATCGCCTGCGTAGTCAAGACCGCTCTGCGCACCCGAATAAATATAGCTGTACGCATCCTTTGCTGAAATGTTGAAATTCTGCTGTAAGGCTCTGGCGGCTCTGGATGATTCCGAAACGTCATAGCCAAATGCACCTCGTAATGCGAGTGCGCTTTCTGTTACGTCTGTAAGCTCGGTGTTATTCAGGTCTTTCAGATTTCTTTTTATCTGTGCAACGGAATCCGATACATCCTTGAGGTCGTCTCCAAAACCATCGCCATAAACCGCTTCTATGGTTTGCTTGTACTTTGCCGCTTCGTCTGCGCTTGCCCCTGTAGCAATAGTCAGATCATTCACGGCAGTCTGCATCTCGGAAGCCTTTGTTACCGCAAAGGTTATACCTGCTGCCACCGCCGTTCCCGCTCCTACAATCGCCGTTCCCGCTCCTGCAATCGCCGCCCCGAACTTCTTGAATTTATCGGCGGTCTTGTCAACGGCCTGCCCCTGATCATCTATCTGTTTGTTGGCCGCACGGATGGAGCTTTGCAAGCGCTGCTGTTCTGTCTGATAGCTACCAAGCTCAACAGTGCATTTTGCAATAGCGTCCTCAAGCTTCTGCATCTCCTTACGCTGTTCTTCAGTGGCATCTTCGCCGTTGTTGGTAGCTTTTTTCAGCGCTTCAAGCTGTTTTTCGTAGCCACGTATTTCGGCATTAGTGGTTTTAACGTTCTGCTTAACCTGTGCAAGCTCCGTATTCAGTTCCCGAAGATGCTGTATTGCTTCGCTCGTACCTTTTGCAAAACCGCTTGAATTTGCTGTAAAATTGGCGGTCAGCGTTCTCTGCTCATTTGCCATGATAGCCTCCTGTTTGTTCTTGGGGGTATAAAAAAGCACCCTACGTTTATGTAAGGTGCTATATTTATATGATTGCTCTTATGTATTCAAAAGCTTGCGTTTCTGTGAATCGAACTCTTCTTGTGTAAGCACGCCCATATCGAGTAACTGTTTGAATTTGAGCAATTCATCCGCAACAGAAAACGATTGTGTTTTATCCGACGAAGAGTTGTCGGTCAAGTTAGGTGTAGGCGCTGTATCATCCAATTTATTGGTGGCAGCTATAATTTCAAGCTGCGAAATTATCTTATCCGCACAATCCTTTGCAACCTTGTAAATAAAACTATCCCTGGGAGTGTTACCCGAAACAAGGATAATTTTCAGCATTCCCACAGATTTTACAGTGATACGGATATACATTGATTTGCAAACATCCGATGTTTTTCGTGTCGCAGCCCCTACAATCGCTCCAGCACTTCCGAACAACGCACCGCCAACTAAAGCTCTGCCTACTCCGCCCTTTGCAATAGTAGTATCATCCTCGCACAGTTCAAAATCCACAAGATCACTGTACTCGCATTTGCCAGTCTGCCCAGCAACACGAAAAACTTTTTCTGATGTGTTAGCCCAAAAATACTCCCCAACCTTTACATCATAGCTTTCAGATTTGTACATACTGGCACGTTTCAAAGCAGTAAAACCATCCCCCCGAGAGTCATCGTCATCGAACCTTTCAGACATAGGAATATCCTTATCACAATCAAAGCAATGTGATGTGTTGCAGGTAGCTCGGCAATACGGGCATTTATACTTAATCACAGCAAATTCCTCCACAGCATATTTTCCTTAAATATACCACAGAAAACACCAAATGTCAATACTGCACCACAAAATCCCGCTCCCGGTCGAGCATTTCCAGTTGAGCAAGGAATACCGCATTTATAAGCGCCACTACCATGTCCACCTTGCCAGCGCTGCGCTTCTTATCAACGTATTTATTGAGGTTGGTATCCTCTCTGCAGCGAGCGTTCTGAAAATTGATCTCAAGAAGCCTGTTGCAGTCGAATGCAAAGTCGCCTGTGAGTATCTTTTCTTTCAGAAGCTTTGTCGCAGGGTGGAGCACCGAACTGTGCTGCTTTATCTCTATCATCTCTATCGGATGGTCGGGGTCGCTTTCAAGCTTCTGAGCGGTGGATATTGCATTATATCGGTCATATCCGCACTGAACGACATGAACACCGTACACTGCTTCAAGGCTCAGTGCAAATCGCTCTATAAAGCCGTAATCTATAACCTCATCGCCGCAACTGAAGCATTCCTTTGCCGCTATGTGACGCCTGTAATCAACCTTTTCTGTCTTTGCCTTGATGTCTACTCTGTCAGTCGGCAGGAAGCCCCATACCTTCGCATAAAGCTTGCCGTCATCATCAAATGTCACCATTGCAATAGCGGTGTTGTCCTCTGTCTGGGATAAGTCCATACCAAGCCATACATAGCGCCCACGCCACCACTCGATATCCTCGGGGCGGCCGCACGCCTGCACTCGGATTATATCAACATAACCCTCAACGCCAAGACCCTGATACTGAATATTGCAGTGCTTGCACAAGAAGTTTTCTCGCTTGTTTTCGTAGAGGATAGCAAGCGTGCGCTTCTCGCACAGACGCTCGAAAAGTCGCTCGTTGTCGATGGCTACGGGATTAGCCTGATAAATTACATTATCATTCGTCTCCCACTGCTTGACGATATCGTCATCAGGCTCATACAGCAGGGCGAACACCTTGCCGCTGCCCTCGTATACTCCGTCAAGCTGCTTTTTTGCAAAGTCTATCTCATCAATAAAGCCGTTGTTGTCGTTCGGGTACTGTGTAGATATCAGGATACCGAGCGGCTCGGGCAGATTGACCTGTGAGGAGCGCATGGCTTCAACAGGGTAGGAGTCCATCGCTCCCACTTCATCCGCAAGGAAGATATGCGCAAGCTTGCCATCAAGCTTATCGTTTGAGTATGCAAGCGGCGTATATTCCGTGTCGTTGATAAGGCAGCGTATTTCCGATCGCATGACCTTGTAATACTTATCCAGCGCAGGAGAAGATTTGATTATCTTTCGGATAGCTATTTTAAGCTCCGATGAAAGTTTCAGATCAGGTGCAACGGAGAAAAACCTTGCATATTTCGGCGATATCAGCATGGCAATGATGAAGATCACCGCCGATGTAAAAGTCTTGAAATTCTTTCGTGCGATCTCCAAAAGACCTGTAGTGTAGTATCTGCGGCCGTCCTCACGCCTTGTGCAGAACAGCGCAAATATAAACACCAGCGCATAATCCTCAAGCCCATTAAGCATATCAGTGTTGAGGTCGGGATGGATTATTACACGCAGCAGTTTGGATATCTTCGAGAACATCTTGAGATCGATGTATACGCCCTCTATCTCTCCGTCACAGATAGCCACCCATTCGGCGCACTGCTTGCGCACATACTTACCTATCTTCGGATTGTCGTCAGCGGCGGCATAAACAGCATACTTGTATGCACGGCTCTCTTTTATGTCCATTCCGCTCACCTCACTTGTGTCAATCCTCCGTGTCGTACATCTGCACCCTTTCGGGCGGTTTCATATATCCCTTTACTATCGCATAATTCTGCCATCTGTCCATAAGCTCTCGCAGGGTAGAACTCCAGTAAAACTCATCGGGCTTGCCCATAACATCGCAAACCAATGTATAAAGCTGTACAAATGCGCTTCTTCCGTCGTTCTGTGGCTTTTCAGTCAGCTTCGGCGGGATTATGTACGGATCATCCTGAGGAAGTGCCATTATCATAGCCTCTCGGCAATGTGCCGCTATCGTTGCCGCTCCCACTGCCGACAGGATATCATCCAGCTTTTTTCGTGGGATGTCCTTCTGTTCGATACCTACTGCAAAGTATTCCAAAACATCAGATCTTGTTATATCCGATGCGAATATCCTCAAAAAATCAAGCCCCTTTTCCTCCAAAAGGAGGAGCGCTCTCATATCATATCTCAGACTGAGCTGCGCTCCGCCAAATTTAAAGGCATATCGGAGCGGTATAAGCTCCTTTATCATCAGCCTGTCTCCGTTCCTTCGTCGGTTGTTGTTTCACCGATAAAAAGCGGCTCTGTAAACCACTTTTCGATAAACTCTGCATCCGCTTCCACTTTAGGATCAACACCGATGATCTTGTGCATATCGTCACCATTGTTGATGGTGGGCGAATATGTACCGCTCAGCGTGGTAGTCGCATAGTTGATGGATGTACCCTCACGCTGTCTGCTGTCCTCACCCTGAGGTGTAAGCTTAGTACGAGGGAACTTATACAGATTAAGCGTATGATCGGGACGTTCTGTAGCGTACGCAACGCACACATAAGGCACTACATCGCCGCTGTTGGATGTGATAACGCCTGCGCTGTTCTTAGTGTTGCCATACAGAAACTCTTCATCACCGTCCGCATAGCCTCTGATACCGATATCGATAGTGCCGCCATCCTTTGCAGCGTAATCCTCTGTCTTTCTGCCATCGCCGTACTGAGGAGCCGTCTGCATGGAGGGAGTATATCTCACTGTCTGCATCTGATTGATGAACTTGTGCGGCTCTGTCTCATACTCGATCGTATCCTCGGTATCGACGAGCTGCTTCCACATGGTAAGACGCTTGATATTGATCGTAGAACGACCTTCTGTCTTGCTCATAGTTATTTACCTCCTATCCTCGGAAATTGCGTTCTGCAACTTCCAGAAGTTTTTCATTGAAGGCGTTTACCGCCTTGTCTTTTGCAAGAAAAAATCCTGCTCTGATGTGTGATACATGAGCAGGAAAATCACCTTTTTTACGTCCGATTTTATCGGTTGGCTTTTTTCGTGTTCGTGACTTGCCGGGACGTCCGAATTCTATCACCCACAACTCGGGGTATCGCCGAAGCGTTTCAATGTCATAGCCGATACGCAGCTTATATACCTTGCCTTTTGCTCGCTCATCTCTTTTTACCGAGATAAGCCCGCCGTTGACGTTGTTATATCTGTGTCCTTTCTTGTCACGCCTGAAATCAGCCTTTTCAAACAGTCTCTGCTGTTCCTTTCGGATAATATCCGCCGCTTCCAGTGCGGCATCTTCGGTGGCTTCATCAACTTCGCTCTTTGCTCGGTTGAGGTCGTCGATAAGTCGTGTTATTTCTGCCTCCATGCCCGAAAACTCAAGGAATTCAGCCATATCAGCCTCCGTAATCCTGATACCAGTGCCGCCCATAAGGATATGTGCTGTCATTGGTAACGTCACCGCCGCCCGAATAGCTGAAGCCTGCCGCCTGCATAGCCGCTTTTACGAACTCATACAAGCCGAGATCAAGCTCAGGAGTAAAGATATTCAGCGTGATCATATAGGATTCATCATGTGCCATCCCTTCGCCATAGTCGCCGCCTGAGTCTACAAGTTCATACGAGATGTATTTCTCAGGCGTGTTATCACCGAAATCGGTAACAGCATGATAAGTCGGCAGCATCTCACCGATAGCCTTCTCTATCCTCTCAGCCACGTTCATATCATCAACCCCTTTCAAGCAGCAGTTTTATCTTCAGCGGATTATCCGTGCCGCCTGTTGCGGCTATCTTGTATCTCTTGCCCTTATAGTCAGCGTGCGTGTAGTCCTTGAACTCACGCCGCCACATGATAACGCTGTACTCCACATCATTCCCGACTGAAAGAGCTGTCATCTTTGTTGTGACGCCCGGCTCTGACACATCCGCCCACACCGTTACCTTTGCGGCTTCGGTGTAGGTGTTTGTGTGTCCTGCTTTAGGTTCCAGCCTGAGCAGCGTTATTTTCCTGTTGAATGCGTTGTTTTTACGCATAAAACCACCGCCTTTACAGGAGATTTGTGCGATGCTGACCGATGATAGCATCAGCAAACGGATTGACGTTCTGCGCATCCACCGTATATGTGCGGTTGGTGTACATCTCATTCACCAGCGTCATAAATGCCAGCGTGAGGTCGTCATGGTCGTCCGCCGCTGCTTCGTCAAGTCCCGTCTGCGACAGTACGAAGTGTTTCGCACCATCCGCAAAGAGCTGTACCATATCATCGGATGTATCGGAGCTTATGCCGCAGAAATCCCTGACGTTGTCAAGGCTTACTTCACTTAGCTTCACCGCTGTCACCGCCCTTGCTCTTAGCGGCGGACTTTTTGTCGGAGCCGTCTTTGGACTCCTCTGACTTGTCGGAGCCGTCCTCGACCTTCACGACATAGCCTCCCTTCAGCAGGTCGTTCAGAACAGGGCCATCCTTGATATCCTTGGTATCATCCTTGGCCATTGTTACTGTACCCGAAAAGGATACTGTTGCCTTTACCTTCATGGTTTACCTCCTTATACAGTCGCCATCTGAATAACGGCGATCTTCTGTTCATTCTCGATCTTTGCATCCATCTCAAGCCAGCTATTTACGCCGACAGCGTGCTGGATAGCATACAGTTCTCTCAGCACTTCGAGAGTGGGATTCTCGCTGATCTTGATAGCCAGACCACTGCAATCGCCATAGAAGATGGCTCTGTTGCCGCTTTCCATGTCCTTTGCATTGTCTGTAACGTATACGTCCTTGCTGAGCAGTGTATAGCCCCACTTTGCAGTAGCATCCCTGTTCAGGAGGAGATTTCCGTCGCCGTCACGAAGCTTGCGGATTGCCTTGCGGGAGTTGCGGCTCATGATCCAGATTGCATCCTTCTGGTACACATCAGGCACAGCCTCCTGTGCGTCGATAAGCTCATCAACAGTGATCGCAGTTGCAGCCTTTGCTTCGATAATGTTCTTTGCGGTCGAAAGTCCTGTGATAGCGTCGGGCGTACCGTTAAGGCACTCGCCCTCGATCCAGTGAGCAATAGAAATTGCTGTACGACCTACGATGAAGCTCAGCAGATCGAAATTGCTGTTATTCAGCAGGCTTCTGGATACAAGGCAAAGCGTACCTGCAAGATAATTCTTGAGAGTGATAGACTTGAACTTGCCGCTGGACGCCTGAAGAGTCTTGAACTCCTCTGCATAAGCGGTAGTAATAGCCTGCTCAGACTCGTCGTAGTAAGGAATGGAAAGGGTTCCGCCGACGTTATACTTTGTTGCACGCTCGAAGATGGGGGAAAGCTCCTTTACCTCTTCGATGATCTTGTTTGCGATGCTGGAAGGGACTACCGCACCGTTATCGGTTATTGTGAAGTTGCTCTCGGCTCTTGTTTCGCCCTTTGCACTGGCACGGATGTAGTCCTCGAATGCACGCTCTTCGTTCTTAACCGCATCAGCAGACAGGCCAGCACCATTATCCGCAGCGGCGGCGAAGCTCATATTTCTCTGCTCATGGATTGCGTTGATCGTGTCATTAAGACGATTGCACTCATCCATCTTTGCGTCGAACTGCGCCTTTTCCTCTGCGGTGAATGCACGGGTCTCGGTGACATTTCCGTTTGCATCCTTGGTCTCAAGATCATCTGTCATCTTGATCATTTCTGCGTGGAGGGCATCTCTGCGCTCCAGTAATGCCTTTAACTTGTTCATGTGTTAATGCCTCCTTTGAGTGTCATAATATCCAGTCTGCACCTCATGAGTGCGACAGTGTTGCTGTTGTCTGAGCTATCAGAGGGTTCGGCTCTTGTTTCGGGCTGAACGATTTCCTCAATCTCATCATCCATGGCACGGTATTCCTTGTGTGCTGCTTCCTCGCTCTCATCAAGCGAGCGCACCTCAACAGATGTGCCGAAATATGCAGGGGTCTTTGTAAGGATAGATACCTCGTCAAGGTAGAAATCATCCAGCGTCCTGCGCTGTACGCCTTCCTTGTAGCTCTCCCAGCGGTCGACCGCCTGATTAAAGCCGAAGGACCATCCACGAAACTCCCCCGAAACTGCTGCCTTTGCGACCTCAGGGTCTGTGGTGACCATATCTGCGTGCAGACCGATGTTGTCCTCACGCAGCTTCAGGTCTGCTTTCAGCTCTCTCTTGTGGTTGAGCATCGCCCTTACATTCGGATTGCGTGAGATAGCACGTCTGAAAGCGCCTGCGCTGACCTTTTCCACAAAGGGGCCCGTAGCTCTTGCCGCCATCTGCGGAGGAAGTACACGGCTGTCACGCTCCACGGCGTTGACGTAGCCAGAGATATGCACCTCACCGCTGCTTCTTATCTCGATCTTCAACTTTTCCACCCCCTTTCAGTTGAAAAATGGCAATAAAAAAGCACCCGTTTCCGAGTGCTGAATTATTTGATTGTAATAAAATGCGCCTTGCAATTGATTGCAAAGCGCTAAGAATATTTAATTACTGCAATTCACATCCAAGCATATCAGACAACTCGTCAATAACATCAGATGAAGTCGCATTGGGGTGACTTTTGATAAAAGCAATAAGACGTTTTACACCGTTTTCAACATCCTGAGAATCCCTGCACATCGCATTCACAAAATCGGGGTAAGCATCGGGAATGTTTTCAACAAGCATTCTTAATTCTTCGACATCTCTTTCCATATTCACACCAACCTTCGCTTGCAATATATATTATATTTACCAAATCCATGATTATCGAAATAATAGCTTGATTCATAGTCAGAAGATTCGATAACGCACCTTGACTTACCTTCAAACCTGCTATAATTTGTGCTTATTGCGCTATATACATCTTCAGATTCTTTAGCGTCCAGTTTTATAGACTTGTGCCTATATTTATTACCATCCTGATCATACGTAACGCCATTGATCGTCCTGTTACCTGTCTGCGGATTAGAGGGAGTGCTTATTTTCTCATAGGTTTCAGATACGTTTCCGTCATCATCAACCTTAATTTCCTTAATTTTGTGACCCTTTGGAACTCTATTTCTTCCACCGCCCCTGCCACGCCATCTTCCATGTTCATCACGAGGTTGGCTGTCAGAATATCTTTCCTCAATTATACCACTTTTCTCATCATCCTGCAACCCCTCATCCGCATTTTCCTCATTATTTTTCACCATTTCGCCCACTTTCACCATCTGATTGGTATTCGGCGTGTAAATGACGTTGGTCTTAGGGTCAAGCAGTACGTTGTTCAGACCGAGCGTGATGTAATTGAAGCCGGTAGCAGGAAGATCTTCCTTGTATCGCACCTCATCAAGCTGCAGGAAGTTGTTCTGCAGACCAACAGCATAAGCCTGATAGCGTGTAAGCGTGTCACCCTTCAGCAGCTCATTCACGTCCAGTGCAAAGTACATGGTGCGCTTTTCACTCTCCAGCAGCAGTGAGCGGTTGATCGCTTCCTGATAGACCGTAACTATCGGCATCACCGCATTTGTCATCGCAAGGCTGAACTGATCACGGCTGACCTTGCCGCTTATCACATCGGGAGAGAGCAGAAAAGCAAGATCAAGCTGTGATGTATTGGTAAGCTTGTTCTGATTGAGCTGCATTTCAACTGCGGTGGATGCTGAAGGTGTGTATTTCAGACCGTTATTCAGCACCATCATATTGTTGCCGTTATTGGCGTAAAGCTCCTCCCATGCTTTACGGACAGCCGCCAGCGCATCCTTTGATAGGTTTTTCTCGCTCTGCAGGAAGCCTTTCTTGTTTCCTCCCGTCTTGGAACTGACATTCTCAAACTTCAGCGTGTTGTACATGGAAGAAAGCAGCGTTTTGTGTTCATCAATGATGCTCACGCCCCGAACGCCGTCTGTACTCTTTCGGGCGAGAATGATAAAATTCCATGGGTCATACTGCCTGCCGCCCACATACAGCTTTGCGTCCTTGAAGATAGGGTCGGCATTCTTTGTCACGGAGACATCTGTATGCTTCACATAATGCAGTGACTCCACATTGGTGCCGTTCCTGTTTATGTAGACATAGCCTGCGCCATATCTGAACATATCTGATATCTGTGCAGCACGGGCTTCATAAGCGCCCACTAGATCGCCTGTATCCTCGTTCAGTAATCTCAGACGAGGGTCATCCGTTATCTCGTTTGTCCTGCACTCGCTTCCGTCATTCTCCTCACGATACAGCTTGACGGGAAGCCTGGCAACGATGCCGCTCACAAAATCTATCGCAGCAGACAGCGCAGGTATCTCCATGGCAGTGTCCGCATCTATCGAGCCTGTGCCGACTATTGCCTGAAGCAGAGCGGCAGCAGCGTTGCTATCCTCTGTACCGTCGCTTGCAACAGTTGCAGTGGATATATCAAGAGCGGCTCGCTCCTCCTTCTTAGTAGAAATCCAACTGAATAAGCCCAATTTTATCACCTCAACAAAAAAGCCCGAATAATATCGGGCGGAATAATATTCGGTCGGGTATCAGCAGTATCGGTCTGCCCGCCTCAGGGCTGTGGGACTCCCTGAAGAACACCTGTTATACCCGATATCACGACAGCACTATTGCACTGCCGTGATACACACACTACGGAAAGGAACTCATGGACGGTCATCACAGCTCACGCACCGTCTTGACCTATATTCGGTGACGTACCCGATGCAACGCCACCGATATGGAGAAAGCCAAATGACTTGGTTGGTATCGCTATTTTATCCCCTGTAATTCACTTTTGCATTGACAGCAATATTGTTTTGTGCCGTTCTTATTAGGCGGCTGATTTCCGATGCTCCAACTGCCGAACACGGCACCACAAACAGAGCATTTGTACAGGCCTTCACAATTGTGTTGGTCAAAGCCGAGATATATTGCTTCTGACATTACGCCCTCTCAATCATCATCACCTGCAAGTATAGCCATCAGCGGATCAACAGCATCTGTCTTTTCCGCATCCTTCGGAATAGTTCTAAGTGCCGCCGCCACTGTCATGCAGCATTCTTTCTCGATATCAAACAGCATCTTACGCTTCTGCATCACTGCGCTGTTTGCGGAGTTGAGTTGGTTCATCAGCTGTGTTGTCTGCTTCAGATAAACGTTGATATCGTCGGCGGTGATATCGTCAAGAGCATCAAAGCACTCCTGTGCCTTGCCCATAGCCTCGGATACACTGCGGATCCTGCCGAGATAGAACTCTATCTCCGAGAACAGCTCGCAGTATCGGTTGAATATAGGCGCATACAGAGCGTCGTCCTTCTTGATAGCTCTCATGAGCCTGATAAGCCGCTGATATTCTTTGTGAGCAAACGGGTCACTCTTAACATTGGGACGCTCAAAACACTTTACTCCTGACAGCACTGCGGCTTCTGCCTTTTTTCTGCAATCCAGCTCTGCCTTTGTACGGTGGGACTTACCTTCTTCCTCAAGTACCGCAGCGGGTTTAGGCGGTCTGCTCATGCTGCACCTCCTTCCTACGAAAATCTATTTTGGGAATATTTCTTTTACGGAGGAGGGCGTCCGATGTCAAACAGGATTTTAAGGGACTAAAGCAAGGGTAGGGGGGTACTATAACCGAGGAAGCACCGCAGGTTTTTGCACGATCTCAAGCAGTTTTTTGCGTGAAATCAGTCCTTTTTCAGCTTTTTCGTGGTGAAATCTGCATAGTGTTATGAGGTTATCGTCGTCAAGCCGTCGGTCATAGTCAGCTGCTATCGGTACGATGTGATGCACTGACAGCTCCCTATACTCTATCACTCCGCCACTCAGACATATACGGCAGCAGTTGAGATCACGCCGCATGATACGCTTTGCAGTCTTGCGCCATACCTGAGTATTTCGGAAACGGTCCGCTTCACTGTTGCGCTTGCGCTCGGCGTATCTCGAACGCTGGCATTTGCCGCTATGTATCGAATGACAAATATTGCAGTAGCGTTTCATATCCCCTCCACTACGTTCGATATAACATCGTCGCACGCCCTCGCAAAACAAAAGCCCCAAGCATACGCCCGGAGCTTTATACAATTATTTCATCTTAGCACAAGTATATCACAAATGTCCGAAAAACGCAAGGTTTTTGTGTCCAAAAAGCGGACAACTTTTATTTAGGAACAAATCGCTCATATAGTTTTCTCACACCATCTTCAGTGTTTTCACCACCAATCATCTTGGCAATCTTCTTCCACTTGAAACCATATACACAACGACATCGTACTATCCGCTTCAGGATATCATCCTGAATGCTGTTTATGTATGCGATTCTTTTATCACAATCTGCTGTAAGTATCGCAAGCTCTTTTTCAAGATCATAGAGTTTATTGCCGCGTGTTGCAACTGGATCTGCGATGCCACAACCGTGTGTTTCCGATGATTGCGGCGAGCTTATGACAGAGCGCTCATTCAGCCGCTTTATATCGCGCTGTATACAGTCTATCTTATACTGTAAATCTCGGATGCTTTCGAGTTCTGTTTTTGTCATTCAATCTCCTTTCCCCGCGCAGTAGAGCGCGAAAAATATTCCGAGAGCAACGAGGGCTATGAGTGGGAGCCAGTCCATCAGCGGTCACGCTCCTTTAAAGCCTGCGTGGCTTCTTTTTCGGTGAGGAATACGGTTTTGCCGAATATTGATATAGGAGCACTACAAGTAATAGATCCGTTCTGATTTTGATAATACACAAATAATTCGCTATGTTCAACTTCATCGTCCATAGTTTTGCCTATATCTAATCCTGTAACAGTATAACTTTTAGGATAACCAAAATCATTGTCCCAGACCGTATCCCCCACCTTGACAGGCGGCAGGATAACGCCGTTTGCAAGAAGATGCTCGGCGATGGCCTCAATCTGTGCGCCGTCAAGTAAGCCATATACCACTTCATCCAGCAGGTCTATTAATCTGTTTCTGTCGGTCATTCCGCACCTCCATCCATTCTCGTACCGCAGTTGGGGCAGAACCTATACGGAATAGTTTTAGGTTTTTCCTTGCCTCGTGTATTTCCGATGATGTAGTATGCCGTGTTCTTGCAAGAGGAACATATCCACATACTACTTTTCGGGCGTTGGTTTTCGGGTATCCATTTAGCCATTGTCTGCCTCCTCAACATCGGGTAAACCTATGTTTACAAGAATTGCTTTAACAAAATGCTTGTCTGCGACTTCATCAAGATATTTTTCAAGGCTTTCGTTTGTTTCATCACGAAAAGGATTGTAATTAAACCGTTCGCATAACTCCTCATCGTGATAGTCAAAATACTGTTCTTTGAATTCCTCTCTGTCCTCATAATATCTTTCGCCAAATAATGCGTATTCGCCGACACAAGCAGTTCCAAAAGAGCCTAACCATCTGCCGTAGCCCTCATAAACTACCTCATAATCGACCATAGGGACAACTGGCAAATCAGGGTTTTCAGCGATTAGCCTCAATAATTCATTTGTGTTACTTATTGCCATTGTCAGCCTCCTCATGAATCCTGCGTATCTCATCGGTCTTTGCAGGGTAGCGATCGCACACCTTGCCTCCGACATCATGCTTCTCGCAGTCGGTGCATTTGGTGTTTACACATTCAGCGGTATCGGGATCCGTTTCCGTGAGTGCGTTAAGCTCGGCGGCTTCCTTTTCCTTGAGCGCTTCGATAGCGATATTCAGCGCATCCCTGTATCCGCTGTATGTGATCTCGAAGTCTCTGATCTCTTCCAGTTCGTTGATAGCCTGTTTGATGTTCATATTATTTCCGTCCTTTCTCCGCTCTGATCTTCTTGTCAGAGCGTGTCTCGTGATCCACAGGGCTGTATTCGATAGCCTCAAAGCACAGATACTCGCCCTTGAAGCATCCGTTTCTTTCACAGACTTCGCCATATATGCAGCGGTCCTCTTTCGGGCAGTCGTTTTTAGGCATTGTTGTCATCCTCCTTTACCACAGCGAGCTTATAGCCAAAGCGTTTGACTAGTTCCACGAGGTTAGTAACTTTCATATCCGATCTATTTCCGATGAATTGATAAAACGCAGTTGCATCGAAGCCTGCACTCGCACAGACATCAACTACATTATCTCCGCGTTTATACCGATGCGGTTCCATCGACTGACGTAATACCTGTTTGACATCATCAGTATCATTTATGATCTTTATTACATTCATTGGTCTTGTACCTCCGTATACTCAAGCTATGCCCGGATGCAGTTCGGGATTATCATGAATATTTCCGATAATTTCAATCTCTCCGATTGTCAGTACCTTATACAGCGGCTCTTCACGGCCATCATCAGCAACTAACCAAAATCCGCCCCGTTTCCAGCAGACCATACCGATAATCACTGTTCTCAGAGCTGTATATTTCAATATATCATGCTCAAAAACTCTTGTGCCGTGTTTGTCAATTGCCTCCGCATACATTCCCACCGTCTCGGGAATGACGGTTGTAGCTCCCATGTTGTGGGAGATGTGTGTGCCTCGAATAAGGTCGCCGTGTATCCACTTTTTGTTGTATGTAGCTTTACCACGGAATATATTGATATATTTTGTGCCTGCCATTATGTACCTCCTATGTGTTGTACTTGCTTATGATATCTTCCATGACATCGTTAATATCTAAGCTGCTGTTGCTGATAGCTTTAGGCCGAACTTTATCACGTTCCATCCACTTGGAAATAGCATCGTACATATCGATGCGGACCGCCCCTTGCTTTGTCTGCCATTTTCGGAAACGATCTTCATATTCCGACACAGCGGAACTTCCGTATTTTTCAACAAGATTTTCTCTTGTGTTGAAAGCGGCAGTGGGAGCGTAGCTCCCTGCGTTGCTTTCATTTACTTTACTTTCTTTTACTTTACTTTGCTTTGTGTGATTATTCTCGGAAATATCGCTGTTTTTCTCGGAAAAATCCGTGTTTTTCATGGAATTAACCTCAACAGGGCGCACTTTAATAAACCCTAGCGTATCTAATTTGTCGAGGAGCCAGAGTTTTGCATCAACAAAAACATCACGCTTGGACCCTTTGCGTGCCTCTTGATATCTTCGTTGAACTGATGAAGCAGTTAAGATAGTGTCCGCTGTAAAAAGTTTATCATCAAATAGTGACCGTTTACAGAAGAATTTCATTATCTGCCGAGTTTTGTCTACCGTCAGTCCCAGATCTGCCGCAGCGCAATCAATAAAATCATCATCGACTTTTATGAAATAACTATTGCGGTAAATCTCGCATAAAAGGTAAATATAAAGTGCAATTCCATCCGCACCGAAATGCGCACGAACGCTTTTGATTTTTTTATCCGAAAAGAAATCTACATCAAAAGGAAAGTAAAGCAAACCGTCTGTCATCGGTCTCGCCACTTACATCCTCCTTAAAACGGATAATCATCATCTGTTGCTTCAGGCGCAAAAGCTCCCGAAGATCCTGCCGTGGGCAACGCAGGAGAAGCTGTGTTAGTGTTTGTGCTTGTATTGTCCGCAGGCTTATCGCCCATGAACTCGACCTTGTCAGCCTTGATCTCCCACCAGTCGCGCTTGTTGCCGTCTTTATCGGTGTACTGGCGGTTGTTCATTTCGCCATCTATGAGGATAAGTCTGCCTTTGCTGAAGTAGCGGCATACAAAATCCGCTGTGTTTCTCCACGCGATAACACGGAAGAAATCCGTCTGTTTTTCGCCGTCGCTGCTTTTATATGGTCTGTCCACTGCTACCGTGAATTGTGTGACATTCGTACCGTTTGGTGTGGTTTTTAATTCAGGGTCAGCGACGAGCCGTCCTGTTATCTTGATATTGTTCAAATTGTTACCTCCTCAATGAGAATTTCGGTATAACCGCCTTTATCGTAGACCGCTGCCAACTGCAATTCTATGCAATTAAAGCTGTCATCTGCAAGGACACCTGACCTAACAAGTCCGTCAAGTATCATCTTGCCGGAATAATTATC
>JAZQGZ010000053.1:0-22295 GCA_045540255.1 Oscillospiraceae bacterium | reverse complement strand
CCTCTGTCGGTCCGGAACAGGAGTATTTTCTGGTGGATCGTGCCATGTACGAAAAGCGCCATGACCTGATCTACACCGGCCGGACCCTGTTCGGCGCTAAGCCGCCCAAGGGGCAGGAACTGGACGACCATTACTTCGGTTCCATCAAGACACGGGTCGCGGCTTATATGGAGGAGCTGAACGAAGAACTCTGGAAGCTGGGTATTCTGGCTAAGACGGAGCACAACGAGGTAGCTCCCGCACAGCACGAGATGGCTCCGCTGTTCTGCCCCTGCAACCTCGCCTGCGATCAGAACCAGCTCACCATGGACATCATGAAAAAGGTCGCTCTGGAACACGGCCTTGTATGTCTTCTCCACGAGAAGCCATTTGCGGGCATAAACGGAAGCGGTAAGCACGACAACTGGTCACTCGCTACAGATGACGGACAGAATCTGCTGGATCCCGGCTCCTCCCCCATGGAGAACGCGCAGTTCCTCACTTTCCTCGCGGCTATCATAAAGGCCGTTGACGAGTACCCCGAGCTTCTGCGTATGTCGGTAGCAAGCGCAGGAAACGATCACCGACTCGGCGCAAACGAAGCCCCTCCCGCTATCATCTCCATCTTCCTCGGAGAGGATCTCGAAGCCGTTATCGACCATCTTGTCGACGGAACTGACTACACCGCAAAGAGCGGCACTATGTTCAATGTTGGTGTTTCCTCCCTCCCCAGCTTCCCCAAGGATGCCACCGACCGCAACAGAACCTCGCCCTTTGCTTTCACAGGAAACAAGTTTGAGTTCAGAATGTGCGGTTCTTCACTGAATATCGCAGGCCCCAACACCGTACTAAACACCATCGTAGCAAACTCCCTGAAAGAGTTCGCTGATGAGCTTGAGGGCGCAGAGGATTTCACCACCGCACTCCACGACCTGCTGGTACGCACGATCAAGGAGCACAAGCGCGTTATCTTCAACGGAAACGGCTACGGTGAGGAATGGTTTAAGGAAGCCGAAAACAGAGGACTTCCCAACTTTAAATCCACCATTGATGCCATCCCCTCTTTCACCTCGCCAAAGAGCATAAAGCTGTTCTCCAAGTTCGGCGTTTACACCGAGATAGAGCTTCACGCAAGAGCAGAGATCAACCTTGAAAACTACGCAAAGGCAGTGAACATAGAAGCACTGACAGCCGTTGACATGGTAAAGACACAGATACTCCCCGCCGTGATGAAGTACACAAAGGATGTATGCGATATTGCAGTAAGCAAAAAGTCCGTGGGAATTGAGCCTGTTGTTGAGCTTACTCTCGCCAACAGACTTAACAGTCTTACCGTTTCACTGAACGATATGACAGGCATACTCAGTGATGCTATCGTAAAAGCACAGTGCACCGAGGAAGCATACGCAAAGGCTGTATGCTATCACAACGATGTTTTCACAGCTATGCAGAGCCTGCGCGCTGTGGTAGATGAGCTGGAGACCATCGTCAGCGATGAGAGCTGGCCATTCCCCACCTATGACGAGTTACTGTACAATATCTGATAATAAACACACTACAGCCCGAAATGCCATGGTCATCCCGGGCTGTAGTTCTATTATATCGGGAATACGACATCTCATAATTCGTGAAGAACATTGAATTTAAAAGGTCGTACTCAGACATTTCAACAATTTATCCAAAAAGCAACATTTTTGCTCATTAAAACTTTAAATCGTATTGACACATCCCGCAATAAGTGGTAAAATAATAAACACAAAAACACAGATAAAGAAAGGCAGATAATAATTATGAGATTAAGCGGTTCGGATATAATCGTTGAATGTCTGTTGGAACAGGGCGCAGATACCGTTTTCGGATATCCCGGAGGTGCTGTCCTCAACATTTATGACAGCCTCTACAAATACAGCGACAAGATCCACCATGTGATAACCTCTCACGAACAGGGCGCCTGCCATGCGGCAGACGGCTACGCGCGCTCCACAGGCAGAACAGGCGTTGTGATCGCCACATCGGGTCCCGGTGCAACGAACCTCATCACAGGTATCGCCACAGCATATATGGACAGCGTTCCCCTTGTTGCTATCACGGGTAATGTTACAAGAAACCTGCTGGGACTGGACAGCTTTCAGGAGGTAGATATAACAGGCATCACCATGCCTATTACAAAGCATAATTTCATCGTGCAGAATGTTGAAGATCTTGCCGATACCCTGCGCCTTGCGTTCAGGATAGCTTCCAGCGGCAGAAAAGGTCCTGTCCTCGTGGATATCCCGAAAGACATCACCGCTGCATTCGCAGAGTACGAGAAGCAGCCTGCAGCTACTCCTTTTGCCTGTGCAGAGATAAACGCAGACGAGATCGCAAAGGCGGCAGAGCTTATCAAAGCAAGTGAGCGTCCTTATATCTATACAGGCGGCGGAGTGATCTCCGCTAACGCTTCGCAGGAGCTGAAAAAATTCGCAGAGCTTTGTGATGCCCCCGTGTCCTCTTCACTGATGGGACAGGGTGCTTATGACGAAACCGACAGACGATACATAGGCATGCTGGGTATGCATGGAACAGTAAAGGCGGCTTACGCACTTAATCACTGCGATCTGTTCATCGGAATAGGCACACGCTTCTCTGACAGAGTTACAGGCGACACCTCCGTTTTCGGAAAGAATGCAAAGATAATCCACATAGACATCGACCCTGCGGAGTTCAACAAGAACATCGACGTTTACACCACCGTTGCAGGTGACGTAAAGGCTGTTCTATCCGCCCTGTGCGAGAAGATCGAGCAGAAGCACAACCCCGAATGGTGCGAGGAGATCCTTAACGGTGACTTCGGAGAGCCTGTACAGCAAGGAACCGAAGAGCTTCCCGTCACACCTCAGGCAGTAATTGAAAAGCTTGACGAGCTGACCCACGGTGAGGCTGTGATCTCCACCGAGGTAGGACAGAACCAGATGTGGGCGGCTCAGTACTACGATTTCAGAATGCCGCGGCATTTTGTATCCTCGGGCGGACTTGGCACCATGGGATTCGGTCTCGGTGCGGCTCTCGGTGCAAAGGTCGGCAATCCCGACAAGACTGTAGTCAACATCGCAGGCGACGGTAGCTTCGCCATGAACCTTAATGAGCTTATCACTGCCTCCGCTCACGGAATAAACATAATCCAGCTCGTTATCAACAACCATGTTCTGGGAATGGTTCGTCAGTGGCAGAGATTGTTCTATAATAAACACTTCTCCCAGACCACCCTTGATGCCCGACACATCGACTATGTAAAGCTTGGCGAGGCATTCGGAATAAAGTCCTTTGTCATCGAAAAGAGCGAAGAGATAGAGCCTGTCCTCACTGAAGCACTGGAGATATCAAAGAATGCCCCTGTTATGATAGAAGTCCGCATCGACCGTGATATCAACGTGCTTCCCATGATACCTGCGGGCAGACCTGTTGTTGATCCTATAACAACGATATCGCTTGACGACTGAGGAAAGGAGAAGCAGATATGAAAGAATATGTATTATCCGTAAAAGTCGCAAACAACAACGGCGTGCTTCTCCGCGTGGCAAGTCTTTTCAGCCGCCGCTTCTTCAACATCAAGAGCCTTAACGTAGCCGAAACCGAAACTCCCGAGATCTCGCGCATGACCATCGTTGTCGCAGGTGACAGAAAGATACTGGAGCAGATAAAGAACCAGCTTCTTAAACTGTATGAGGTACAGGAAGTAAACATCCTCGATAATGCGGTGTGCCGCGAGCATATCCTCATCCGTGCGGGACAGAGTGAGGATGACAGGCAGAAGATTATCGAGATAGCAAATCTCTACCGTGCAAAGCCCGTGGATATCCACACCGACAGCATCATGCTTGAGCTTACAGGCGAGCCCGCTAAGATAGACAGCTTTATCAGCCTGCTCAAGCCATTCGGTATAGTCAAGATGGTGCGGAGCGGTATCTCGGCTCTGGAAAGAGATTAAGGTTTCAACGCAGACCCGTAACTCAAACCCTTACACAACTAAAATACCCTGAGAAGATCTTATCTCTTCTCAGGGTATTCTTTTATTCAGACTGTGTAGATCTTCTGTCAGTCGATCTCAAGCTTTGTGTCGGTGTAGTTGATGCCATCGGCACTTGCATAGATCATATCATCCTCTACAACAAACACAGCACCTGCAATTATCTCAAGGTCGTCCAGCTCAGCAGGTTTCTTGACCTGTGTGATCCTGCCGCCGTTATCGGAATAGCCAAGCTCTCCGTCATAGTCGATAACACATACGCCGCGGGGAGTAACAACATATTCGTCGTAATCGTCATCAGCGATGATAGTGGTTATATTGGGATTGCCGTTGCTGTACTTCAGGTCGCCTGTGTAGGACTCAAAGTAGATATCATTCAGATCCGCACTTGCCTTGAAGCTGTAAGCATACTCTGCAACAAGCTTCTTCTCTGCGCCGAACTCTGCTTTTATCTTGTAGATATCGCCATCATCAATGTACAGGATGCTCTTGCCGTCAGCGGATACCTTATAGCTGTTGTAGCTGGAAACAAGTCTTTCATTCTCGTAAGAGTCGCCGTTTCTGCGGTAAAGTCTGATCTTGCCATCCTCTATGCCGAGGAAGCTGTTGAAGTTTTCAACCATTCTTGCAGAATTGTCAGGGAATACAGGTGTGACATATCCGCCCGCAACCTTGATGGGAGAATCCATGTCTACGCTGTATACGTATGTATCCCCTTCATTATCTGTATAAAGGATCTGTGTCAGATCCATGCTGATATATGGATAACCACTGCCTGAAACAGTAAAGCTCTCCATCTTTTCGGAAAGGTCCTTGTATACGCAGATCTCACGGTCGTCATTATCATAAAGGATCGCTGTAGAACCATTGTTGCTTACTGTAACAGGGATCATATCCTTGCCGAGCTTTTCGGACTTTCCGTCTTTGTAGAAGTAGCAAAGCAGCTTTTCGTCCTCGTACTCATACTTTGAGTAGAGAAGGATCGTACCATCGGGAGAAAGACTGAAATTTGAACTGTAATATGACCACTTGGACTCAAGCTCGTCTACCTTTTCAGACTCGCCGTTTCTGAATATGTGCAGTGACTTGTCGTTTTCCACATAAGCAAGCGTCTTGCCGTCAACGGAGATACACGCATAGCTTACATCATCAGCAACCTCAACAGCAGCATTGTTACCATCTACGTAATAAAGAGTATCATCAGATGCGATGAAGTACATAGCTGTATGCAGAGGATTTGCAAGCTCCTCGTTGACACTTGAATTGATGTCAACCACGTCGATCTGCTTGGCACCGTGGAATATAGCAAGACCGTCTTTGGTGCGAACAGTCTCGTACTCATCCGTGAACACACCGAAACCTGTGATGTTTCCTCCGCCTGAACCCATAACGATCAGCAGAACGATTATAAGTACAACAACGATAGCAGCAGCACCACCAATAAGTCCGTACAATACTGCCTTAGGCATAGGCTTCTTTGCAACGGCTGCGGAAGCTGCCGCGGGAGCTGCAGTCTGCTGAACAGGAGCCGGAGCCGCAACAGGCTGTACAGGAACAGGAGCAGGCTGCACAGGAGCAACCGGCTGCTGAACAGGAACAGTGTTAGCGGGCATCACAGGTGCCGCAGGAGCGGGAGCTTCTGCCTGGGGAGCAGGACTATCCGCAAAGTTTGTGCCACACATAGGACAGAACTTGGCGGTATCGGGGATCTGCTTGCCACAATTTGAACAAAACATATCAATTACCTCCGGGTTTTATGTTGCGGCAAAGCCGCTTTTACTCATACGTTATCATTATAACATATAATTACAAAAAAATCAATACATGATTATTTTTAGACAGCACACATCAAAGTATCGCTTTTCTGCTTGACAATCAAAACTATATTTGATATAATATTTAAGTATATATGCTGTTTCAGATAACATATTACAGGTCTGTATTATGACGTTTTAATGAAAAAATCTTAAAGGATTTCCAAAATCATTCAGTGACAGGACCTCACCTGGGGGTGAATAAGATGAGTACAACCAAAATGACCGTAGCAAAAGCTATGACCGAATGTCTGAAGGCAGAGGGCATCTCTACCGTGTTCGGTTATCCGGGCGCTGCGATCTGTCCTTTTTATGATGAATTATACAATACCGATATCAAGCACGTGCTCGTAAGGCATGAGGTAAACGGCGGTCATGCTGCCAGCGGATACGCAAGGATAACAGGAAAGCCCGCTGTTGCTGTGGCGACCTCGGGACCAGGTGCGCTGAATCTCATCACAGCCATCGCTACCGCTTATATGGACAGTATCCCGATGGTCATAATCACAGGCCAGGTAAACACCGAACAGATCGGTCGTGACGTTTTTCAGGAGGCTGACATAACAGGCTCTGCCGAGCCTTTCGTGAAGCACAGCTACCTGCTAAAAAATCCTGAGGACACCGCAAGAGTATTCAAAGAGGCATTTTACATTGCAGGCAGTGGCAGACGTGGCCCTGTGCTGATAGATATTCCGTTTGATGTACAGAATGCGGAAATAGATTTCGAGTACCCCGATACGGTGGATATTCGCAGCTATCGCCCAAGTGCATACGGTAACGGGCAGCAGATAAAGCGCGCTGTTACAGCGATAACGGCGGCTGAACGCCCTCTTATCGTTGCAGGTGGCGGTCTTTTCACAGGGGATGGCGTTTCGCTTATGCGCAAGTTTGCTGAGATGACCGATATCCCTGTTGTCTCAACTATGATGGGGCTTGGCGCGATGCCTACGGACGATCCACGCTACTATGGCATGCTGGGTATGCACGGATGCAAAAGCGCAAACTACGCCGTGAACCACTGCGATACACTTATCCTGCTGGGCGCCAGGGTCGGCGACCGCGCTATCTCTGCGATGCAGAGCCGCGATGATTTCACTGTTATACATATCGACATCGACCCCGCCGAGATCGGTAAAAACCTCGCTGTGGATATCCCCATCGTAGGCGATCTTACCCTTGTACTCGGACAGCTTATCGAGGCTGTCAGGGAGCCTATGTCCCACACCGAATGGAAAGCAGTGCTTAACGACAAACGCACCGAAAATCCGATCATCTCCACCGCAAGCGGATATATTAATCCCAAACAATTTATGAAGATACTGGACAAGGCACTGCCCGATAACTCTGTTGTCGTGGCTGACGTCGGACAGAATCAGATATGGGCTGCAACCAACATCTCGTTCCACGGCGGACGTTTTCTCACCTCGGGCGGTATGGGTACTATGGGCTATTCCATACCTGCGGCTGTCGGCGCTAAGGCGGCGATGCCTGACAGACAGGTGGTAGCAATATGCGGTGACGGCTCCTTCCAGATGCAGATGATGGAGCTTGCCACGGCAATTCAGCACGATATAAACATCAAGGTCATCGTCATGCGCAACAACTATCTCGGCATGGTGCGCGAGCTTCAGGAGAAGAACTACGACAATCGCCTTACCGCGGTATCCCTTGACGGAAGCCCATGCTTCACAAAGATCGCCGAAGCATACGGTATAGAAGCTGCCCTTGTTGACAGTCCCGAAGCCGCTGAAGAAGCGGTAGAGCGTCTTATCAGCTCCGACAAGCCCTTCCTCATAGAGGTAGCGGTGGAAGAGTTTGAAAAGACGATACTTTGATGGGGGTGCAGCAATGAAACATACGATTTCCGTTCTAGTTGAGAACAACGCAGGTGTCCTCGCGAGGATAGCAGGTCTGTTCGCACGCCGCGGCTTCAATATCGACAGCCTCGCGGTGGGCATTACCGATGACGAGCATGTGTCACGCATAACTATAGTCGCAGACGGCAGCGACTACACGCTGGAGCAGATCGAAAAGCAGCTAAACAAGCTTATCGATGTTATCAAGGTCAAAACACTGAAAAGTGATACATCCATTTCCCGCGAGCTGGTACTTATAAAAGTAGGATGCACCGCAAAGCAGCGTGCCGAGATAATGAGCATAGCAGAGATCGCCCACGGTAAGATATCCGATATCTCAAACAACTCAGTGACGATAGAGCTTTCCGACAGCAAGGATAACCTTGCCACATACGAAGAGCTGCTACGTCCCTACGGCATAAAGGAGATAGTCCGTACAGGCACCATCGCTATCCAGAAGGGCGATTCCACTGTACGAGTTTAAATGTTCAACCTCGCTGAAAAAGCGTCGAATAAAAAATCTTTAAAGGAGATACAAAACAATGGCAAAGATCTACTACAAAGAAGACTGTAATCTGTCCCTGCTGGACGGCAAGACTGTTGCTGTGATCGGCTACGGCTCCCAGGGTCACGCACACGCACTCAATCTCAAGGAGAGCGGCGTTAATGTAATCATCGGTCTGTACGAAGGCTCCAGGAGCTGGTCCAAGGCTGTTGACGCAGGCTTCAAGGTATACACCGCTGACGAGGCAGCAAAGCTCGCTGACATCATCATGATCCTCATCAACGATGAGAAGCAGGCTGATCTGTACAAGGAGAGCATCGCTCCCAACCTTACAGCAGGCAAGACTCTTGCATTTGCTCACGGCTTCAATATCCACTTCGGTCAGATCGTTCCTCCCGCTGACGTTGACGTTATCATGATCGCTCCCAAGGGCCCCGGTCACACTGTACGTTCCGAGTATCAGATCGGCAGAGGCGTTCCCTGCCTTATCGCTGTTCATCAGGACGCAACAGGCAGAGCACTCGATACAGGTCTTGCTTATGCGGCAGGTATCGGCGGCGCACGTGCAGGCGTTCTTACAACAACATTCCAGTGCGAGACAGAAACAGACCTGTTCGGTGAGCAGGCAGTTCTCTGTGGCGGCGTTACTGCCCTGATGAAGGCAGGCTTCGAGACACTGGTTGAAGCAGGCTACGATCCCCAGAACGCTTACTTCGAGTGCATCCACGAGATGAAGCTCATCGTTGACCTCATCTATAAGGGTGGCTTCAAGATGATGAGATACTCTATCTCCGATACCGCTGAATTCGGCGATTATGAGACAGGCAAGCGCATCATCACCGAGGAGACCAAGAAGGAGATGAAGAAGGTGCTCCACGAGATCCAGGACGGCACATTCGCACGCAACTGGATCATGGAGAACAAGATGGGCAGAGCTCACTTCAACGCTTGCAGACGCATCGAGTCCGAGCACCAGCTTGAAAAGGTCGGCGCAGAGCTTAGAAAGCTGTACGAGTGGAACGAGGACTGATATCCTGTCCATGACTGAATGACAGAAACCGCATCCCATAATACATGGGACGCGGTTTTTCGTTTATCTCAGCTTTTCAAAGCTCTCCTTGCCTAACCCGCACACGGGACATACCCAGTCATCGGGGATATCCTCGAACTTTGTGCCGGGTGCGATCCCGTGGGCAGGATCGCCCTTTTGCTCGTCATAAACATATCCGCAGGGACATTCGTATTTCATAATCAGTGCTCCTTTCATTTAATAACATTATTTTCCCGAATAAATCAACGATTATACCAATATATTGTTTTGTATATTGCTTCGGATAAAAATTCGTCAAAACTTCGTCAAAAAATGTAATTCGCACTTGACATATCGCTAAAATTGTCTTATAATAGTAATGTTGATTTAATTAATTATAGCGGTAGCGCATGCCGCCGCAAAATAAAATCAGGAGGCAATCAATGAGAGTTTACAATTTCAGTGCCGGCCCCGCTGTTCTGCCGGAAGAGGTACTCAAAGAAGCAGCAGACGAAATGATGGATTACCGTGGAACCGGTATGTCCGTTATGGAGATGTCCCACCGTTCCAAGGCTTATGATGAGATCATCAAGGATGCTGAAAAGGATCTGCGTGATCTGATGAACATTCCCGACAACTACAAGGTACTGTTCCTTCAGGGCGGTGCTTCCCAGTTCTTCGCAGAGGTTCCCATGAACATGATGAAGAACAAGAAGGCTGCATACATCATCACAGGCCAGTGGGCTAAGAAGGCATGGCAGGAAGCTAAGATGTACGGCGAGGCTATCGACGTTGCATCCTCCGCTGACAAGACCTTCTCCTACATCCCCGACTGCTCCGACCTCGCTATCCCCGAGGACGCTGACTATGTATATATCTGCGAGAACAACACCATCTACGGTACAAAGTTCTGGGAGCTTCCCAACACAAAGGGCAAGGATCTCGTATCCGATGTTTCCTCCTGCTTCCTGTCTGAGCCTGTTGACGTAAGCAAGTATGCTGTTATCTACGGCGGTGTTCAGAAGAACGTAGGCCCCGCAGGCGTTGTTATCGCTATCATCCGTGAGGATCTTATCACTGACGACGTTCTGCCCGGCACTCCCACAATGCTGAAGTGGAAGACACAGGCTGACAACGACTCCCTCTACAACACTCCTCCCTGCTACGGTATCTACATCTGCGGCAAGGTATTCAAGTGGATCAAGAAGATGGGCGGCCTTGAGGCTATGAAGGCTCACAACGAGAAGAAGGCTAAGATCCTGTACGATTTCCTCGACAGCAGCAAGCTGTTCAAGGGTACAGTTGAGGCTAAGGACCGTTCTCTCATGAACGTTCCCTTTGTTACCGGCAACGAGGAGCTGGATGCTAAGTTCGTTAAGGAAGCTAAGGCTGCTGGCCTTGAGAACCTTAAGGGTCACCGTTCCGTTGGCGGTATGAGAGCTTCTATCTACAACGCTATGCCTATCGAAGGCGTTGAGGCTCTGGTAGCATTCATGAAGAAGTTCGAGGAAGAGAATTCCTGATAATCCTGAAGTACTTTATAGCGGGCGACCTGTGGTCGCCCCTACATATATCTTAAAATCAAGAGGAGAATACGACAATGTACAATATTCTTACACTCAACAAGATCGCAGCTTGCGGTACAGACCTGTTCGACAAGAGCAAGTATACCTTCGCTGAGGATATGGCTGACCCCGATGCAGTTCTGGTACGTTCCGCTTCCATGCACGAGATGGAGCTTCCCGAGAACCTGCTTGCTATCGCAAGAGCAGGCGCAGGCACAAACAACATCCCGATCGATAAGTGCAGCGAAAAGGGTATCGTAGTATTCAATACCCCCGGTGCTAACGCTAACGCTGTTAAGGAGCTGGTGCTCTGCGGTCTGTTCCTCGCTTCCAGAAAGGTTGCAGCTTCCATGGACTGGCTCAAGACTCTCAAGGGTGAGGGCGACAACGTAGGCAAGCTGGTTGAAAAGGGCAAGGCTCAGTTCGCAGGTCCCGAGATCAAGGGCAAGAAGCTCGGTGTTATCGGTCTGGGTGCTATCGGTGCTCTGGTTGCCAACGCTGCAGTTGACCTTGGTATGGAAGTATACGGCGCTGACCCCTTCCTCTCTGTTGACGGTGCGCTCCACCTCTCTGACAGAGTTCACTATGTAAAGAGCAACAAGGAGATCTTCGAGAACTGTGACTACATCACTCTCCACGCTCCCGCAACAGCTGAAACAAAGGGCATGATCAACGCTGAGTCCATCGCTACAATGAAGAAGAACGTTCGTATCCTGAACTTCGCAAGAGCAGACCTCGTTGACAGCAAGGCTATCATCGATGCGCTCGCAAACGGTGGTATGGCAGCTTATGTTACAGACTTCGTTACAGATGATCTCATCGGTATTGACGGCGTAACAGCTATGCCCCACCTCGGCGCTTCCTCTCCCGAGAGCGAGGACAACTGCGCTATCATGGCAGTAAACGAGATCAAGGCTTACCTTGAAAAGGGCGACATCATCAACAGCGTAAACTTCCCCAACGTTTCCATCCCCATGACAGGCGATGCTAAGATATGCATCCTCCACAAGAATGTTGAGGGTATCATCAACAGCTATACATCTGCAGTTTCCGCAGCAGGTCTGAACATTGAGAACATGGTATGCAAGTCCAGAAAGGACCTCGCTTACACAGTACTCGACGTTACAGGCAACACAGACGGTATCGAGACCGCTCTCAAGGCTGTTGCTAACGTTATCTCTGTAAGAGTTATCAAGTAATTTTTCTGAGATCTATCAAAAAACCACTTTTGGCAATTAGTCAAAAGTGGTTTTTCTTTTTGCTTAAAATCACATCGGCGGCATCAGCACAGGCTGTATCTGTCTGCCGTCAAGGGCAGCTTCGATCGTCTGCGGTATCTTTGTAAAATCCGCTATCATCGAAAATGGCTTGCCGATACTATCGTCCTGATATGCAGGAACAAAATAGAAGTTCTTATAGTTGCGAAGTGTGCCTATATTCTTAGCTGCGCCTGAAAGCGCATCATTGGTAGACACCGCAATCACAACAGGTCTCTGATTACGCAGGTGGCTTTTCACTGCCATACACACAGGAGTGTCCACTATACCCATCGCTACCTTTGCAAGGGTGTTACCCGTACAAGGTGCAACCAGCAGCACATCGAACATCTTTTTCGGCCCAACAGGTTCGGCTGATACAATATCATGTATTATATGCCTGCCCGTTATCTGCACGAGGCGACTGTTATTTTCCTCCGCAGTACCGAATCGCGTATCTGTACTGTAAGCATTGTACGACATTATCGGGGTCACCTCGCAGCCAAGGTCTGCAAGCTCAGAAAGTACCCTGAAAACCTTATCAAAGGTACAGAATGAGCCACAGACCGCAGCCCCCACTTTCAGCCCCGATAGTCTGGTCACATCGGTCATATATATCATCCGCGCCGAAGTGCGGAATCCTCCTTTCATAAATGTACTCGACTACACCTTTGCGAGTATCACCTCCGCTATCGCCTCCCCCGCTGTTTTTGGGCACATCTTGCCGGGAAGCCCTCCCGCCATTATATGACGTACCCCGTACTTTGACGCATAATCCGAATCGGGAATAGCAGACTTGCTGGCAAGCTCGATAAACACTGCCCCCGCTTTCATACGGCGGAAATCCTCCTCGGAAAAAAGCGATGCAGGCACGGTGTTAATTACAATGTCCGAAACAGTGCACAATGCTGGCAGACCACCTATATCCGCGCTTGTATGATGCTCCAGCTCTCCTCTCGCGCGCTGTTCGGCACTGCGTGCGCAAATTGTAACATTGCTTCCGAAACAGCGAAGCAACCTCGCTGTCATAATCGCGATCCTGCCGCCACCCGTTATCAGCACTCTGGCACCGCTTAGCGAGAACTCGGTATTCTGTATCAGCAGCGCCACTGCGGATTCCGCTGTGATCGCCGCATTTCTGAGCGTCAGCGTTTCCTCGGCATAGTAGTCGATAAGCCGCAGCCCGTGCTCCTCACAAAGCTGCGAAAGCGCAGGAGATATGCCTCCCGAAAAAACGCAGGCACCTTTGTCAGCATAGTCTGTAACCAATGACAGTGGAAGCTCCCTGTCTGCCATCGGCGCATTTATCCCATCCTGTCCGTTATGGAATGGTAATGGCAGTACTATAGCCCCATATCTTCCCTCCGGCGCAGAAAATGTATCCCCCAGCCCCAGCGCAGATACGCTACGCCTGCGCAGGATGCTGAGTGCCGCATATATTATACGGCGATCACCACCGATAAAAAGAAATCTGTTGTCCATATAGCACCTCCGTTTTCGCTTTGACATATTTTATGCCATACTGCGATGGATTGTGAATTACCGGTTCTTATGGAAAAACTGGAAATTAACTCCGAAATATTCCCATTTTTTTCCGACATAAGTGTTAAGATTTCGCTAAGGATTTTCTAATTTCGCACCTGTAAGCATAACCAAAAATGCCGCTAAATGCGATCGTTATCGCATTTGTCGGCATTTTGACGTGTTTCCTGTGAATTGGAAATTAATTGAAATATTTTCCATAAAGGTCTTGAAATTTGAACCAGTATATGGTAATATAAGATTGTAAAAAATACATTGGAGGTATTAAAATGACGAATCAGATCAAAGTATTAATCGGAAACGATACCGTAGACTGCGGTATGGCATGGGCAGGCGCTATGAAGTCTGCAGGAATGTACGCGATAACCCGTCGCTGTGACGGAAACTCGGTACTCAATTCCATCAAATCCGAGGTGCCCGACGTTGCGGTGCTGGAGGAGAAAATGCCATTCTGCGATGCACTGGAGGTGATCCGTCGTCTGAGGATAGAAAAGAAGTTCGTACCCTCTGTTATCATCGTGACAAATAATATCAGCCCTCAGCTTGAGCGTGAGGCAATGGCAGCAGGTGCAGCCTGTGTTATGGTAAAACCTGTTGACCCTGCTTACCTTACAACGAAGATATCGCAGATATGCGGCTTCGAGAGCGAGCCTACAGCAGTCCCCGACGAGACCGACCTTGAATGTGCAGTTACCGAGATAATCCATCAGGTGGGAATTCCCGCACATATCAAGGGTTATCACTACCTGCGCACGGCTATCATGCTGTCTGTAAACAACGATGAGATGATAAACTGCATCACAAAGCTCCTCTACCCTACTGTTGCAAAGCGATATCAGACAACATCCTCACGTGTTGAGCGTGCTATACGCCATGCTATCGAGATCGCATGGGACCGAGGCGACATCGATGTGCTGACACGCATATTCTCCTACACAGTACACACCACCCGCGGAAAGCCCACAAACTCTGAGTTCATCGCGCTTATCGCAGACCATCTGAGGCTGAAATTCAAGTCTAAGAACGCTGTTGCCGCTTACAGATAAATTCTTCTTCACATACAAAGAACTCCTATGGATATCATAGGAGTTCTTGTTATTTAAGTAAATATCATCAGGCAGCTATGAATTTTTCAGTACTGCCGTCATCCATTACGACAGAAAAGCCGTTGTCTGTAACACTAACACGGTCAGCGCTTATTTCCAAAGGAACAAGATCCATCTCAGCAGAAGACACATCACATATTATAAAAGCATCCTGCTGTCCATCTGACGAAAGTGGTGAATCGCCTCGGTTATAGTGTACCAACACATGGCTATCTGACGCAGCAAAGTCAACGCCCATGTATACATGATGATCGCCCTCAGCGATCATAACATCAATAGGTTCGCCACTGTATGGACAAACAGACATCCAGATGTTTCCTACACTGTCGTTGCGGAGAACAAACAGTCTGTGCCCGATAGTTAACGCCTGAGAGAGTCCTATATTTGTGACCTCACTGTATCCAGCTGCGTAACTATTATCCGTATAGAACAAAAGCTCATTATCAGGAAGCCATTGTGAGTCTACTCTTCCCATACGCCTTATCGCATAGTAGCTTTTTTCATTGGGAATATCATAGAATTCAAGCTCAATCGTAAAAGCATCACCAGATCTCACCCTGCTATTGGTTGCAGTATCCGTTCTTACTTCATGGGTATCAGCTACTGACATATCAAAGCTGTAATGCTCATCCGTCCAAGTAAGACTTCCGTCCTCGCCCTTGGTAAAATAGAAGCTGAAATACTTCATATTACGATTACTTGGGTTATCTGCGTTCTGCATTTTCAACATATACGCTTCCCTGTTGTTTACTGTTACATGGTAAATGCCACCCCAGTCAATACTACGGTCATTGGTGCGCACCCAGCGTGTGCCGTTTTCATCGGTGAATTCGATATCAAACAGCTTTTCGATATCAATAGGAGTATATCCATTATTATAACAGAAATCCAACAGTGCCAGATATCCCATCGTTCCCTCTCCACCATAGAAGATAGCCAGTCCATTTACCCACTGATATACCATTGTACAATCTGACGCTTTCAGTTTTGTACCATCCTTGATATCCTCAAAATAATACATCAGATTATCGTCTGATTTTGAGATGTACCACAGACGGGTCTCCCCACACATATAATATCCGTTGTCATCCTCATACCAGCCAAGGCAGGGGTCTGCATAGCTGAACACCTCGGTATACGCATCAATTTCCAGAACCGCCGTACCATTCGCCCATTTACCCAGAAATTTATTGAACATTACAGATAGTCCGTCAGTAGTATCCGCAAGGGAATGGTCAACTGAAATATCATCCTCGGGCATATCCTCGGGGCGGTATTCAACTTCCTTTACCTTGAAGCTGCGGATATCGAACTCGTAGCTTTCCATGCCGCCCTCGGTATTCGGGAATGTTACTATATTGCTGCCACGCTTTGTGATTATCTCGGGTGAGGACAGCTCCCCGAAGAAGAAGCCGTCGCCCATCAGACGAAGCAGGTTACTAGTCTCGTCAAAGCCGTAGAATATCGCAAACCAGGACCTGTCCTCCCCTGTTCCTGCGCTGTGCAGTACGGCGATGACATCTCCGTCGGCAAGCTCCACCTTTTCAAGCCGCATCTCGAAGTCCTTGGGATGGCTGCCGCCGTCAGACCACATTCCCGGGCTTGAGATATGCGTGGTGTGTATAACTGCGTCACGGGGGGAGGATATGCGCAGGCTGATATCAGATATCATCTGCTCATCCTTGTAGGGCGTTGAACAGTAATCAAGATATACATTGTACATCTGATCGCTGTCGTTATCCTCGATCATTTCCACCTGTGACACCATACCCTGTGCATCGGGAAGCACCTTTCCAAACTCGTCACAGGGAACGCTGCTTGCAAGGACATAGCTGTCGCCTTCACGTATGATGGTGTGCAGGAAATACTGCGACTCAAGCACGTTGTTATCATAATTCTCCTGCCAGTGCTCATGACTTTCAACGGTGATATATCTCAGATAAACACGTGCATACCAACGGTTTGTACCAGGGCAATACTCTCTTACGTAAGCCCTATCATTGCGCGAAGACATCCACTCCTTGCCGATGTCATCGGTGAAGTTAGCAAACAGGCTTGAATAAACCTCATCGAAATTATAGCCCATCTGATTGCACAGACTGATCTCGCCTGCCTTGTTAAGCGGAATGTCTTCCAGACGATAATCAGCATAAACAGTATTATTCGGACGAATAAATCTCGCACCCTGTCGGGTGTTCATCTTTATTGTATCGCTCTCCTGCTGCGGCTCGAAATTCACTCCGTTGAACACATACATCTCGTTGGGATAGGTGGTATGGATGAAGTATATCTCACTTTCTTCTATCGCCATTCCATATCTCGCAAAATAATATCCGTTTTCAAGTCTGCCGCAGTATCCCCGCAGGTAGAATTCAGTGGAATAGTCGATAGTTTTCTCATAGCTGTCATTGGTGGCGTATGCCCATTTGCCAAAGAAGAATCTGTCGTATATATCGATATCGAAGCCCTCCAGCTTTTCGCCTACAGGGATAAGCACGGAGTCGTCCAGCTCGATATTGTACGCCTTGCGCATCCATACAAGTGATATCTGCGCAGGGATGGTGTCCCTGATAAAACCAAGACAGCACACCTCTACACTATCCCCTATTTCGAATCTTTCATCAGTGGTTACCGAATACACCTCACCTGTATTTCTCTGTACGTAATACTGTCCGTTTTCGGGATCGGAATAATTGTACGGCTCATTCTCGTCACCCATGTGATCCAATATAGTGCCATGGAATGTTATCGGAGCATTCATACTGAAAAAGGTCTTGATCTGTTTGTAGCTCTCCTCGGACATCTCAAAGTATACAGAAGCTTTATCCGCTGTTATGCTGTAATAATACTTTCCCGTGACATCCTGAAAATGGATGTCAAACACATCGTAATCGCCCTTGCAGTCCTTATTCTCATACAATCTAAGCGTTTGTTCGGAATAATCCAGACCCGTAAGATTGTAAACGGGGATGAAGCTGCTTTCATACAGTGCTTCCTCAAAAAGCCCGATAGCGCTATCAGAAAGCGGTGCGACATTACCGTTGTTATAGACTCCGATGCTGCCGTATCGCTCAATGTCGAATGCCTCTATGCCTGTTTCCTGAAGCGGTCCACGGCATACCATACGGCCGAGAAGCTCTGTAACCTCCTCGGGAGTACAGCCCTTTGCGCTGATATAGCACAGCGTTTCACCTGCGACAGAAGCTGTATAATAAGGAACGCCCTTATGATACAATCCGCCGACGGATATGGATATCATTCCGTTGCCGTCATGACTCCACAGGCGGGAAATTCCGCTTGTAGGCGCAAGACGAATCGCTTCCTTGCCGATGAAATGATAGTTGAAATTGAAATCAGTCGTACCGAAGTTTATTATGATCTCCTTATCGCCGTTTGCATATAAGAGAGTCATATTGCTGCCGTATACGCTGCCTTCGTTTGAAACGTTGCAATACGACTTCTCGGTATCAAGCTGATAGCCTTTTGCAGAAAGCGCTGCCTCGACGCCCTTGAGGTAATAATCGCCGCCTGTAAGCTCCTCAACGAATGTGTTTCGTACATCCTCACTGGCATCCACCGCTTCTCCGACAAGTCCCTGATTTCCAAGCCATGGCACCTGCTCTGGCGGTGTGAACTTGATCTCGCCCTGTTTATATGTCCTGTTGAACTCGATAACGCCATCCTTATCATAGATATCAACGGCATCCCTGCTCTCGGCGGTCTCGGTATCGGATGTTTCGTAGGTCACATCAGTGGTATCATTGGGATTGAGCGGATTGTTTACGCCCCTCAGCATCATGCTGCCACCTACAACACACAGCACCAATGCTGCTGCCGCACTGCATATTCCTATCCACAGGCCCTTGCGGCTCTTTTTTGGCTGCTCCTCAAGGGGTCTGAACTCTGTGGGATGGGATGCCTGTGCATCGTACTCTTCTATTTCAAGCTGCTTTTTAACGTGCTTTGCATGGGTCTCTGCCGCTTCTGCGATATATTTCTCATCTATCTTGTTTATAGCCTCGTCCCAACGTTCTCTCATACCTCGACACCCCTTTCATTAAGATACTTCCTTAGTCCCGCGCGTGTACGTGAAAGTCTTGTCTTTACTGCGCTCTCGCTTATTCCCAGTCCGCTTGCTATCTCGCTTATCGTCATATTGAAATAGTAACGGGAAACGAAAACCTCGCGACTCTTTCGACCGACAGTACCGAGATATCCGTTTATGTACTCGCCAAGCTGATTACTGTCGAAACGGCTTTCTACGGTATTGGTATCAGGGATTATCTCGGCAAGCTCGTCGTACTGCTCCTCGTAGCTGCGGCGGCTTATCCTGTTGAATGCTGTAAGCGCAGTGTTTCGCACTATCATGCACAGATATCCGCACAGCGAATCGGGACGCTTAGGCGGAATGGCGTTCCACAGCTTAACGTAGCTGGTGCTGACGCACTCCTCGACGTCTTCGCAGTTGCTGAGTATACCATAGGCTATGTTGCTGCAAAGCCTGCCGTACTTCGATTCAGTCTCGGCAAGTGCCTGCTCAGAGCGCGAAAAGAATAACTCGATTATATTTTTATCATCCACAATTATCCCCCCTCGTAACATAAGACTAAGGCAAGTATTGAAAGGTTACATTATTTTTTATAATATTTTTAGTATATCACACTTTCTTATACGATACAAGCTCCCGATACTTGACAGCTTGTTGTTGCTGTGATAAAATTATTATCATAAGGAGGTAGATACAATGTCTGAAAACAACATTCTTAAAAAGCTTCACTACAACTCCCCTGTCGTACTTACGTATGCAATCATATGCACCGTACTGCTGCTTATCAACTATATGACCGTCGGCTGGCTGAACAGCACACTGCTGATCTCCTACGGACATCCGTCGCTTATCGATCCACTTACATATTTCAGAGCGTTCCTGCACGTTGTGGGACACTCGGACTGGAATCACCTTTTCAGCAATATGATACTTCTGCTTCTCGTAGGACCTATTGTTGAAGAACGCTACGGCAGTGTCAACCTGACCATAATGATCCTCTGCAACGCTGTGATAACTGCGATAATCAACGGAGTTCTGTTCAGCACAGGTATCATCGGTGCCAGCGGTGTAGTGTTCATGATGATAATCCTCAGCGCCTTTACGGGTATGCAGAAGGGTAAGATCCCGATAACACTTATCGTTATCTCGCTTATGTACCTCGGACGTGAAATATTCAACGCACTTTCAAGCCCGAACGACGGGATCTCACAGATGGGTCACATAGTGGGCGGTCTTGTAGGACTCGGATTCGGTATATACTATCATAAGCTTAAGTTTAAAAATCAGGCTTAACAAATGTTCAATTTAGTTATACAAAAAAGGACTGCGCAGATACGCAGTCCTTTTTTATGATGAAATTTAATTATACACCAAATCTGATTGTGCTTACCTTTACGCCGGGGCCCATTGTAGAGGAAACTGTGCAGCTCTTGATGTACTGACCCTTTGCAGCAGCGGGCTTAGCCTTTGCTACAGCTTCCATCAGAGCGTTGAAGTTCTCTTCGAGCTTCTCTGCGCCGAAGGATGCCTTACCGATGGGGCAGTGAATGATGTTGGACTTGTCGAGACGGTACTCGATCTTACCAGCCTTAGCTTCCTGAACAGCCTTGGCAACATCAGGAGTTACTGTACCAGCCTTGGGGTTAGGCATAAGACCTCTCGGACCGAGGACCTTACCGAGTCTACCAACAACGCCCATCATGTCGGGAGTTGCGATAACAACCTCGAAATCCATCCAGCCGCCCTGGATCTTAGCGATTGTGTCATTATCAGCGATGTAATCTGCACCTGCTGCCTTAGCGTCAGCTTCCTTCTCGGGCTTGCAGAATACCAGTGTTCTGATAGTCTTACCTGTACCGTTGGGCAGAACTACTGCGCCACGAACCTGCTGGTCAGCGTGACGGGAGTCTACACCCAGACGGATGTGCAGCTCAACTGTTTCGTCGAACTTAGCCTTTGCTGTCTTGCAAACTAAGTCGAGTGCTTCGTTGGATTCGTAAACCTTGGTAGAATCAACGAGCTTTGTGCTTTCAACGTACTTCTTACCGTGTTTCATTTATTATCCTCCTTGTGGTCAAACGGAATGATCCTCCCACTTACATAAGTCTTTAGTGAAATGTGGATTTGCTCCTATAGGGCTGCCAATTAGTCAACAACCTCAACGCCCATGGAACGAGCTGTGCCAGCGATCATGGACATTGCTGTCTCAACGTTTGCTGCGTTCAGGTCGGGCATCTTTGTTTCAGCGATCTCCTGAAGCTGAGCCTTGGTGATCTTTGCAACCTTGGTCTTGTTAGGAACACCGGAACCGCTCTCGATCTTGCAAGCCTTCTTGATAAGTACGCTTGCAGGGGGAGTCTTTGTAATGAAAGAGAAGCTTCTGTCTGCGTATACTGTGATAACAACAGGGATGATAAGACCTGCCTTATCCTTTGTACGCTCGTTGAACTCCTTTGTGAATGCCATAATGTTTACACCGTGCTGACCAAGTGCAGGACCAACAGGGGGAGCAGGTGTAGCTTTACCGGCAGGAATCTGTAATTTGATAAATCCTGTAACCTTCTGTGCCATGTTATTCTACCTCCATAAAAAACTTGAAGTTTAAATCTTGCGGATAGATGAGATCTCAAGTGTAGCGGGTGTTACTCTGCCGAACATGGATACATCGATAAGTGCAGTCTGCTTGTCTGCATCGATCTCCTTGACAGTACCCTCAAAGCCCTCGAGAGGACCGGACTTGATACTAACCATATCTCCGATAGCAAAGGAAACCTCTGTCTCCTTTGAAACAATACCGAGGTTCTTGACCTCTTCCTCGCTGAGAGGGATTGGCTGTGATCCGGGGCCTACGAAGCCTGTAACGCCTCTTGTGTTGCGGCAGATATACCAGGATTCGTTGGTAACGACCATTTTAACGAAAACATAGCAGGGATATACCTTTTCTTCAACCTCTACGATCTTGCCGTTCTCCTTTTCCTCGGTGACGGTTGTCGTGGGAAGATAAACATCCTCGATAAGGTGCTGAAGATTTCCGTTCTCTACGACCTTCATGATATCGCTTGCTACTTTGTTCTCATAGCCTGAATATGTGTGGAGAATGTACCACTGTGCCTCTGTATCAGCCATATTTACCCCCTAGAAATCTTACCCCTGACCAAGCAGGAGTCTGTTGAGAAGACCGAAGAGCGAATCTATGCCGAAGATAAAGATTGCGGCTAAGATGCACATTACCAGAACAACAACTGTGTTGTTTGTTGTCTGCTTCGGAGAAGGCCATACGACCTTCTTGAACTCGGACCTAGCGTCCTTGAAGTACTTTACAATACCCTTCTTTTTCTTCTTGGAAGATCTGGAAGGTCTCGCATTCTTGTCCTTGGACTCCTTTGCAGGCTTTTCAGCCTTGGTGTCCGCAGACTCCTTCACTTCTTCATCGGGAGTTTCATCGCTAACGTTCTTTGTTAAATCGATATCTTTTGCCATTATGACTCCTCCTGATTACTTTGTTTCCTTGTGAAGAGTATGCTTCTTGCAGAATCTGCAGTACTTGTTCATTTCAAGTCTGTCGGGATCGTTCTTCTTGTTCTTCAT
>JAZQGZ010000052.1:0-2398 GCA_045540255.1 Oscillospiraceae bacterium | reverse complement strand
CACCCACTTGCCGTTATAAGTATGCGAATAGGATTTGGTAGCCTCGCATCCGGGGAAGAGACAGTATGCATAGTGATACTTGCTGTCTGTCTTTCCGTACTCGCCGTAATAGGGAACGTTGGTGGAATCGCCGTCAATATAGCCGTTTTCATTGATGTAATCCCAGTCGTAGAAGACGTGGGTATGAGTCTGGCGGGGGATGGAACGGGTCTGATAGTAGCCGCATCCGTCGGTACAGGGTCTGCGCTCAAGACCCGTAGTGGTAGCAGTAGCGGGCGTTACGGTCTCCCATTCATCCTCAAAGGTATGAAGGGCAGCCTGATCCATGGAGCCGTATCCGCAATAGCAGACGCCCCAATGCTTGTATTCGTTATATCCGACCTCTTCCCGGGTATGAACGTGGGGATCGGTCTCCTTATCGAGCTTCATATAGTAAACAAAGCCGCAGTCAAGGCAGGTACGTGTCTTGTAGCCGTAATAATCCTTTGTCGGTATAGCGCCGGGCTCCCAGCCGCCGTAATTATGCTTTATTTCTTCGGAAAGCTCGCTGCAGCCCTCGCCGATACAATAGCTCTGATGGTAGTTGGAAGTCCAGCCTTCGATAGTCTGCACTTCGCCGTCGATAAGGCATTTGAATGCGAAGGAGCGCTTATCGATAGCAGAGAGCTTATCGGAGAAGCAATGTTCGGTCGTGAGCGTTGCCGTTTTGCTGTTCATTCTGCCTTTTGTATTCGCAACTAAGCAGAAGAAGGTAAGCTCTACGTCACATTCGGTGGGGATCCAGACGGTAAGATAGGGAGTGTTATAACCGCTGTATTCCACGATATCATCATAGAAAAAGTGAGTATCCGCCTTGATGGTTGTCGCCGTCGATGAATCTCCGTAGCGAACGTACCACTGATAGGTCAGACCCTCGCCAACAGCCTTAACGCTGAAGGTCACGGTACGGTAAGCCATATCATCAGCAGAAGCATCATTGACCGGGACGCTGATATCCAGAGGATTTCTGAGGATGTTCGGTCTGCCGTCGCTTCTGGCTCCGCAAATGGTACAGATGTTGCTTACGTAATTATGGGTATGCTCGGTTCCGATATGTCCGCAGTACTCAAAGCAGGTGCCGCATACGTTGCAGTAATGCTCGGGCCATTCCCAGTTGTTCATACAGATGCCGTGGTCGCAGCCGTAATCCTCGGTGCGTGCCGCACAGCACTCCAGGCAGAGAAGATCGCCCGCATCGACGCAATCCTCGCAAGCCTCGCTGTCGTGGAAGCAGGCGCCGCAGTCCTCGCAGAAGTGGCTGTCGTAATCGGGATCCTCCACGCAGAGTCCCTCCGAGCATTCGGAATAGCTCTCGCAGCAGTCGATACAGATACCGCAGAGCTCGCACATATCAACCTCGTCATAGCAGGTGCCGCAATCAGAGCAGAAATGCTCCTCCCAATCGGAAGAGTATACGCAGTATTCGCCGCAGGTACAGCCCTCGCCCTCGGCGTAGTAGATGCAGCATTCCGTGCAAAGTCCGCAATCTGGGCAGAATTCAAGCTCGGTGCATCTCGAGCATCTTTCGCAATCCTCGCAGAGGAATTCCTCGGCGCAATCGACGCAATGGGTTCCGTCTCCGCCGTCGGCGCACCAATCCTCGGTATGCTCGCCGCAGGTATCGCAGTGATAACCCTCATCAATCGCACATTCGGGACAGAAGTTGCAATGCTCGCAAACCTCGCCCATATGGCAATCAATGCAGTTTGAGCAATGATAGTCGTTGATAATGCAGCAGACAAGGCACTGATGGCACTCATCACAGAACTGTTCGGGCTGCTCGTAGAAGCATTCGCCGCAGTCGTTGCAGATCAGAGCGCAGTCATGGCAGTGGTTATCCTGACCGCCCTCGTAAGGATGGCTGGGACATTCTTCGATTACTTCCATACAGAGTGTGCATCCCTCACAGTGAATGCCGTAATCCTGTGCGCATTGCTCGCAAAACGTACATTCGTAGCACATTTCGTCAGGATGCTTCAGACAGTTGGAGCAATGCTCGTCCGAGGTTTCCCAGCAGTCCTCGCAGAGGTGGCATTGGCTGCAGAACTCTTTATCCTCACCGTAAAAACACGTATCGCAGTTTTTGCAGGTACGTTCCTCCGCACAGCCTGAGCAGTGGTTATTGTCGTTTCCGAAATCTACATCGTGTGACTCGCATGAAGTTGACTCAACAAGGCACTCGCCGCAGGGACAATGCAGGTTAAGACCTTCGACGCAGTCGTCACAGATGTTGCACAATGTACATTCATCGTCATCGTGTTGTCTGCATATAGCACAGTGATTCTCCGAATCTTCCTTACAGTTATCGCAGAGGCGACAGACGTCACAAATCACATCCTCGGGGAATGCTTGGCCGCAT
>JAZQGZ010000051.1:0-22992 GCA_045540255.1 Oscillospiraceae bacterium | reverse complement strand
GTAACGTGGGACCAGTCGAGGATATAGGGAGTGCCGTCGTCCTTGACGATAATGTTGGAGGGGTTGAAATCGCCGTGGCATACCTTTGTGTGCTTGGGCATACCCTCAAGACGGGTGTGGAGCTCGTAGCGGGTGGTGGCGTCAAGATCAGCCTCGGAGATCTTGCGGTTCATCTTGTCCTTGAGCTTGTTCAGCATGGGGCACTTTGCGGCGTGCACCTGCATCTGCAGATCAACGAACATATTGAGGTACTCTGTCCTCTTGTCGGGATTTTCCTGCATAAGCTGTGCAAGGGTCTTGCCCTCTATAAACTCGGAAACTATCGCCCACTTGCCGTTGATGGTCATTACCTCGATCACCTTGGGAACGTTTATTCCGATATTCTCAACACGTGCCTGATTGAGTGCCTCGTTAAGCACATCAGGCTTTGAATAGCCCTCGTCGAACACCTTGATAGCATAGTCGCCCTCACGGTAAACGGTCTTGCCTGTTCTTACTGCGATTATATTCTCTGACATGATATCGTTCCTCCTGTAATTTTTAAGCGATCAGACCTTGGTGTATGTGCCGTAGTATGCGTTCAGATACATCTGTTTGATCTCTCTCATCAGCGGATATCTGGGGTTAGCGCCTGTGCACTGGTCGTCGAATGCCTGCTCTACCATGTCATCCAGACGGTCGAGGAAGTCCTTTTCGTCAATGCCGTAGTCCTTGATAGTCTTCTTGATGCCGATCTTTTCCTTAAGCTCGTCGATCTTCTTGATAAGACCCTCTACCTTGTCCTCGTCGGTCTTGCCCTTTACGCCGAGATACTCAGCCACCTCTGCGTAGCGTGCGAGGGCATGGGGATGATCGTACTGGGAGAATGTACCCATCTTTGTGGGAGCCTCAGCACAGTTGAAGCGGATGACCTCGTTGATGAGGAGGGCGTTTGCAACGCCGTGAGCGAGGTGGTGGAACGCACCCAGCTTATGAGCCATGGAGTGGCACACACCGAGGAATGCATTTGCGAAGGCCATACCTGCCATTGTAGCGGCGTTAGCCATCTTCTCTCTTGCCTCGATATCGTTGGGAACATCGGGAGCGGCGCTGTCGTAGGCTCTGGGCAGATACTCGAAGATCATCTTCAGCGAGCGCATAGCAAGACCGTCTGTGTAGTCGGTAGCCATAACGGAAGCGATAGCCTCCAGGTCATGGGTAACTGCGTCGATACCCGAAGCGGAGGTAAGACCCTTGGGGCCTGTCATCATAAGATCGCAGTCAACGATAGCCATGTTGGGCATAAGCTCGTAATCTGCGAGAGGATACTTGGTACCTGTCTGCTCGTCGGTGATAACTGCGAAGGGAGTTACCTCGGAGCCTGTACCTGCGGAGGTGGGCACAGCGATGAAGTATGCCTTTTCGCCCATCTTGGGGAAGGTGTATACTCTCTTGCGGATATCGATGAAGCGCATAGCCATATCCATGAAGTCAGCATCGGGATGCTCGTAAAGCACCCACATGATCTTGGCTGCGTCCATAGCGGAGCCGCCGCCCACTGCGATGATGCAGTCGGGCTCGAAGCTTGTCATAGCCTTAGCGCCTGCCTTAGCGGAAGCGAGGGTGGGATCGGGCTCTACATCATAGAATGTGGTGTGCGAGATGCCCATCTCGTCAAGTCTGTCGGTAACGCACTTTGTGTAGCCGTTCTTGTAGAGGAAGCTGTCGGTCACGATGAACACACGCTTCTTGCCCAGTACCTGCTTAAGCTCGGCGAGGGCAACGGGCAGACAGCCCTTCTTGATATACACCTTTTCAGGCGCACGGAACCACAGCATATTCTCTCTCCTCTCTGCAAGGGTCTTGATATTGATAAGGTGCTTTACACCAACGTTTTCCGAAACGGAGTTGCCGCCCCAGCTTCCGCAGCCGAGGGTAAGGGAGGGAGCCAGCTTGAAGTTGTACAGGTCTCCGATACCGCCGTGGGAGGAGGGGGTGTTAATAAGCATACGGCATGCTTTCATTCTCTCGGCAAAGGCATTGATCTTCTCACGCTCTGTTACCTCGTTGATATACAGCGATGCGGTATGACCGAAGCCGCCGTCCTGAATGAGTCTGTCCGCCTTGTCGAGGGCTTCCTCGAAGCTCTTTGCCTTGTACATAGCAAGAACAGGGGAGAGCTTCTCGTGCGCGAATTCCTCGGAGAGGTCAACGCTCTCTACTTCACCGATGAGGATCTTTGCGCTTTCCGGAACATCAACACCTGCAAGCTTTGCGATGGTGTGCGCTGTCTGACCAACGATCTTGGCATTGAGTGCGCCGTTTATGATGATAGTCTTGCGTACCTTTTCGATCTCGTCATCCTTAAGGAAGTAGCAGCCGCGTGCCTCGAACTCCTTCTTTACCTTGTTGTAGAGCTTGTCGATAACGATAACGGACTGCTCGGAAGCGCAGATCATACCGTTGTCGAATGTCTTGGAGTGGATGATGGAGCTTACTGCCAGCAGGATATCTGCGGACTCGTCGATGATGGCGGGGGTGTTACCTGCGCCGACACCGAGGGCGGGCTTACCGCTGGAGTATGCGGATTTTACCATGCCGGGACCGCCTGTTGCGAGGATTATATCAGACTCCTTCATTACCATTGTGGTAAGCTCAAGAGAGGGGATGTCGATCCAGTCGATGATACCCTCGGGGGCACCTGCTGCAACAGCAGCCTCAAGAACGATCTTCGCAGCCTCGATGGTGGATTTCTTTGCGCGTGGGTGGGGGCTGATGATGATACCGTTTCTTGTCTTGAGAGCTATAAGTGTCTTGAATATCGCGGTGGAGGTGGGGTTTGTTGTGGGGATAACGGCAGCGATAACGCCGATAGGCTCTGCCACCTTTGTGATGCCGTAGGTCTCGTCACGCTCAATTATGCCGCAGGTCTTTGTGTCCTTGAAAGCATTGTAGATGTGCTCGGAGGCGTAGTTGTTCTTGATGACCTTGTCCTCAACAACGCCCATGCCTGTTTCCTCAACAGCCATCTTTGCGAGGGGGATCCTCTGCTTGTTTGCAGCGGAGGCAGCGGCAAGGAATATCTTGTCTACCTGCTCCTGGGTGTACTCTGCGAAGAGCTTCTGTGCCTCTCTCACTCTGGTGAAAGCGGCCTGCAGCTTTTCAGTGCTGTCCACGATCTCGTAGTTCTTCATAGCGTTTCTCCTTAGTAATATAATAAGCCATTTTGTTTTATAAGCAAAAGCACGGTGCAAGGGTATATTTTAGTGTACCACCGTTCTGCTATTATAATAATATTCTATAACGTTTTGTTCCACTTGTCAATACTATTTTACACTATTGTTAAACTTTTGTCAATTGTTTTTTTGTGATTTGTAGGATTTACCGTTCTATACTACAGTCGATTAAATATTATAGTGCATTATAAACAACGACAGGGGAGAGCTTGTTTCAGACGCTTCTGTGGATGCTGCAAAAAAGTCGCTTCTGACAGGTATCAGAAGCGACTGCATTATATTTTGTCGGTGACGGAACGGATCATCAGACCTTAAGCTGGTCTACCTGCTCCTTCAGCATTCTGGACTGTCCGCTGAGCTCCTCACAGGATGCTGCTGTCTGCTCGGCGGTAGCGGAGTTCTGCTGAACTACATCGGATATCTGACCGATGCCGATTGTAACCTGACGGACAGCCTCTGCCTGTTCAGCGGCTGCTGTGCAGATATCCTCAACAAGCTCGTCGGTCTTTTCGGAGTATTCCATAACAGCCTTCATGGTCTCCGCGGTATTCTCAGCGATCTGTACGCCGTTGGTAACGGCCTCAACAGTAGCGGAGATAAGATCGTTGGTATGGCTTGCGGCCTCGGCAGACTTCGCTGCGAGGTTTCTTACCTCGTCGGCAACAACTGCAAAGCCCTTGCCGGCTTCGCCTGCACGTGCAGCCTCGATAGCGGCGTTCAGTGCGAGGATATTGGTCTGGAATGCGATATCGTCGATGGTCTTGATGATCTCGCTGATCTGTACGGACTTTGTGCGGATCTCTTCCATAGCGGAAAGCATTGTCGCAACCTCTTCGTTCTGCTCGGAGATCTTCGCACGGCTTTCAGCGGACAGCTTGTTTGCCTGCTGTGCATTGTCTGCTGTGCTCTGGATCTTGTCAGAAATGTTATCGATGCTGGAGGACAGCTCGTCAATGGCAGTAGCCTGCTTTGTTGTGCCCTCGGCGAGCATTGCTGCACCGTCGGCGATCTGGTTGGTGCCTGTCATAACATCGTCAGCGGAAGCGTTCATGCTGCTGATGATGGTGTACAGGGTGGTGTTTATTTTGTCAAAGGATTCTCTGATCTCGATGAAGTCGCCTACATATTCAACGGAGGTAGTCTGCGTGAAATCGCCCTCTGCCATGCTTGCGAGGATACGGGAGATGTCGTTGATGTATTCGCTGAGCTCATGCTTGGTCTTTTCAAGTGCCAGCACGAAGCGGCCGATCTCATCATCTGCGAATTTAAAATCGGAGTCGGGAATATTCAGGTTGCCCTGACTCATATTGTTTGCAAGGTCCTCTGCGATGGCGATGGGCTTTGCCACGGTCTTTTTGATAACAAAGGCAAGAGCAACGCTTACAAGCAAAGTAGCAACCACAGCGATGCCGACAGCTATCAGCATGGTGATAAGGAAGCTTCTGTCTTCCTCAGCAGAGGGATAGCCTGCGAAGTATGCGCCAACGATATTGCCGTAGATATCATACATAGGCTCGTAATCAACGAAGTGGTTGTTGCCGAGGATAGCAGCAGTACCGCAATAGGTATTGCCGTTTTCGATGACCTTAGATGCAACGGAACCGCTCATTTCGGTGCCTACCGCACGGCTGCCGTCAGGATTCTGTACAGTGGTAGCGTAGCGGGTGGTGCCCTGGAACAGTGTTACCTCGGCACCTGTAAGCTGCTTGATGGCATCAAGGTAATCACATTCGGTAAGATCCATGCCGACGATAGCAAAACCGACGGTGGTATCATACATGATAACGGGGGTTATGTACTGGAGGGTAAGACCTGCGGCAGAGTCGTTCACGATACCGATGGTATACTGGGTCTCGGATATTGTTGTAAAATCAACATCTGCCAGGGCGTAGTTCTCGGAATTCCAGATTATCGTACCGTCCTTTTTGGAGAGCACGATGAAATCGGAAGCCTTATCCTTATGGTTTTCCCATTCAAGGGCCATATTGTCAACGTTCTTTGTCAGAAGTGTGTTACCCGCAACATTGGAGGTCTCAAAGTAGCGGTAGATCTCGCCGAGGCGGTTACCCTCACTGCTGATCTCATTTTTGAGGATAGAAAGAGCGGACATGGACTTGTCCTGCATCAGTGCGTCACTGTGATTTTTGGATAATAGAACGGTAGCTGAAACTGCGATCGCAATGCTCAGAACCAGAAGCAGACTTACGATGATTATCAGTTTTGTTTCGATACTTTTGAGTTTCATATAAACTCCTCCTTCGTGTTGAAGCTATTATATTAATTATACACGTTAACGCTATATAAGTCAATGTGTAAAAAGCAGATTTTAGGAGCCTTATTTCGTTATTTTACCGAATGTATTTCCAAAATAATACATATCGTTGACAAAAGCATCAATGGTGTGTTAAAATACCGTTATAAGAACAACGGAATACACTCAGAAAGGATGTAAATCGTTATGAAAGCGATAGTATATGTGTCAGATACAGGTTTTACCGAAAGATATGCAAAGATCCTCTCGGAAAAGACAGGGGTTCCCGCATATCCTCTGAAAGAAGCAAAGAAGCAGGTCGCAAAGGGCGAGGAGATAGTGTTCCTCGGTTGGGTGTTTGCAAATAAGATACAGGGCTTTGACAAGGCAAGGAAGCTGTGGAATATCGCTGCGGTGGGCGCGGTAGGCATGAATCCTCTTTCCGACAAGAACACCGAGATAGTGCGTGACGCAAACAAGCCCGAGTGTCCGCTCTTCTATATGTGGGGAGGCCTTGACAACAGCAAGCTTAAGGGCATGAATAAATTCATGCTTGGCCTTGTGCGGGACAGTCTTGAAAAGGAGAACAAGCCCGAATACGCCGATGCCATCAAGGTATTCCGCGAGGGCGGCGACTTTGTATCAGAGGAGTATTTGCAGGAGCTTATTGCATTCATGCTTATGAAGCTCTGATGTGCCGTGGTAGTGCATATTCAGTCCGATCACACTTAATATGAAAAGCCACTTCTGACATTGGTTCAGAAGTGGCTTTTGTAGTATTATTTGATCTTGAATTTACCGTTGCTCTGAAGTACGAAGGTCCTGCCCTCGTCAAGATAGGGGATGCGTACCGAATGAAGCACATTTCCGTCAACATCGGAAAGCACCAGTGTTTCTCTTGCCTTGATGCTGAAGTTCGCCTGAAGCTGCATCAGGGACTCGGGGGTCTTGTTGTTCTTCATAACGATGAGAAGCTCGCCGCGGGCAGGGATCTCTGCAGCGGGGATGCTCCATTCCTTAAGAGTGGTCTCGTCATCGGTGAGGTACAGACCGCTGATGGTCACATCCTCATCATTGGGATTGTACAGCTTTATCCAGCCTGCATTCTCGTCGGTGCATATCGCACTGATCTTAACTGGCTGATCCTGCTGGGGCATCTTTTCGGTGTGAAGCTTTGCATATACATTTCCATCCACCGCCATGTCTGAGGTGATGACCACCTCGGGAGTGGTGTATTCAACGTCGTTTATAACCCACTTGACGAAGCTGTAGCCCTCGTAAATCTCGGCGCGGAGCTTGACGGAGCAGCTATCGAAGTATGTACCGTAAACGACTCTGTTAAGTGATTTCTGCGTACTGAGGAATATATCGGCACCGTCGTTGCAGGTAGCCGAAACATCATAGAAGCTGAGGGGCAGACCGAGATTATTCACCATATCGCTGAACACATAACCCTTGCGGTTTTCTGCGAAGTCGCGTATCTGATTTCTGCTGTCTGCGAATGTACCCTTGTGCGCCCACTCGGAGGTTATTCCAAGCTCCAGTGCGTACATCTGCTCGGGATCGCTTATCTCGATAAGGTCATCCAGCACCTCTTTGACATGGTCGGGGCTGAATGCGTATGCGGTAAGGTCGCACATGATGTTTGCGTAAAGCTGGCGCATATCATCACGGGCAAGAAGCGCGTTGAGTGCCTTGCTCTGTCCGCTCATGTGGGTGCCTCTGAGAAGATCGGTAAGGGTCCTCAGCTTGTAGGTCTCGCCGTAAAGTGCCCACGCATATTCCGCATCGAAGAACAGGAAGCGCCATTTACCATCCATGAACTTAGAGGTTATCTCCTCGTCCTCGGCGGGATAATAGCGGAACGCCTTGAAGTTGTTGCCCGGCCAGTCCTTGTTGGAGATGAATATCTGCATACAGTAGTACTGCATCAGGTTCTCCACATCAACAAGCTCACAGTATTCCTCAAATATCTTGTCGTTGGTGAGATCCTTGTCGTAGTATTCGGTCATCGCAAGGTAATCCTTGAGGGGCTGCTCTATTACTTCGCCCTCCTCGGGCTCGGGGATCTCGATGTTCTCGATTATTCCGTACTGCTCCTTGTTTCCGCCGAACTGGGTAGCGAGATAATCCTCGTTGAAGTTCTCGTGAAGCCAGGAGTAGCCGTAGTATTCGCCATTGAGGAACACTGCACAGGGAGTTGTGTTCTGTATGCAGGGGAAGCCGTAATCCTGAGCAAGCTGCTGTGAAAGCTCATCGCGCACACCTGCGAATTCACGGTCGTTTGCACCGTTACGGAGTGTAAGTCTGTCGTATTCGAGAATGGGATTTCCCTCGGCGTCCACCGCGTCATCGAAGAAAGCGTACTTGAACTTGCCGTTTTCGAGATCGTACTCCGTTCTTGCGATAAGACGGAAGGATTTCTGGTCCACTACTCTGGAGTAGCCGCCTACAACTCGCGCACCTGCCGCCTGAGAGATAACATTGTCGCCGTCGCTCTCAAACACCTCGACATACATATCACGCTCGGACTCCCTGCCGCTCATGTAATAGTTACCGGGCGCATTGTAAGGGATCTCCTCGTTGGGATGTGCCGCAACATAGTCATCGTAGATCTTACCGGGAACAGCGATGCCGTACTCGTAATCGTACAGGTTATAGGGATCGGTGCTCAGCACGAAAACCAGGGTATCCTCGGAGAAGCGGTCCTCAACGTCCATGCCCATTACAAAGCTTCTGGTATGTATCCTGCTTGCTGTGCCGTCCACTACCGAGATGGCTTTGATGGTGGTGACCCTTACATCGGGACCTGCGTTCAGCAGTATCGCGCCATCGTAAAGGTGTGCGGGGATGATCTCGGGATCGTTTCCGTCGGTGGTGAAGTATATCTGCGCATTTTCAGCGGCAGTAAGCTCCACCTCGATATTTTCGGAATAGAAATCCGCCGCGTGGGAGAAGCCGATGCCCTCGTCCGCCACAGTGATCTCGCCCTCGCTGTTTCCGGGAGTGGTGGTGGAGAGTGTAAGCTCGCCGTCCTCACCGAGCGTTGCCGATACCTTTAAAGGATCGGGCGGGAATATGTTATACAGCACTGCCGCCGCAATACCGATAACAAGGATGATAACTAAAAGAATGATTCTGTTCATAATCTTCTCCAAAAACAGGTCAGTTGCTGTCCTTGCGGAACTCCTCCTCCATGCGCGCATAGAACTCCGGCATAGCCTTTCTGAAGTTCAGCGGGCGGAAGCTTTCCGCGTCAACGAATCCATGGGAGCTTGTACCCTCGCACAGCACGGTATCCCCGCCTTTTTTTGTGACGGTGTAGCCGAACTCGATACGTGCGGGTGTGAAACGGGTTATTTTAGTGGTGACGATAAGGTCATCGTCATACTTTGCGGGGAGATGATACCGGCAGGTTATGCCCGTAACGGGGAGCATGACTCCGCGTTTCTCCATCTCGCAGTAGCTCAAGCCTACGTTTTTGATATAGTCGGTGCGTGCCACCTCGAACCACACAGGGTACACGGAGTGGTGTACCACACCCATGCAGTCCGTTTCAGCATAGCGCACAGTGATCTCTGAATACGAAGCCATCTTACAGCTCCTCTCTGTGGGACTGTATAAGTCTCACGGCATACGCGACCGCCTTATCGGGAGCAAAGCGGCTAAGGGTCTTGCCCGACATGATGACCTTTGACGGAACTATCATAAATCTGCCGCCGAACATCTCACGCACGGCGTATTCTGCGACGAATTCGCTGCTCTGAGGCTGCATCGTGAAGCTGACTCCCGCCTTGTCCATGAACTCCGTTTCAACTGGTCCGGGGCACAGAACCGAGATATAAACGCCGCTCTTGCGGCAGCGCAGCTCCTCGTATACTGCCTGCGACATACGCAGGACATAAGCCTTTGAGGCGTAGTAGGAGGAGAACAGCGGCCCTGGGAAAAATCCCGCCGAGCTTGCGGTGTTGAGGATATAGCCGTTTCCGCGCTTGACGAAATCCTTTACGAACAGCTTGAAAAGGATATGGAAAGCACGGATGTTGACATCCAGCAGCTCCAGCTCCTTGTCGAGGGAGGTCTCGGTGAACTCACCGAAAACACCGACTCCCGCATTGTTTACGAAAATATCGATATTGTGCTTCTGCACGAGTTTGTGCAGCTCTATACACTGCTCCGCGGAGGAAAGGTCGGCGGTTATGGTTTTTACCTTGACGCCGTACTGCGAGGTAAGCTCCTCTTTAAGGGCAGCCAGCCTGTCCTTTCTTCTTGCTGTGATGATGAGGTTTATTCCATGCTTCGCGAGGGAGCGGGCGATATCACGTCCGATACCTGCGCTTGCGCCGGTGACTAATGCAATCATTCAGTTTCCTTTCGGGCCATCTTACTGCTTGATGACCTTTGTAGTTGAGCCGTCAGCTTCCTTGATGTATACTCTGTCAAGCTGACCCATAAGGCTTGCCTTGAAATCCGCACGGTACTCGTCACGGAGCTTCTGCTGCTCCGCCTTCTCCTCGTCGGTAAGTCCTTCGGACTTTGCCTTTCTTGCAAGCTGGTTTATTCTGTCTATCTTTGCCTTTTCCATTGTATCTCCTTATCCCTTGTACTGCGGCTTTGCGAAGCGGAAGGGGGGAAGCGGCACGCCGTTCTCGCAGTCGAAAAGGGTGATATCGTCAGTGTAGTTCGTCCAGAGATAACGCACTGCAACAGGCTCGTTCACACCCGATACATGGATGACCTCGCTGCCTATCTCACAGTTCCAGGCGTCTCTGTCGGCGATCTCGGCCTGTGCAGGAACGAAAACACCGTCTGCGCCTGCTATCTCAAAGCCGTGGATCTCTCCGCTCTCGCCCTTTATCTCAAGGGAGTTTGCAGTGGTGATGAAGATATCGGCACTGTCGCTGTTCCACTTCACCTGATATGCGTCGGGATTGTTTGTCGCGATCTCGTCCTCTTCAAGGAGCGCACACTCGTAATATCCGTCAAGTGCCGCAAGGCAGAAGCGGTGACCGGGGAGCTCCTTGTTTTTGGGGTGTATCTCGCTGAACTCTCCGCAGTCGGTGAGTACCGCAAGTGCTGCATGGCGGTCGGTCTTTGCGGTCCTTGCCTGTGCCTCACGGATAAGGCACCAGTGCTTTCTGTCCTCATCCGCAGACCACCGGTGCATGGGAAGCTGACCTATAACGAAGAACAGCTCGGGGTCGTTCCAGTCGTCACGCCAGTTTCTTATCATCTGATTAAGAAGTGTATAATACATCTCGGGACGATGATCGTCGCTCTCGCCCTGATACCATATAACGCCTGTCATCGTGTAGGGCGCGATACGCTTTATCATGCTCTCGTGAAGCACACCGGGACTCATGGGATTGAGAGGAGATGCAGGACCCGGGTACTTGTTCTCGCCGCAGTATTCCAGACATCCGCCCCATGTCGGGTTAGGAGTGTTTGTATAGTACTCCGCGCTCTTTCTCTCCCAGTTTGCGTGATATTCCTGATAATCGAGGTAATCCTTTTTCAGCTCCTCAATTGTTTTGCCCGCAACAGCCGCGTCATATTCCTCGAAATAAACGGAAGTTTCGCCTGTGGCATATTCTCTCTTCATCCATGCGGAGGCAGAGGTGCCGCCCCAGTTGCAACCGATGATGCCGACGGTCATGCCCCATTCCTCGGAAAGCTCCTTTGCGAAGTAGTAGCCTACCGCGCTCCATGCCTTTGCGGACTCCTTGTTGTCGAAAAGGTTCCAGCCCATCTCGCTTTCGCGGCGTGAGAAATCGTCATCCGCTGCGCTGAGCTTAAGTGTGTAGTAGAAGCGAACGTTGGGGGAGTCGTTTTCAAGGCTCTCTTTGCCCGTAGTGCAGCTCTGAAGCTCAAACTCCATATTGCTCTGTCCGCCTGCGAGCCACACTGCGCCCACTGCCACATTTTTAAAGGTAACGGTGTCCTTGCCGTCGCTTACGATAAGCTCGACTTCATCCTGCGCAGGCTGAGGGGGCAGCACCGCGAGCCATCTGCCATCCTTTACGGTGACGGAGGTCTTTGCAGCCTCATCGCCTGTGATGCTTACGGTAATTCTTGTGCCGTCAACGCCTGTTCCGAACACATTTATCGGTTTGAGATACTGCAGCACCATATTGTCACTGAATATCTGAGCCGTTTTAAAATCAGCCATTTTTTCAATATCCTTTCAGGTAATAAAGATAGTCATAGGATACTATTATCCACTATACTACATAATAGTATTTTACCGCGTATTCCGATAATTGTCAAGACTTTGATAAAACGTTTTCATAAAACATTCACAAGACGATGAGGGATATCGTCCTTATATCGGTAGTGAGCCTTTTAAAACAGCCAAAAAGTCCACAGAGAAGAATATCTCTGTGGACTTTTGCAGATAAGATATTAAAGATCGTAGTAGTTAGCAAACTCAGCGGGGTGGGGGATCTTGTTGATCGCAGCAGCCTCGGAGCGCTTCTTCTTTATCCAGATCTCGATGAGTCTTTCGGGGAATACGCCACCCTCCAACAGGTAGTCGTGATCCGCCTCGAGAGCATCGAGCGCCTCGTCGAGTGTAGTGGGCAGGGACTGGATCTTTGCCTTTTCCTCATCGGAGAGGTTGTACAGGTTGAAGTCAAAGGGACCCCATCCGCACTTGCTGGGATCGATCTTGTTCTTTACGCCGTCAAGACCTGCCATAAGGATAGCGGAGTACGCATAGTAGGGGTTGCAGGTAGCATCGGGGCTGCGCAGCTCAAAGCGACGCTTGTCGGGAGCCTTGGCGTAAGCGGGGATACGGATAACGGCACTGCGGTTTGAGGTGGCATAGCCGATAGTAACGGGAGCCTCAAAGCCGGGAACCAGACGCTTGTAGGAGTTTGTGGAGGGGTTTGTGAAGCCGCAGAGAGAACGTGCGTGCTTAAGCAGACCGCCGATGAAGTAGAGTGCGGTCTCGGACAGCTCGGAATAGCCGTTGGGATCGTGGAATACGGGCTTGCCGTCCTTGAACAGCAGCATGTGAACGTGCATACCGTTGCCTGCCTCGCTGTAGATGGGCTTGGGCATGAAGGTTGCTGTTCTGCCCTCCTGTAAAGCGGCGTTCTTTACCATGTACTTGATGTTCATGGTGTTGTCTGCCATCTTTGTCATTTCGCCAAGCTCTACCTCGATCTCTACCTGACCGCTGCCGCCAACCTCGTGGTGGTGGTACTTGACCTTGATGCCGCGCTCCTCAAGCATAAGGCAGATGCGGCTTCTGAGGTCGTATGTGATGTCGTTGGGGAGATCTGCATGATATCCTCTGTGACCGGGAGTTATATAACCCTTGTTGTTGGAGTCTGCATAAGCAGAGTTCCAGGAAGCCTGTCTTGTATCAACGGAGAAGCTCATCTCCTCGGGCTTTACGCTGTAAGCAACGTTGTCGAAGATGTGGAACTCAAACTCGGGGCCGATTATCATCTCATCAGCGATACCTGTCGACTTGAGATATTCCACTGCGTGCTTGGATACATTTCTGGGATCCTGATTGAAGCGGTAGTTTTCGTCTGCGATAACGTAAACATCGCCTATCATGGAGAGGGTAGTCACCTCTGCAAAGGGGTCGAGTGATGCGCTGGAAAGGTCGGGGATGAAGATCATATCGCTCTTTTCAACGGGTGCAAAGCCGTAGTTGGAGCCGTCAAAGCCGATGCCTGATTCCATAAGGTCGGGAACGAAACGGCTCTCGGGGATTGCGATGTGCCTCCAGCGGCCGTCAAGATCTACCATCTTGAAGTCCAGCATCTTTACGCCGTTGTCGGTGCAGAATTTTTTTGCTTCCTCAAAGGTCTTGAACATGGTTACACTCCTAAGTTTTATTCATTGATTTACAGATGCGGGATTTCCGCATCGCTATCTATTATATTAACATTTATTCCACACTTTGTCAAGTAATTTTGTGCAATCTGCCAAGAAAGTTTTTATATTTGTTGCGACCGTGGCTGTGCATGAACGGCGTATATACTGCCACAGACAATATTATATCGCTGTAAGTGATAACATCTTTAAGCAAAATACTTGCATTTATAAGTGATTTGTGGTAAAATAAACTGTAATATTATCTTAATCTGAAAGAAGGAATTAAAACAATGTCCAACAAAAATAACACGCCCGACGGAAAGCCAAAGGCGTTTGAGATCCCCCGTCCCGAGTTCCCGAAGCGTGCCGTTGTAACAGGCGGTATGCCCTACGGCAACAAGGAGCTTCACTTCGGACACGTCGGCGGTATGCTGGTGTTTGCTGATACCTACGCACGCTTCCTGCGTGACCGTATCGGCGAGGAGAACGTCATCTTCGTCAGCGGTACCGACTGCTACGGCTCTCCCATCGCAGAGGGCTGGCGTCAGAAGGTCGCAAAGGGCGAGTACGAGGGCAGCCTTGAGGAGTTCGTGACAGGCAACCACGAGAAGCAGAAAGCAACTCTTAAAGCTTACGGTATCAAGCCCAATCTGTTTGCGGCATCCGGCCTCGGACGCTCCAAGGAGATCCACGCAGAGGTGACCGACCGCTTCCTCACCTCCCTTTATGCAAAGGGACAGCTCAATCAGATATCCACCATGCAGTTCTTTGACGAGAAGGCAGGCGTTTTCCTCAATGGTCGTCAGGTAGTGGGCAAGTGCCCCGTTGAGGGCTGCACCTCCGAAAAGGGTTATGCAGACGAGTGCGACCTCGGACATCAGTATATGCCCGAAAATCTTCTGAACCCCGTCAGCACACTGACAGGTGAAACTCCCACAATGAAGCCCGTTACAAACTGGTACTTCAAGCTCCGTGATTACGAGAAGCTGCTTCAGGACTGGGTAGCAGAGCTTCAGAAGCGCAAGGACATCCGTCCCGTTGTGTGGAAGACCATCGGCGAGTTCTTGAAGCCCCCCGTTATCTACGTTAAGCGTGAGTTTGAGGAGAAATATCTTTCCCTCAGGGACTCCATGCCCGCGCACAACTACCTTGAAGAGCCCAAGAAGCCCAGCTTCACCATCGAGTTCACCACCCTTTCCGATTGTGACGATGCCTGCCGTATCCTCACACAGAACGGCATCCGCTATCGTACAGGCAAGACCCTTGTGCCTTTCAGACTTACAGGCAACATCGAGTGGGGCGTTCCCGCTCCTAAGATGGAGGATGTTGAGGGCCTGACAGTATGGGTATGGCCCGAGTCCCTGTGGGCACCCATCTCCTTTACCCAGACCTACCTTGAGCAGATCGGACATGACCGTGCAGAGTGGAAGGATTTCTGGTGCAGCAAGGAGTCTAACGTATACCAGTTCATCGGACAGGATAACATCTACTTCTACGGCGTTGCAGAGCCTGCTATGTGGATGGCACAGCAGGAGAGTGCAGACAAGACCGCTGTTCCCGCAGAGGGCGAGCTTCAGCTCCCGCTGATCGTGGCAAATCACCACATCCTGTTCCTCGATAAGAAAGCGTCCAGCTCGGGTGCTGTAAAGCCCCCCATGGCTGACGACCTGCTTAACTTCTACACTCCCGAGCAGCTCCGTATGCACTGGCTGGGTCTCGGCCTTGGACAGCGTTCCGTAAGCTTCATGCCCAAGCCCTTTAACCCCGACGCAAAGCCCGACGAGGCCGATCCCGTAGTAAAGGATGGCCTGCTGCTCTCCAATGTATACAACCGTATGATCCGTACAGCGTTCTATACCACACAGAAGCTGTTCGACGGCGTTATGCCCGACCTCGCACCCGAGGAGAAGTTCCTTGAGGAGGCTAAGAAAGCAGTCCTTGAGTACGAGCGTCACATGGCTAAGTTCAACTTCCACCAGTGCACTTACGTGCTTGACAGCTATATCCGTAACGGAAGCAAGTATATGGCAAGAACTCTCGGCAGCGAGGATGTCCCCAGGGACGAGGCTGCACAGGCTCTTGCAAACCTGTTCTACATCATCCGTATCGCAGGTGTGCTGCTTCACCCGATGGCTCCTTTCGGCACAGAGAAGCTGCAGGAGTACCTGCAGGTGGATGACCGCATCTGGTCCTGGGATACCATCCTCGAGCCGCTGACATTCTTCACAGGTGCACAGCATAAGCTTAAGTTCCTGCCTCCCAGAACAGACTTCTTCACAAGACACGAGAGCCAGTTTGCTGCAGGCGAAGCTGAATAAAACAATAATGATGACCCGGAAGCTTACGTTTCCGGGTCGTTTTATATGTGGCGGAGTCAGTTCAGGATGGCCGTTGCAAGGTTAAGATACGTTGCAAACATCACCCACAGAAGATAGGGCAGGTTTATGCAGGCGGCGGCAGGTCGTATCTTTCTGAAACTCATCAGCATCGCTGCGATAAGCACAAGAAGCAGCAATATCACAAGGAATGCCGCGCGGGGAGCTTCAAACCTGAAGAAAACTATGCTCCACAGGAAATTCACCGCAAGCTGTGCGCAGTATATCCGCAGTGCCTGTTGTTTTGCCGCGGGGCTGCCCTCTGAGGAGTGGATAAGATATGCCGAAAACCCCATCAGCGCGTACAGTATCGCCCACACCACAGGAAACAGCCATGCAGGCGGCAGCAGCGGTGGTTGCTCGAATTTCATGTAGAAGTCGGAAAAACCACCCGACAGCAGGGCAGACACTGCCCCTGTAAGTTCTGCTGTGATGATGAATAACAGTATGTCGGAAATGCTGTGTTTTTTCATGGATTACCTCCGTTATGCTTTTTTATAATCTATGCAGGACACGGAGAATGTATTACGTTGCTTGACATTCTTGCCGCTATGTGCTACAATATATGTGATGTAAAACAAAGGTTTCAGAAAGAGGGATATCATGCCGCCAAAGCCTAAATTCACCCGTGAGGAGATCATTGAAACTGCTTTAAAGATCGCTTCGGACAGAGGTCTTAAGGCACTGACTTCAAGAGAGCTGGGGGCAGCACTTGGAAGCTCCGCAAGACCTATCTTCACTGTTTTCAGAAATATGGAGGAGGTATTGTCAGAGGTGCGTAAGGCTGCGCTCGACCGCTTCGAGGAATACGCGGACAAAGCCAAGGATTACACGCCCGTATTCAAGCAGGTGGGTCTGCAGATGATACTTTTTGCGGTAGAGCAGCCTAAGCTTTATCGCCTGCTGTTCATGAGTGAAAAACCCGAGTCGCGTACCTTTGACGATGTGTTTGAAAACCTCGGTGAAGTTGCTGTGCTTTGTGTGGACACGATACAAAAGGACTACTCGTTAAGCGGTGACGACGCTATGATGCTGTTCAGACATCTGTGGATATACACTTATGGCGTAGGTGCGCTCATTGCATCGGGTATGTGCTCGTTCACGCCTGATGATATACAGGATATGCTCAGCCACGAGTTTGTTGCGATGCTCGGTCTTGTCAGATCGGGAAAAGCCGGGGTGTGTACCACTATCCCGGAGAAAAAATAAGATATTTCCAACCCTTGCCATATTGACAAGGGCTGTTGTTTGTGTTATAATAAATCACGCGATGCAAAACAAATGTTGCTAAAGCGCGCTGTTACAATACAGCGTTCCGCTATGTTTTTCGGGAAAGAACTGTGAGGTGCAAAAATGGAACATATCCGATTACAGCTTGGCTGCCTTGCTGTGCTTGCATATATAGCGTATATATATCTGCGGCAGTGCAGTACCTACCACCGCGATCTTAAGGATACCTTGTTTGACAAAATGCTGCTGCTTGGAATGGTGAGTATTCTTTTTGACGGGGCTACAGCTTTTACGGTGAATAATATCAGCCTTGTAGGCGAAGCAGTGAATATGGTGCTCCATGCACTGTTTCTGATAAGTCTTGACTCGGTGATATTTGCGCTGTTTCTGTATATGCTGAAAATAACGGGGGCATTTCCGAAGCGGAGGACAGGCAGCGTGCTGATATTCCTGCCCTTTGCATTGAATGTGGCAGTGGTGGTATGCTTTATCGGTCAGCTTGATTACGTTGAGGGCGTTACCACCAGCTATTCCATGGGAGTATCTGCGTACACCTGTTTTATCATGGCGGCAGTGTATATCCTCCTTTCGATAATAACGTTCTTCCGCAGATGGAACTATATCGAGAGCAACAAGCGCGCCAGTATCTTCACCTATCTGTCCGTGCTTGCATTGGTAACGGCGATACAGATGATATTCCCCGAAACGCTGATATCAAGCATCGCTGTAACAGTGATAGTGCTCGGCGTCTACATGAACTCCGAGGACCCTGCACTCAGGGAGCTTTCAAAGCTGCATACCGAAACGGTGATGAGCTTCGCCAATCTTATCGAGGACCGCGACAGCAGCACGGGAGGACATATCAAGCGCACCAGCCGTTATGTGGAGCTTATCGCTGACGGATTGCGTGAGCGCGGATATTATACCGAGGTTCTGACAAAGGATTACATCACAAATCTGCTGAAAGCCGCACCTATGCACGATATCGGCAAGATATCGGTGCCCGATGCGGTCTTGCAGAAGCCGGGAAAGCTCACCGATGAGGAGTATACGGTCATGAAGAAGCACGCCGAAAACGGCGGCGACATGATACGTGAGGTGTTCAGAAACCTCGGCGACGAGGAGTTCAGGAAAATGGCGTTCGAGGTGGCGCGCTATCACCATGAAAAATGGAACGGCAGGGGCTATCCCGAGGGACTCAAACGCAAGGATATCCCGCTTTGTGCAAGGATAATGGCGGTGGCGGATGTGTTCGATGCGGTGTCGGAGCGGCGGTGTTACCGCGAGGCTATGCCGCTTGACAGATGCTTTGAGATAATCGAGCAGGGAAGCGGACAGGATTTTGATCCGCTGATCGCAGACCTGTTCATTGATATAAGGGATAAGGTAGAGTCAGTGCATAAGGAGCTTGCAGATAATGAAGACAGATGACATTATAAAATACGAGGAAGAAATGTGGCGCGCAGTATTGCACCATGATAAGCAGGCATTCAGAAAGCTTGTTTGCGATGACGCAGTGATGATCTGCGGCGGAGGTCGGTGTACAGGCGCACAGTATGCAGAGCTTATCGGGGATTTCGGCATCACGGGATACGAGATAAACGAGTTTGAGATCATAACCGAAACAGATAACTCGGTGCAGGTGCACTATATAGTAAGAACGATTGCCGACAGCGCCGAAAACGCAGATCTTGCCGGGATATTTCACGTGACTTCCACATGGGAAAGGCATAACGGAGTAATGAGGCTTATATTCAATATGGATCAGAGGGTGTTTTTATGAGAGATGATTACAGACTGATCGTTATGAGAAACGATGACAGATTCAATGACAAGGCAGTGAAATGGTTTCACGGGAAATGGGGCGTTGACGAGGCTGCATACAGGGAGAGCATAGAGGAGTGTCAGCGCACGAAGAACGGCATCCCCCAGTGGTATGTCATAATGGACGGTGACAGGATCATCGCGGGAATGGGTGTTATAGAGAACGACTTCCATGACCGCAAGGACCTCGCGCCGAACATCTGCGCTGTTTTCACCGAGGAGGACTACCGCGGACAGGGTCTTGCGAAGTATCTGCTGGACTTTATCTGTGCCGATCTTTCCGCACTCGGTATCGGAACGGCATATCTGCTGACCTCCCACACGGAGTTTTATGAGAAGTGCGGCTTTGAATACTTCTGTGATGCGCAGGAGGACTGCGGCGGCACCGCAAGGATCTACCGCCGTGTGTCGCAGTGCGGAAAGAGCATGACCGCCCTTAAGAGCTTCCTTGACGGGGCGGGCAGACTTATATCCATGCCTGCAAAGCGTAAAATGAAGCTCCATGTGCTGGTATATATCGCTGATAAGATAGTAAAGGATAAGAGATACACCGAAAAGGAGATAAACGCACTGCTCAATGAGTGGCACACCTACGGCGATCCCGTAACGCTGCGCAGAGAGCTTGTGGATCATCGCATACTGTTAAGGGATGATTACGGAAAGGAGTACAGGCGTTGCGATCTGCTCCCGACCCTTGAGGAGCTGGAGGGCAGGTATAGCTGATATGCATAAACGACTGTATATTATCGAGGGCTTGCCCTGTTCGGGAAAAAGCACCACCTCGGAATATGTTGCGAAGCTTCTGGGAGAGCGGGGCAGGGTCTGCTGTATCGACGAGGGCAGCGGCGCGCATCCTGCGGACTTTGAGTTTCACGCATATCTTACCGGAGCTGTGCTTTCAGACAGCTTTTCGGCGGAGGAGCAGGCTGACATCAGATCGCAGGCTGAGCGTATAGCGGATGGCTTTGCAGTGCCGCTTTCAGGCTTTGAGGGAGATATGTTCGACAGGCTTGTACGTTACAAGATATATGATGCACTCCCGTGGGAAACGGAAATGCCCGTTATGCTTGAAAAGTGGCAGCACTTCTGCGATACCGCGGAAAGCGATACTGTATATGTGTTCAACTGCGTGCTGCTTCAGAATCCCATGTGCGAAACGATGATGCGCTTCGGGTTTACGGGTGAGCAGTCCTGCAATTACATCTCGCGGATAGCGGAGATCATCCGCAGCATGGAGCCTGTTGTGATATATCTTAAGAACAACGATATCGCGGAGAGCGTCCTCAGGACCTCCTCCGAGCGTGAGGGCTGGCTGGAGGCGGTGACAGAATACCATGTCAGCGGTGCGTATGGCAGGAGCATCGGTGCACAGGGCTTTGATGGCTACATCCGCTGCCTTGAGGAGCGTCAGCGGCGCGAGCTGGATATCCTGTCGCGGCTGCAGCTCGACAGTATCGTTATAGAGGATCCTCACAAAGACTGGCAGAAAACCTATAATACTATAAGGGAGTACATCTGACGTGGATAATTATCAGAAAGCCATTCAAGAAATGATCTCGCTTTTCGGCAGGGATCATCAGTTCTGCCTTGCTACTTTCAGCGGCGATGTTCCGTCACAGCGTTTTGTTGATACATATTTTGACGGCGGCAGTTTTTACGTCGTGACCTATGCGCTTTCGCAAAAAGTAAAGGAGCTATCGGCAAATCCCAATGTTTCTCTGTGCGGAAGGAGGATGCACAGCTTCAGCGGCAGGGCATACAATATTGGTCATCCGCTCGCTCCCGAAAATGCAGCGATCCGCGAGAAGCTTGTAAAAGTATTCGGGTCATGGTATTTCCTGCACAACAACGAGCAGGACGTGAATATGTGTTATATCCGTATCGATCCGCTCAGGGGCTTTTTTCACAGGGACGGTTTCGGATACAGCGTGGATTTTGTAAGTAGAACTGCAGATATAGCCCCGTTTTCGCTTAATACAGTATTTACCGAGGAGGTATAGACGATATGATAAGGACTTTAACAAATGCGGATATTCCTGCCTGCGCTGAAATATTATGTGCAGTATATAACAATGAGCTTTGGCAGTGTCGCTGGACCTCCAAAACCGCCCGTGCATATCTTGAGGATTATGTCAGAGCGGAAAAGTTTGTGGGGTATATCGCGGAGGAACAGGGCAGAGTTGCAGGCGCACTGTTTGCCCACGAGAAAATATGGTGGAATAACAGCGAGCTTTTTATCGATGAGATGTTCGTCCTGCCTGAGATGCAGAGAAATGGTCTGGGCAGCAGGCTTATCGGTGCTGCATCGGATCATGTAAAGCAGCGGGGGCTGGCAGGCCTTACGCTGTCCACCAACAGATACGCGCCTGCTCCCGCATTTTACAGAAAGAATGGCTTTGTTGACTGCGAGCATATCCTTTTCATGTGCAAGGAGCTGTAGACCGCACAGTATTTTGCATTTTATGTGTTTTACCGCTTGACTAACCTAAAATATAATGGTATAATTAATTTAAGTAAAAACAGAAGCAGTATAGTCTGCTTTTATATTTCAGAATATTTTGGGAGGTAGACCGATGAAACACTTGAAGAAGATCCTGAGCTGCTGTCTGGTGTCAGCTATGCTGCTCGGGATGACCGCCTGTGATGAGCAGGTAGCATCCACAGGAGGTGCAGGGACTTCAGGCCCCGGAACATCCGCGCCTAATGTCACATCCACAACAAATGGTGCCAACACCACAACGGACCCCGATGCCAATGCTGCAACCGATGCTGAGATAAAGGACCTTGACACAAGCTCCTACACACCCAGCGGCAACGCAGGCACAGTAAAGTATCTCGGCTATTATGACATCACCGTTGACCAGAAAGGTGAGCAGCAGGTGAATATTTTTGAGTCCGAGACCTATGGCGGTACTATCGAGTGGATATCCGCTGCTTTCGGTGAGGCGTATTTCGAGAAGCTGGCTACTCTTATTGCGGCTGATGATTCCCCCGACCTGCTTACATACGAGCTGGAGGCTTTCCCCTTTGGCGTAAGCAAGAATATGTACGAGCCTCTTGACGATCATCTCAATATTGATGATCCCATCTGGGCTGAGATGAGAGATCTTATCGACTCCTTCGAGTACAGGGGCAAGCACTACTACTTCCCCCACAGGATAGTTACAAGCTATGCGCTCAACTACAACCGCAAGACCATCGCGGATGCAGGTCTTGACGATCCCTTTGACCTTTACATGAATGGCGAGTGGACATGGGACGCATGGCGTCAGCTCATGCTTGATTTCTGTAACCTTTCCGATGAGAATATCGGTTATTACTGCACTGACAACACTGTAAACGCATTTGTCAACACCACAGGTGTAGTTGTAGTGGACCTGCTTCCCGATGGAACCATCGTGAACAACCTCCAGCACCCTGATGTGACCAGAGCTGTTGAGTTCATGGAGGAGATGGGCAGAAACGGTCTGCTGTATCCCACCAGCCATCCCCACGGCGACTGGGTATCCCCGCAGGTATTCTCTACTGTAAGCGACAAGATCCTGTTCCTCGGACTTGAGCCCGAGTGGACATACATCGCCTGCACCGAGAACATCCAGAACCCCACAGGCGTTGATAACGATATCCACGATACTATATCCGATTTCGGATTTGTTCCCTATCCCCGTGATCCTAAGGCTGATGCGTACTATCAGGCTTCAAGCTGCTTCGGATACATGGTTCCCAGAGGTGCAAAGAACATCGACGGTGCTATTGATTTCATCATGTGCAACCGCCTGTACGAGACCGACGAGAACATCAAGCAGCAGATCAGAAACGACCATGTTTCCCCCACCAAGATCACCTATACCGCAGGCAAGTACGAGGGTATGCAGAAGTGGCAGATGACATGGGATGAGCAGGTATACGATCTGTACATCGAAATGAAGGATCCCACAAAGTTCAACTTCTCCTTTGATGATGTTTACGGCTTCAACAGCGAGCTCTCCAGCGATCTCATCGGCAACACCCTCAACGAGATCATGTTCAACGCAGGCAGCTGGACTCAGCTCAGCTCCCAGATTTCTCCCGCAGTTGAGGCGATCCTTGACGAGTACCGTTAAAACATTTTAACAATACCAAAGCCGCTCTGAAAAGAGCGGCCTATATTTTATGCATACTAAAGTGCGGCATTGTAAACAATGCCGCACGAACTGTTATGCTGTTACTATCTTGCTTGCGTCATGCAGATCGAGATGATCCACAGCCCACTCACGCATCTTGT
>JAZQGZ010000050.1:0-2159 GCA_045540255.1 Oscillospiraceae bacterium | reverse complement strand
CACAGACGGCAGATTCAGCGGAGCTTCCAGAGGAGCTTCCATCGGTCACGTTTGTCCTGAAGCTGCTGTAGGCGGAAACATCGGTCTGCTGCAGGATGGCGACATCATCGAGATCGACATCCCTAACGCTAAGATCAACGCTCAGGTAAGCGACGAAGAATTCGCAGCAAGACGCGAAAGCTACGTAGCACCTCCTCCAAATGTAACAGGCGGATGGCTGGTAAGATACCAGAGAAACGTTGACTCCTCAGCAAAGGGAGCGGTAATGAAATAATGAAACACTATGTATTATCATTTGGGCACCTGTGTTCGGACATCGCGCACGCTGCCCTTTCCGCGATACTGCCATTTCTTATCGCGGCATATCATTTTGACTATACGACAGCAGCTATGCTGGTTATGGTCGCCAACATCGTAGCTTCCGTGATCCAGCCGGTCTTCGGTCATCTTGCCGATAAGATCGACAATCCGCGCATCATGGTTTATGGTGTCATCCTGGCAGGCGGCGGCATGGCTATGACGGGAGTTTTGTCAAACTTTACCGGACTCTGCATCGCGGTCCTTATCAGCGGTGTAGGCTCTGCCCTCTTCCACCCGCAGGCAGCACAGCTTGTCAACAGATACGCAGATGATGACAATGTAGGATTCTCTCTGGGAATATTCTCATTTGGCGGAAATCTGGGATTTACGTTAGGACCTTTGCTGGCTCCAGGCTCCATCGCTGTATTTGGTCTTAAAGGTACTTTGATTTTCTTCGTGCCTGCGGCGATCTTCGGCGTGCTTTCAACAAAGTTCTTCCCGAAGCCTCCTAAGGCACCGAAACTGCAGAGCTCGGCAGAAGCTTCTGCGACAGGAACCTCTGCAATAGAGGCCTCTGCGACAGAACCCTCCGCTGCAAACGGCAGTGAGCTTTGCACGCCAAAATACAAAGACCGCTGGGGCGCATTCGCTAAGCTGGGCGTTCTGATCTGCTTCAGATCCATCGTTTATACCGGCATCGGAACATTTCTTGTCCTTTACCTCGTGGATAATATGGGTCAGGCCGAAGCTACGGGCAATATGGCTCTAAGTTTTTACTACGGTGTTTCTGCGCTTGCTGCTTTGTTCGGCGGCAAGCTTGCTGACAATTTCGGTCATCGTAAAACGGTATGGCTGTCATTCGCGATACTTCTTCCGTCAATTGTAGTATTTACCATATCAGGCAGCTTCTGGTTGTGCCTTCTGATGCTGATCCCGATGGGCGCAGGCCTCAATATCGGCTACAGTCCGCTGGTACTGATGGGGCAGAGATACCTGCCTAATCATATCGGCTTCGCTTCCGGTATCACACTGGGCTTGATCGTCAGTGTCGGCGGTATATTCACACCGATCCTCGGCAAGATCGGCGATACATACGGATTGACAGCAACTTTCGTAGCAGTCTGCGCAGTATGTGCATTCTCGTTCGTACTATCACTGTTCCTGTCAGATGCGGAACTGGTTGAAGCAGACTAGAAGCTATCCACGTTCTTCCAAAATGTGTATGGTTTCGCAATTTCGGCCGGTTTGCTCACGCTAACAAGCCAATAGTTCACAGATTTCATATCATAACAAACGAGAAAACGTGTATAAGCGGCTATTTTTACAGCTTTATACACGTTTTTATATTATTACAATTAAAAAAATGTGTATAATTCTTGCTAAAATTAAAATTATACACATTTTAGGCTTTCGCTACATCTCTGAGCCCTTACATCTTCTTCGTTTCTTCATATCTCTTGACTTTGCCTGTAGTCGTCTTGATCATTTCCTGATCTGTTACCACAACTCGTAGCATCTGCTTATATGTCGGCAGAGTTTCGTTTATCTTATCGATGTCAGCTTTCACATAGGCTTCTATCTTCGTCGCATCGAGATCTGTCTCTCCGCCGGAGCCTAAAACGCCAGCTTCCTGACCGAGGTTCTCTCTCATCCAATCCGTCTTATACACGATCTTCGCACAGATTGCCAGGTCTTTATGGTCGCCGTCGTGATTACGAGGCTGTCCGAAGACCATACATTCTTCAACATACGGCAAGTTACTGATCAGCACTTCCAGCTCTTCCGGATAAACGTTCTTGCCGTTCTTGAGCACGATGACATTCTTCTTACGACCGCAGATAAAGATATATCCGTCCTTG
>JAZQGZ010000049.1:0-3977 GCA_045540255.1 Oscillospiraceae bacterium | reverse complement strand
CTCCCACACCTCACCCGGGAGCTTATGATGAAGTGCCCATACTATGCTTGTAACTCCGGGTATCTGTCTGATATCCCCGAGAGTGATATTATCGTTGCCTTCACCGTACCAACGAAATCCCATCTGCATTGGCATATCCTTGTCCTCCTGTGTTTTTTCTAATCAAAGGTCGAAGTAGCGTGCGGCATTATCATGACAAATGTCTGTTACCAGCTCACCAAGCTGCTCCATATCAGCAGGATATTCTCCGTTTTCTACCCATTCGCCGATAAGGCAGCACAGTATCCTGCGGAAATATTCATGACGAGTATAGCTTAAAAAGCTTCTGGAATCTGTAAGCATTCCTACAAAATTTCCGAGAAGACTCAGGTTTGCAAGCGAGATAAGCTGCTCGCGCATACCCTGCAGATGATCGTTGAACCACCACGCACTGCCATGCTGAAGCTTTTCTGCAATCTCTGTTCCCTGGAATGAACCGATAATAGAATCGAGGAATGCATTATCATTTCCGTCAAGGCTGTAAAGTATCGTTTTGGGAAGCGCATCAACTGCGTACAGCTTATCAAGCAGCTTTGCCAGCTTTTCACTTCCGTTCTGCGGTCCTATGCAGTCAAAGCCTGTATCGGGTCCGAGCTTCAGGAACATAGCCGTATTCGGATTCCTCAGACAGTTATAATGCAGCTGCATTACCCATCCCATGCGTTTATATTCGCCTGCACAGAACATAAGGAGCTCTGTTTTGAACGCCTCTGCCTCCGCCGTGCTTACGGTACCGCCATTGAGTGCTCTGTGCATCACCGTATCATTATCTTTTCCGGAGGTCTCAGAGAATATCATATGGTCAAGTCCGTGGTCGCTGACCCTGCATCCCATGGAAGCGAAATATTCCATCCTCTTTGAAAGAGCCTTTTTCAGCGACGCCATATCATATATCTTCACACCTGAAACAGAAGAGAGCTTTCCAATATATTCCTGCCATCCGAATTTATCGATATTCAATGCCTTGTCTGGTCGGAAGGAAGGTGCTACCACGGTTTTGAAGGTGTCGTCGGCAGCGAGCCTGCTGTGCCATTCGAGGTTATCGGTGGGGTCATCGGTGGTTCCGATGAATTCGACAGATGACTGCCGAATAAGCCCACGGACGCTCATGTTGTCCTCTTTCAGCTTTTCACAGGTGAGCTGCCATACCTCCTCGGCTGTTCTGCCGTTGAGGATGCCGTTGTAGCCGAAATATTTCTTCAGCTCCAGATGACACCAGTGATACATCGGATTGCCTATTGCCTTCGGGAGTACCTCGGCAAACTTCTGGAACTTTTCACGATCCGATGCAGCACCCGTGATATAATACTCATCCACACCATTGGAGCGCATGATACGCCACTTGTAGTGATCGCCCGAAAGCCAAGCGTCAGTCAGGTTCTCAAAGCGCTTATCCTCATAGATCTCTTTTGGACTGACATGGCAGTGATAATCGATTATCGGGCATTTTGCCGCGTATTCATGATACAGTACGCGAGCCGTTTCAGTAGACAGGAGAAAATCATCATCCATAAAAGCTTTCATACCAAATACTCCTTTAGCATCTTTTGTGCTTTCAGTATATCACAAAATATTGGCAATGTTAATTGTGAAATTTGCTTGCATTATTGCAAATCTTGTGGTAAAATCAATATATACCAGACACGAAGCGGAGGGTGCAATATGCGTCAGAGGATACAGCGTTTCGATCAGCGCCAGGAAATGAAAACATCCAGCTATGAGGTTTTCCACTATAATGAACCTATGCTTAATGAGGTAGAAGTACACAACCACGATTTTTATGAGATCTTCTTTCTTCTGGGCGGCAACATTTCTTACTGGATGGAGGGCGAAGTGTTTCATCCCTGCCACGGGGATATCATGCTCATTGACCCAATGCTGCTGCACCGCCCAATAATCCCTCCCGATGAGCCGTCCTACGAAAGAATAGTAATGTGGATACAAAAGAAATATCTTGACAGCTTTTCGGTGGGAGATATGCGGTTATCCGCCTGCTTTGACAACAAATCCACCTGCCTTATCCATCTCAATTCCTCGCAGCGCGCGGAGCTTACCGAAAAATTCAGCGAGCTTGTACGGGAACACTACTCTACGGATTACGGTGCTTCAATATATGCCGACGGACTGTTCATGCAGATCATGGTGGAGATAAACAGGCTCGGCATGAGATCCACAGAACCGCTTCGTTCGGAAAAAGCATCGCCGTTGATCTCAAGAGTGGTAGAATATATCGGTGAACATTATGAGGAAGAGCTTTCTCTTGATATGCTTGCCGAAAAATTCTTTGTGAGCAAATATCATCTGTCTCATGAATTCAGCGACAATGTCGGTACAAGCGTATACAGATACATAATGCTCAAACGACTGAGCGCAGCAAAGCGTATGCTGATGAATGATGCCGCTCCGGGAGAAGTGTGTGTCAGATGCGGCTTCAGGGATTACACAAGCTTCTTCCGTGCGTTCAAGGCGGAATACGGAATAAGCCCCAGAGATTATGCGTCCCGACTATAGCAAGCCACCCGAACAGATGAGCTTTTTTAAGCAGGTCAGAAGTTTACCGATATATCTTACACAAGGCTTGCTGTGCTAAGCGGCTTATCTCCACAAATGAAAAAGACTCTGTAAAGCGATCTACAGAGTCTTTTTCATTTGTTTCAAGATATGTCTATATCTCCATATAGTTTCCGCAGTGAGTAAGGGTAAGCTGCTCAAGCTCCTCGGCAGTAAGAATTAACTCCTCCCCGAAAAGAGTGCGTGCGGTCTTTGGAATGACCACTTCCTTCGGCGTTCCCTTGTGCAGGTCGAACCAGTTATCCGAATAATCAAGAATGTACTTCTCATGATTTATGCACAGCGACTTTACAAAGCCATCCGTTTCAAGCGAAAGGATAAAGCTGTCCTCATGCTCAACAACTGTGTGCTTTATCTCGGGAGCGTTGAATTCAAACTCCTTGGGGCGCACAAGCAGTTCGGTGCCCCTGTAAGCTGTATTCCCGCCGCACTCGAATGAAAACTCGATATAGCGGGTGCGTTTCTCCTCTCTTGTACCGAAGTATCCTGAAAGATCGGCCGACGCAACAGTTTTCTGCATAAGCGGCTCCACGGTGATATCCCATTCTGCCTTGCTGATGACTGCGCCGTTGTTATCACGTACATTAACGGAAAGACAGCCTGAGCATTGCTTTGTAAGCTCCGAGGATGCCACAAAAATAACGTTTCCTATATCATCCGTATTGCAGGATATCAGCACATCACCGAAAAACCTGCGGGAGAACCAGTGAAGTCCCTTTTTGTTGCCGAAATAATCTATGCTCGACCAGGAGATAACAGGCCAGCAGTCGTTCACCTGCCAGTACAGTGCGCCCATGCTGATACCACGATTGCGGCGAAGATGCTCCACATCACAGCGGATGCACTCAGCCTGAACAAGCTGTGAGGCATAGGTCATTCCACGCATAGTAGCGGGGATATGGCACATCTGAGCTATATAGAACATCAGCTTTTCGTTGCCGAGGGTACACTTCTGATGCGCCTCCATAACATTTGAGCAGATATTTGCATTCTCACTCTCCGAGAAGTGGATGGTAGTCTTTACATCAGGGAGCGACTCAAAGCCGAACTCCGAGCAGAAACGATGAGTATGCTTTCTGAACTCCTCTATCGGCTTGAAATTATGCCATACATCCCAGTAATGGCTATCGCCAAGATGTGTGGTCGAGCTGTTTTTAAAGCACTCGCTGCCATCGTAAACGCCTCCGCCTGTACTGGGAGAGGACGGCCAGTAGAACAGGTCTGTATTACAGCTTTCAAGCGCACGTGGTATCACTCCGTACTCAAACAGCTTGCGGTAGCACTCCTTAGCCTCGGGGACATGGGGTACTGCCCAGCCCTCCCACATGGACTCTATCTCGTTGTTGCCGCACCACAGCGCAAGCGAG
>JAZQGZ010000048.1:0-5403 GCA_045540255.1 Oscillospiraceae bacterium | reverse complement strand
ATCGGGATCGGGGTCGGGATCGGGGTCGGGGTCGGGATCGGGGTCGGGGTCGGGATCGGGGTCGGGCTCGGGATCGGGGTCGGGATCGGGATCGGGATTGGGGTCAGGATCGGGTGTAGGATCGGGCGTAGGATCGGGTGTGGGATCAGGCGTCGGATCGGGTGTGGGATCAGGCGTCGGATCGGGTGTCGGATCGGGCGTCGGATCGGGCGTCGGATCGGGTGTGGGATCGGGCGTCGGATCGGGTGTAGGATCGGGCGTCGGATCAGGCGTCGGATCGGGTGTAGGATCGGGCGTCGGATCGGGCGTCGGATCGGGTGTAGGATCGGGTGTGGGATCAGGCGTCGGATCGGGTGTAGGATCGGGTGTGGGATCAGGCGTCGGATCGGGTGTAGGATCGGGCGTCGGATCGGGTGTATCCTTCTCCTCGTTTACACAGGTAAGCACCTCTGTACCGAATATATCAGTGCTTCCGTAAAGTCTGTAGGAAACGGTTCCGTCAGCAGCGATCTTGCACTCGTAAACGCTAGTGCTGAGCTCGTAGCCATCGGGAGCGGTGGTTTCCTTAAGATAATAGGTCTTGTTTGTGTCAAGTCCGTCAAAGGTAACGGATACGGCAGTGCCGCTTACAACGGGTGCCTTTGCCGCAACAACTGCTGTGCAGGCAGAGTTGCTGTAAAGTGTGAACTTTGTAGCCGCAGCCAGTGCGGAAAGCTCGGTGGACTCTGCGTTCTCATAGCTCTTGTTGAGCACTACAGGTGCCGCTACGGGAACCTTTTCGTTCACGCAGGTGGGAGATACGGGGCTGAATGCCGAGCCGTTGTTATAGATCCTGTAGGTTACATCGCCGTTGTTGTCGATCTTGCACTCATATACAACATCACTGAGCACGAAGCCATCGGGGGCAACGGTCTCCTTTACATAGTAGGTCTTGTTGAAGTCAAGGCCGCTGAAGCTGCATACAACGTCCATGCCGTTCACTACGGGAGTCTGTGTCTTTATAGCGGTGGTGCAGCCCGCATCACTGTAAACAGTGAACTTTGTCGCTGCGGCAAGACCTGCGCGCTCTGCATAGACAGAATCCTGATAGCTCTTGAAGATAACAACGGGATCAGTAGTCTTTCTTGTGTTGGTGATGGTCTGCTCAGCAGGAGTGCCGAGAGATGTGTAGGGAGCAAGCACTGTGTCGGAAAGAGTGAACACGTCAGAGGAATAGGATGCTGTGTACTTTCCGAAGAGTGCTGTATAAGCCGCATCACAGCTCTCTCTGATCTTGTATTCTCTCAGGGTCCTCACAAGCTTGTTGTCTGCATCACGGGTGTAGACATACAGAGGCAGATCAGTAAATGTAACGCTGGTCTGGTCCTTTGCAAGTGTCTGGGTGTAAATGTCGCCGTTGTACTGATCCTCAAGTGTGATGATGATGGAATCAGGACGGTTTTCAAGTGTGTCGTTCTCCCAGATCTTTGTTACTTTAAGGCTTCCTGTTTCCTCGCCTGCCGCAACAAAGGTGTTCTGAATGTCAAGGTTGTACTGCTTCTTGTCTGTGCTGTTGTTCGCGATACCCTCGTTTACGTGCTCGCCTGTGCCGGTAGTGGAGGTGTATGCCACCTCATATCCGTCAACAAGCACCTCGTCTACGGAGTAGGAATAGAGTGTACCGTCTGCCGTCTTTGTGGTGAGGGCAGGAAGCGTGTAAGACCAGTTTCCTGCTGCATCCACAGCGGGAGCAGGAATATTGTGAGTTACATAAGTAGTGGTAGTCGCACCGCCGGCAGGAGTCTCATCCACCTTAAGCTTTACCGAAATGAACTGAGGACGTGCACCGGGATGCTTGTCATCCTGTGCCCAACTCTTTGTACCGGAGATGGTGATGGTGCCTGTCAGCTCGTCATGGATGTAATATCCGCCCGAGTCGTAGGAATCCTTGTTAAGAACCATGTTCTGGGAAACCTCGTTGCTGCCTGAAAGGGTCAGGGAAACGGTGTTGCCGAACATCTGCGCGATCTGCTCGCTTGTGTAATCGTCCACCTCGTTGGATGCAAGCTGTTTTATCTGCACTCTGTAAGTGATAGTGTATGTGGTGCCGTCCTGCAGGTTGCTGAAGGTCAGCTTGTTTCCGCCTGCCTTATCATAGGAGACAGACTCACCGCTGGTATTGGGAGAGATGATGGGCGAGCCATCCACAAGTGTAAGTCTTGAGCCGAGCGTATCGGTAGCGGTGTACGCAGTGCCGTTGAAAAGCTCAACATCAGCCGCATTGATAACGATCTTGTATTCGGCGTAAACTTTTCCGTTCTCCTTGATGCCATCGATGGGGCTTGTGATCTCTTTCTCGACGATCTTCTTGACATCGGGAGTGAGTGTCTGTGTTGCGGTCACGGTTCCGAGATCGTTGTTCTGCGACTTGCTGGCATCATATACAGACACTGTCGCGCTGTTTGTGAAGTTCTTCTCAACGCCGCCTGCTACGAACTCCGCATAAGCAGACTCTGTCATCTGGGTGAGGTAGTTGAGCTTTATAGTGGACTCGCCGTTTGCCGTAGCAAGCTGGCTTATCAGAGTATCGTTTACGTTGATGGTAAATGTGATGGTGTTTCCGCTCGTTGTGATGCTGAGAGCAGTCTGGTCTGCGCTGTAAGTATATATATCGCCATCGATAGAAGCAATATAGATAAGCGCACTCTGATCAACATATTCAAGGCCATCGGGTATGGTATCCGTAAAGGTAAGCACATCGCCTGCGGCATAATCAGCGGAGGAGGCAGTCAGCATCCAGCCGAGAGGATTACGCAGAGGATCGGGTGTAGGCCAGATACTTACCGCATAATGGTTCTTATTGGCAGGGTATCCGTACTTGGAAGCATCGAAGTTCTTTACATACTTTGCTCTTGAGCCCTCCTGCACGGTGGAGCCGTCAATGGTAACACCTGCATAGGCAGTGTTGGAGCAGTTGAGTACGGAGTCCTGATATGTGGTGGAGACCTTTACCTTGATGACAACATCGTTGTCCTTGTTGACAGCAAGGAAGTCGGAGGTCAGATTCTTAGGTGTGTTGGGGCCGTATTCGCCGTTTTCGTAATAACCGTACTGCACATCGGCAACTGTCAGCACAAAGTAGTCGCCGTACTGGTTCCTTACCTCGCCGATGATCTCAGCAACGGTTCCGTCGGGATTAAGACGGCCGAGGAACACTCTGCTCGTGCCGGGGTTTACGAATATCTCGTACGCCTGAACTGCGCCGTTTACATAAACCTCTGCATCCAGCTTGCTGTGATCGATATTAACAGGCTTTCCGTCGCCCTGATACTTTGTCTTGTTTGCATAGTCGCCGTCGTAAAGTCTGTCCTCTACAACAACGGAGGAGATATCCTCGCCTGTGGGAAGCTCAACGTCGATAGTCCAGTTGATGTATCCGTCGGCAGGATCTGTATAGCTCTTATGTACGAAGTCTGTAAGAGAACCGGGGATGGTCACATTAGCAGAGCTTTCTGTTCCGAGATTGGGGTATGTGGGGAACTCGGCGGTCGCCTTGTTATTTATAGCGGTAGGAGTAAGTTCAGCCGCAGGAGCATCGATGGTATACGAATATGTATAAGCCTTGTTGATGCTGTCGTAGTCCATCTCAGACTTTGTGATCCTGAGATCGGCGCCTACCAGCGAAGCCGCTACCTTATCAGCGATGAGCGCATCGGGAGTATCGGTCACGGTGAAGTCGGTCTCGCCTACGATATTAGTCTTTACAGTGATGGTCCAGGTGATCTTGTTTGTTGCCGCATCATAGGTTCCTGTCTTGTAGACAGTGGGAAGCTCCGCCCAGTATACTTCCTTGTCGGTATAGGTCTTGGAGCTGTCGCCGTTGCCGTAGACAGTAACAGTATTCTGCTTCTGGGTGTCTGTAAGTGTATTGGCAAGTACCTTGTCCTTGTCCACCTTAAGTGTATATGTAACAGTGCTGACCTCGCCTGCGCCGAGTGCATTGATGATAAGGTTAAATCCGCTTTCCGTCACATCGGTGGTGCCAGGATCGTCTGCTACCGCGCCATAGGACACGCCAACGCCGTCCACAACGACATTTGAGATCTCGCTGTAAACAGAGCTGTCAAACATATCGGTTATGTTGATATTTGTGGAGTCAGAGCCGTTGCTTCCTACGTAAACTCTGAAATTCTGATAGTAGTTGCCGTCGCCGCCGACATAAACACTGCCGACTCTCTCCTTGTTTACCCAGAGACCTGAGATCTTCTCGGGAACACGGACGGGCACAGTTGTGCCGAAATACTTCAGCTCAAACTCGCCGTCGTCAGCGTCGTCAACGCCCTCGAGGTTTATGGTACCATCAAGGTTACATCCGCCCTCACGGCCGCTTGCGCCCGTGAAAAGCTCGATATAAAGCATATTGTCCTCGATAGTATAATTTGCAATATCGCTTACGGGGATGGTCACTTCATCCAGCGTTATGCCGTAAAGCTTTTCGCTGAGATCGATTGCAAAGGTTCCGTTTACGTATACAAAGTTTGTGGGCAGTTTCCAGTCGAATGTCAGTTTCAGACGGTCGCCTGTTTTTACAGTGGTGCCTTCCGTAAGCGGCTGGCCGTTGATAAACACGTCCGCCGCATAGGTCATACCTGCCTCGTCAGCGGACACAGCATCGTCAAATGCGGCGCCTGCCACGGTCTGCACAGAGCTTCCGCTGCCGAACGGAACGCCCGTAAAGCACTGCAGTGCCACTATCGCCGCGGTAAACACGGCAAACATCTTCTTTTTCATACATACCTCCATATTTATAGGAAAGATACAGGCCAAAAAAACAGCCATTAAAAGATCCAAAGTAAAAAAAACAGTATTTTTAGACAGTAGTATATTTTTATTTAGTATACCATATAAAGCACGAACTTGTCAAGAAAAAACAAGCATTTTATAGACAACTTTCTATTTTTATGATAAATATATCAAAACTGCCTGCCAAAAGCGGAAAACCCTTGGCGATTTATATATCAAAAGCAAGAAAGCACCTTATCGCCCGCCTTTACAGCTATATGTTTAAACAGAAAAAAGGGCATTTCTCATATCAAGAAATGCCCTCTCTGCCTGTCGAAAAAACCTGGTTGATGCCCGCACAGCGGGCATTTTTGATTGCTTTTTTGGTGTGGCTTTGCCACGCCAAAAAACACTTCTATCCGCACAACTGTGCGAGTTGGCGCTATGACCGCCAACGAGTGGGGGCAGTGCGCATGTTTCGGCGGAAAAGCCCGAACGGGACTTTTTCGACGGTCTCAAAGGGCATTTCTCATATCAAGAAATGCCCTCTTTACTTCAATTCAATTTGATCACTCAGCAGTGAAATCGCTCTTGCCGAGACCGCATACGGGACATACCCAGTCATCGGGGATGTCTTCCCAC
>JAZQGZ010000047.1:0-113037 GCA_045540255.1 Oscillospiraceae bacterium | reverse complement strand
AACGGAACAACATACAGCTTCCGCGTAAAGGCATTCGTGAACGGTGCATGGAAGGCAGCTTCCGCAACAGTATACGGAACTCCCGCAGCATCTGCATCCACATCCGTGATCCCTGAGAACATCAAGACAACAGGCGGAAACGGAACAGTTACAATGAGCTGGAATGCAGTAACAGGCGCTACAAAGTACGCAGTATATATGCTCGAAAACGGCTCTTATGTATGCAAGTCCAACGCAGTTACAGGCACTTCCTACACATTCACAGGCCTCGCAAACGGAACAACATACAGCCTCCGCGTAAAGGCATTCGTGAACGGCGCATGGAAGGCAGCTTCCGCAACTGTTAACGGAACTCCCGGCAAGTGAAAGATCGTCTGAAGGCTGGAGATAACTGGCCATCAGGCAATAACACGAAAAAACCTTCTATGGGATAACAATTTCATAGGAGGTTTTTTTCATACAACGATAACTACACCTCGAAAATGGAAGGCATAAAAGTAATATTAGAAATAATTCAAAGACATTCTGTGCTTGACTATGCCGGTGCAAAGTGATATAATATTTAATTATAGGTAATTATATAAAATATATGAAAAGAGGAGTACATATGAGAACTTTAGGCAACATATTGTGGTTTTTACTTGGTGGTTTTGAATTAGGACTTGTATTTTTGGTAGAGGGTATTGCCTTGTTGTTAACTATCATCGGCATTCCGTTCGGTCTGCAGTGGTTTAAGATCCTCCCGCTTGTTTTCTGTCCTTTTGGTAAGGGTATACGTTACCCCAAGGTTACAGGCGGCGGAGTTTTAGGTAATATTCTTTGGGTATTATTCATTGGCTGGTGGAACGCTATTGCGTGTCTGTTGCTTGGTGTTGTATTCTGCGTAACTATTGTTGGCATCCCGTTTGGCCTGCAGTGGTTTAAGCTTGCCAGAATGTTATTCCTGCCCTTCGGTGCTGAGGTTTATAACGAAGCCGCTGAAAAGAAGCAGGAAAAAATGGAGCGTAAGCTTGAGAAGCAGCAGTTTGAAAACGCAAAGGCGACTAAGTACGCACAGAACAATAATGCTGCACCGAAAAGCTATGTTGTACAGAATAGTCGTCCTGTTGCAAACGATACGCCCCCTGTCGCTCCCGCTCAGCCTCAGTATATAGCGCCTGCGGCTGTTGCAACTGCGACTGTTGCGCTTGCTGCTGATGATTTGTGGACATGTTTGATCTGTGGCAGATCTGATAATAAAAACGGTGCAAATTTCTGCGAGGGTTGTGGATGCAAAAAAACTGTTGAGCAGATAGAAAGTGTACCGTATGTGGATGTTGATTTCAAAGAAAAGGTTGATGATAACGACACTTGGGTATGTCCGAATTGCGGAAAGGCCGACAGCGCGCCTGAAGCACTCTTCTGCGAGGGTTGCGGATATCCGAAAACTGCTCAGCAGGAAGAAAACACAGCATATTCCGAGGAAGTTGTAAATGAAACAGTGGATGCTGCCGTTGTATGGATATGCCCGAATTGCGGAAAGGCCGACAGTGCGCCTGAGGCACTCTTCTGCGAGGGCTGCGGATGTCCGAAAACTGCTCAGCAGGTAGAAAATACAGCATATTCCGAGGAAGTTGTAAATGAAACGGTGGCTGATGCCGTTGTATGGATATGTCCGAATTGCGGCACTTCCTATAATGAGTTCAGTGGAATCTTTTGCGAGAATTGCGGATATAAAAAATCGTAATTGGTAATATAATATTCAGATAGCATATAAAAGGTCATCTTCCGATGGCCTTTTTCTGTGTGTATTTGGTGGCTATGAAGTATATGCAACATAATATTCAGGCCGTATAGAACTGCGGACAGAGAGATCTTGCTATGCGTTCAACTGAATGTCTGTGACCATAAACGTGTTTGTTACAACAAAAACAGATTTAAGGATTATTTAATAATTTCCATGATATAATTAGGTCACAACGATGAAAGGAGAACTGAAATGTATCTCAACATATTGAAAAAAGATCTTAAACGGAAAAAGGCGATGAACATAATAGTGCTTGTATTCATCATACTTGCGACGATGTTCGTGTCCTCCAGTGTAAATAATATTTTAACCGTGACGACTGCGCTGGATGATTATTTCGAAATGGCGGATGTGCCTGATTATCTTGCAGTCACCATGAATAAGAATCTTTCCATTGATATTGAAGAAACGGTGAATTCAGCAGATGCAGTTGAACGTTATTCGATTGAAAATCAACTTTTTTTATCACCCGAAAATATCATATTCGAAAATGATGAAATAAAGATTCCAGGTGGTACGAATATGGTTCAGAGCGATATCTCGATGAACTATTTCCTTTCCAACGGTAGTATCCTTGAAACCGTAAAGCGGGGCGATCTTTACATGACAGAAGGCAGGGCAGACGCTCTGGGGGTAGAGATCGGCGATAAGCTCACCATTGAATTAAACGGTGTAAGCTGCGAGGTTACTCTTGCGGATAAGATAAAGGACGCGCTTTTCGGCTCAAATCAGCTGAGTTTTACACGTTATATAATAAGCGAAGAAGATTACAACTCCCTTATTTCTCCCGAAGATACAGAATCGCTCTACGGCGGAAGCCTTGTCTACATATATTCTTCCGATGTTGATACAGCTGTTACAGAGTTAAAGTCACTTGTTGACAACAGCGTTCTTACAATGGACAGAGCATTTATGAAATTCACATACGTTTTTGACATGATAGTAGTCGGTCTGCTTCTTGTAGTTAGCTTAATACTCATCGCGATCGCTTTTGTAGTTCTTCATTTTACGATCACATTCACCCTTTCCGAGGAATTCCGTGAGATCGGTGTTATGAAGGCGATCGGTATCGGCAATTTCAAGATCAGAGGCTTATATCTGGTAAAATATGCGGCGCTTTCCGTTATAGGCGCAGTTATGGGTCTGATACTCAGCTTCCCCTTCGGCGAAATGCTTATGAGCGTTTCTTCGCAATCAATTATAATAAGTAATCAGAATCCGCTTTTTATAAATATTCTCTGTGCGTTGCTTGTAATTGCGGTGATCCTGCTGTTCTGCTACGGTTGCACAGGTAAAGTGAAGAAGTTGACGCCTATCGACGCTATCCGAAACGGTCAGACGGGCGAGCGCTTCCGCAAAAAGAGCCTGATGAGTCTCGGAAGGTCAAAGCTTCCCGCAACGCCTTTCCTTGCGCTCAACGACATTGTCAGCAGTCCTAAAAGATTCAGCATTATAACCCTTACCTTTGTGCTTTGTCTGTCGCTTGTTTTCGTGCTTTCTAACACGGTAGCAACAATGAATAGCGGCAATCTTTCAACTACATTCGGCTGGGCGGATTGTGACATATATCTGGACAGCAAAATAATCAATGAATGTATGCTGGACGACGGACACGAAAAGCTTACACAGCATCTTGATAATATGGAAAAAACTCTTGCTGAAAACAGCATTCCCGCGAAGTGCTATCAGGAAACGATATTCACTCTGCCCGTAGTTTGTGGAGATAACGAGAGCAATATCTGCATATACCACGGCACAGGCACAACGATGGATATGTATGAATATACAGCGGGAACAATGCCGCAGAACACCGATGAAATTGCAATTACAAGGCTTTCAGCAGAAAAAATAAAAGCGAATATCGGTGATACCGTTACGATAAAGACCGTTGACGGAGATAAGGAATATATCATCACGGCATTCTTCCAGGGAATGAATCAGGCAGGAGATGGTATAAGGCTCCATTCTGATGAAAAGATCAACTATATTCAGGCGCTGGGCAGTACCGGTACACAGATCATGTTTACTGATGACCCCGATGATAAAGAGATAGAACGAAGAATTGACGAAATTCAGAAAATCTTTCCTGATTATGAAGACATAAAAACCTGTGCTGAAGAAACAGCAGATATGCTTGGTGTTACCGATACTCTAGCCGCAGTAAAATCAATGGTTGCAATCCTCACTATCGTTTTATCCGCACTTATTACCGTGCTTATGGAGCGTTCCTTCATTGCAAAGGAAACAGGCGAGATAGCGCTTATGAAGGCTATCGGCACGCGCAACGGAAAGATCTACGCTTACCATACACTGAGATTCTTATTCGTAGGAATTCTTGCTGTAATTATCGCAGAGATCTTCGCGATGCCTATGACACATCTCTGCATCGACCCTATCTTCAGAATGATGGGTATGGAGCTTGCGGTGGATTACATTATTGATCCTCTTGAGCTGTTACTAATTTTCCCTGCAATTATCCTTGCGGCAACAACTCTCAGTGCATTTCTTACATCACTTTACACAAGGAAGATAAACGCTTCCGATACTGCTAATATCGAATAAGAAAGGAAAATACCATGAATATTCTCGAAGTAAAAGACCTCTGCAAAACATACATCGTAAACAAGCGTCAGAACAACGTTCTGAAGAACGTGAACTTCACCGTTTCCGAGGGCGAGATGGTTGCGATAATGGGACCCTCGGGCTCCGGTAAATCCACTCTGCTGTATGCTGTTTCGGGTATGGACAGCATCACCGCAGGCGAAGTAGCTTTCTGCGGAAAGAACATAGCAAAGATGGGCGAAAAGGAGCTTGCAGACCTGCGCCTTGATGAGATGGGCTTCATCTTCCAGCAGATGTATATGCTGAAAAACCTCACAGTGCTTGACAATATCATACTCCCTGCGGTACAGTCAGATAAGAATACCGAAACACGCAAGGAGACCGTAGAGCGTGGTCATGAGCTAATGCGCAAGCTTGGCATCATTGACATCGCCGACAACGACATCAACGAGGTCTCGGGCGGTCAGTTACAGCGTGCGTGCATCTGCCGCAGTATGATAAACGATCCTAAGATGATATTCGCAGACGAGCCGACAGGCGCCCTCAACCGTACTTCATCTGACGAGGTAATGGAGGAGCTTGCAAAGCTCAACAACGACGGCACTACCATCATGCTTGTGACTCACGATGTAAAGGTAGCGGCAAAATGTACAAGAGTGCTGTACATAGTTGACGGAAACATAAAAGGAGAGTATAATTTAGACAGGTGCGAAAATGCATCTCAGATGAGGGAGCGTGAAAGAGCACTTAACAACTGGCTTTTAGAGCTTGGATGGTGATTTCGGCACGGGCGACCATTGGTCGCCCCTACGCTGTCTGAAAGGATATATTATGACCGACATTCTGATAGTTGAGGACAACAAAGAGATCGCAGACCTGCTGTGTGATTTTCTGCGTGCTGAGAATTACACAGTATCGGTGGCAGATACAGGGGAAAAAGCCTTATCGCTGTACGAAAAGTACGGGGCAAGGCTTATTGTGCTTGATATAATGCTCCCCGGAACAGATGGGTTTGCAGTGTGCAGGAGGATACGTGAGGACAGCAATACTCCTATCCTTATCGTAAGCGCAAGGACCGACAAGGAGGACAAGCTGAACGGACTTGTTCTCGGTGCTGACGACTATATCGAAAAGCCGTATGACATCGACATTATGCTGGCTAAGATCGGTGGGATCTTCAAGCGCAGATATGCACTTGATGAGCTTATCGACGGCGATATCCGAATAAACAAGGTCAGCCGCACGGTCAGTAAAAACGATGTGCCGCTTGAGCTTACCGCAAAGGAGTTCGACCTGCTGTTGCTGCTTGTGGAAAACAAGGGACAGGCACTCAGTAAGGAGTTTATTTTCAATCAGATCTGGGGCAGCGACAGCTTTTCCGAGCAGCAGACACTTACGGTGCATATAAAATGGCTCCGTCAGAAGATAGAGGATGATCCTAAATCACCGAAACGGATACTGACAGTGTGGGGAGTTGGCTACAAATATGAAAGCATTTAACAGGATTTCAGCCGTAGTGATAGTTTTGATAGTCGCAGTTTTCGCTGTCGCAAATGCTGTGCTGCTGACCGATAACATTGACAGCGGCAGACCATATCGTGTGGAGATAAGCCGCCTTGCCCGTGAGATGGAAAACGGCTCTGATCCTGATGTTTCTGAATGCGAATATGTTACAGCAGTCACGGAATACGGCGAGGGCTTCTATGATTCCGACAGCGATCACACTATCAGAGAGATAAACGGCAAGCTGTATCGCTTTGATTATGTTACAGGAGAGTACAAGGAAAAAGCTGGGTTTGTTATAACGGTTAATGTCCTTCTGGGCATCATGGCGGTAGCTGTAATTGGTGTTATGCTGTACATACGTTTGAAGATACTGAAGCCGTTCGAACAGCTTTCCGATGTCCCGTATGAGCTTTCAAAGGGTAATCTCACTGCGCCTGTAAAGGAGAGCAAAAACCGTTTTTTCGGACGGTTTGTCTGGGGCGTGGATATGCTGCGTGAGAACATGGAACAGCAGAAGGAACGTGAACTGGAGCTGCAAAGGGAAAAGAAGATGCTTTTGTTGTCGTTGTCACATGATATAAAAACTCCGCTGTCAGCGATAAAGCTGTATTCCAAGGCTCTTTCAAAGGGGCTTTACACAAGCGTAGAAAAACAGCTTGAGATAGCGGAAAACATCAACTCAAAGGCGGACGAGATAGAAAGCTATGTTACGCAGATAATCACCGCATCGAGGGAGGATTTCCTCAGCCTTGATGTTAATATGGGAGAGTTCTATCTGTCGGAGCTTGTGACGAAGATAAAGCAGTACTACACCGAAAAACTGTCGCTGATAAAAACGGAATTTTCGGTTGATAGCTTTACCGACTGCCTGCTGTGCGGCGACATTGACCGCAGCACTGAGGTCATCCAGAATATCATAGAGAATGCGATAAAATACGGTGACGGAAAGAGTATTGATATCAGCTTTTCCGAGGAGGATGGCTGTATCCTTATTGATGTCCGCAACAGCGGCTGTACGCTGTCTGAAACTGATCTGCCGCATATATTCGACAGCTTCTGGAGAGGTTCAAATGCCGAAAACGAAAAGGGCAGTGGTCTGGGTCTTTATATCTGCCGTCAGCTCATGCATAAGATGAACGGTGATATCTTCGCCGGGATAAACGACGGATTTATATGCGTCACTGCAGTATTCGGGAAAGCGTGAGTTTACAGGGTGATATGAGATGGTGTATGTTCCGAAAGAAGCTCACTGTGATCAAGGCAGTAAACGAATTAAGAATGAAAAACCGTTCCTGAAAAGGGACGGTTTTCGATTTTCATAGTAAATGTTTTGTATGTTTAATGTTAATTAATGTTGAACAGTAAACAGATATGTGGTATAATAATATGGGAATGTATATTTTGTTTGAATTGTATTGCTGTGTACTGTTGCAGATTATAATATGTTAATTGTACACGGACTATATTGCAATTAAAAAGCCTTTTCGTCATTTCCGGAAGGAACGGGTGAGGCTGGATAACTGAAATTTGCGGATGGATATGATCTGTTAATTACAACATTATAATTTTATAAAAGTAAGAGGTTGTTATGGAGTTGTTACGATCAAAAAAAGGTAAGTTAATAGCTGTATCTGCTGTTGCTTTGGTGATAATACTCATCGTAGTTATCGTGCTGCTGTTCACAAGCGGTGCTAACGGTTACCGCAGTATCAGTATATCTGAGTTGTTTGGTAATGTTATAGCTGACAATAATGGAAGTGAATATCCTGCTTATGAGGATATGATGCTGTATGATGGTTATGCTCTTACAACATCCTCAGACAGCTATTCACGACTGGTGTTGGATGGTGATAAATACATAAAGCTGGAAGAGGATAGCCGTGCTGTTTTTGAGAAATTAGGAAAAGCCTCTTCAGGTTTGACGACCATAAAACTTGAACGCGGTGCGATCACCAATGAGCTTACAAGGCCACTTTCTGCTGATGAGGATTACGTTGTAAACACTCCTAATGCGGTACTTGGTGTGCGTGGTACTTTTTTCCGTGTTGAGGTAAAATATGATATCAATGGCGATGCTTATTCCGATGTGTATGTTTTTGGCGGCGAGGTAGTATGTCGCCGTATCATGCCTGATGGGTCTATGGTAGAAGAGGAAGTTCGCATACCCGCCGGTTATAAGGCATGTGTAAAAATGGATGATGTCATCACAGTTTATATTGAGGAGCTGATAGAAGAGCAGAAGGATCATATCGATCCCATCAACTCTGATAATGTCAGTGATGATGATCTTGTTGATATGTATGTTGCATCCTATAATGGTCATGATATGTTCCTCAGTACAAAGGAGCTGTGGGATGAGATCAACAGAAGAGATATAGATGTAGGATCACGGAAAAGTCATTATGACGGGGGAAAGCTTCCGCATTTTGATGACGATAAAGTATCAACCGAAGAGACCGATACTGAAGATGACAATTCAGTGATTCCCGAAACTGTAGAGGGTACAAAGCCTGTTGAATCAGCAGAATCCCCTGAAACAGCAGAGGATACAAAGCCTGTTGAATCGGCAGAATCCCCTCATACTGTCGAGGTGACCAAACCTGCTGAAACACCCGAAGCTTCCGAAACTGTTGAGGTGACCAAACCTGCTGAAACACCCGAAGCTCCAGATACTGTCGAGGTGACCGAACCTGCGGAAACACCCGAAGCTCCAGATACTGTCGAGGCGACCGAACCCGTGGAAACACCCGAAGCTCCAGATACTGTCGAGGTGACTGAACCCGCGGAAACACCTGAAGCTCCCGATACTGTTGAGGCGACCGAACCTACGGAAACACCCGAAGCCCCAGATACTGTCGAGGTGACCGAACCTGCGGAAACACCCGAAGCTCCCGAAACTGTTGAGGTGACTGAACCCGCGGAAACACCCGAAGCTCCCGAAACTGTTGAGGTGACCGAACCCGTGGAAACACCCGAAACTCCAGATACTGTCGAGGCGACCGAGCCTGCGGAAACACCCGAAGCTCCCGAAACTGTTGAGGTAACTGAACCCGCGGAAACACCTGAAGCTCCCGAAACTGTTGAGGTGACCGAACCCGCGGAAACACCCGAAGCTCCCGATACTGTCGAGATGACCGAACCTGCGGAAACACCCGAAGCTCCCGAAACTGTTGAGGTGACTGAACCTGCGGAAACACCCGAAGCTCCCGAAACTGTTGAGGTGACTGAACCTGCGGAAACACCCGAAGCTCCCGAAACTGTTGAGGTAACTGAACCCGCGGAAACACCCGAAGCTCCCGATACTGTTGAGGTGACTGAACCCGCGGAAACACCCGAAGCTCCCGATACTGTTGAGGTAACTGAAACTGTGGAAACAGCAGAAGTCCCCGAAACTGCTGAAAATATCGAAACAGGTGAATCCACAGAAACAGGCACGACCGAAATAAAAGAAACCGCTGAAACTGCAGAAACCTCTGAAACAGAAGAAGTATTGCCCTTTGACGGAACACTCTATACTGATGATGGAAATATCGTTATTACTTCGTCAGGCGTTACTCAGGGTGATGCCACTGAGGAAACACCCTGGACAGGCGATTACATTATTACACAGACATCAGGTGATGCTGTTGCTGCATCTGTAACGGTACAAAGCGGAACTCATAACATCACACTGGCTGGAATCAATGCATCCGCTGACAGAGATGTATTTGCTGTATCGGTAGATGCACAGGTAACGCTTAACAGCAGTGCAAGTAATACATTTACAACAACTTCCGATGGAATAAGCGGCATACATAACAGGGGTACTCTGTATATTGAGAGTGGAGAGTATAGCATCGCTGCGGATAATTTCGGAATATACAATGATGGTGTAATGGTCATAAACGGCGGAACGATAAACACGCAAGGCGACTCAGCTGGCATAGACAACGAGAATACGCTGACCATCAACGGTGGCACGATAAATGCAGTGGGTGTCGGTAGTTCGATCTGGGGTTATGGTATCTATAACAATGCAGTATATATTCAGAATGGCGGTTCTGTGACGGCGCAAGGTGGCACAGTTGAAGATATCTGCAATAATACCGACTGTACTGCTGTGATAACAGGAGGCTCGCTTTGCCTTGCAAATAATGCTCTTGCAGGCGATGTGCTGGAGAATTCAGGCGGTGAAGCACTTGAAGTAAATGTGTTCGATGCGCTTCCCGCTGCGGTTGATATCACTCGCTGGAACGGTGCTGAGTACGCATATTCCATATCTGCGTCCGATGCTGCTGCCGATGGTAAGTTCTATGTATGGGTGCCTGTATTTGACGGCACTGTATATATGGAGGACGGTTCGGTTACGATCACTGATACCGGTATCACCCAGGGAGAGATGACAGCAGAGTATGCTTTTGCGGGAGGTTATGTGATCTCGCAGAGGGATAGTGCTTCCAGAGTGGATGATATATGTGTAACATTTGAAAGCGGAACGCATAATGTTACAATGAATAATACATATCTCAGAGGTGAAAGCGCAAAGAGTGTTGTGTATGTTTCATCCGGTGCTACCGTTAATCTGAGCGGAAACAATAACATATTGATCTCAACGGCTACTTACGTGAGCGGTCTGGATATCAGCGGTGTGCTCAATATCGGTAGCGGAACTTTTGATTTCGATGGTATTTCAATTACAGGAAGTGTGATCATTGATAACGCTGATATTGAATTAAGAAATTCTATAAATGTCAAAACAAATGGAGAATTTGCTCTTAATTCGGGCACTATAAATGTTGAAGGTGTTAATATTGCTTCGGCATTTGTTAATTCGGGATCGGTTTCTATAAATGGCGGAACTTCAAAGTTAACAGGCAATCAGTATGGTATATCAAATAGTGGCAGTTTTATATTGACAAACGGTTCGATCGTTGTCAGCGGTGATGAAGCGGACATCAATACAAGTAATGCAGTTAATGTTACAGGTGGGTCCCTCAGAGCTGTCAATAATACTGTAAACGGCTCGATCACCAACGGCACTGATGAGCTCGAGTGTATAGTCTATGACACCTTCCCGGGCGAATCAGAGCGCACTTTCACAAGGTCCAACGGCACTACATACGTTTACGATCTTACCGAAGCCGATTGTGCAGATGATGGTAAGTATTATGTATGGAAGCCGATAGACCTCGGAGTTGCTTTGGATGCCACTAAATTCCCTGATGAGGTCTTCCGTACCTATGTAAGTGACAATTTTGACACCGATACAAATGGTTATCTCTCTGATGATGAGATCTCGGCGGCGACAGAGATCACAGTTGGCGGCACATCCGCTGTTACAGACGGTGGTGTGACATCGCTTGAGGGAATTGAGTATCTTACAGAGCTTACGACCCTGAAGTGCGGATACAACAGTGCCCTTACCGATATTGATATCAGCGGGAACGGCGCACTGACAACACTGTATTGCTATAATACAGGTATAACAAGTCTTGATGTCAGCAGAAATACAGAATTGAACTTATTGTATTGCAGTAACACACAGATAACGGAACTTGATCTTAGTGCAAATACATCTTTGTCTGAATTGTATTGCGTAAATACAGGAATAACTGTTCTCGATGTAAGTAATAATACAGCACTGACTGGATTGGATTGTAACGATAATGCATTAGCAGAGATAGATATCAGTCAGAACACTGCGTTGACTCGTCTTTGCTGTCAGAATACTAATATCACAAGCCTCGATCTCAGTAACAACATTGCACTGACTCATCTGAACTGCGGAAAAACGGGAATAACAGATCTTGATGTAAGCAGTAATACTGCGTTAAAATACTTGTATTGCGATTCTATAGCGATAACAAGTCTTGATACAAGTCATAATACTGCATTAACATATTTGCACTGTAATGATACAGGACTGGTTGACATTGATCTTAGCGGCAACACGGCGTTGACACGCTTGTATTGTTACAATACAGCCATATCCAGTCTGGACCTGACTAATAATATCATGTTGGAGGACCTGTTATTCTATAATAATGCAGTAGCATATATTGATGTTTCCAATAATACCGGCCTGATAGCATTTTTGGCTAATGGTAACGCCTATGTCATTCCATCTGATGCAACTACATTTGATCTGTCAACGATCGATGGCTTTGACGCATCCAGGGCAAGCAACTGGACTAACTGCACTTATGACAGCATGACCAATACGCTCACAGGCATCACAGGAGATGTTACCTACACATATAACTGTGGCATGAGTTTCAGTGAGACATTTACACTATCCAGGACCGGCTGAATATGAGAAAACACAATTCAGACGAAACTTTTTGAATCATAATTAACGAAACGGCTCCGTTGTGGCGATTAAGAATCGCATAACAGAGCCGTTCTGATTGTGAGTGTTTTTATGAAACTGTCGTAAATCTATGTATGACCATAGGGTGGCAGGATCATCTGTCTTTAATAGATGTAGTTAAAATCAAAAATCAACCAGATATATCCCTATGCTGATCTGTGTAAAGGATCCCTTCTTCGTTATTTTGCTGATCTTTGCGATAAGCAGCTTGCCTGCGTCCATAAGTCTTGCAAAGATTATATTATCCTTTTCGGGGACATAACCGAGGAATTCCATCAGTGAAGAAATGAGAATGGTTGAGTAAACATCAGCTTGAGGGTATATATAGTAGAAAAGGACGCTTTACGGCGTCCTTTTTATTATGTTTTTTATTTTATTACAGTAAAACCTATCAGATCAGCAGCACTGGGGATATCCAGTATGCCAGCACCTGAAAGCACCGCGGGCACTATCAGCACGGCAGAGTTTATACATACCGAGGTTATAGCACTGCGGCAGTAGCGGCTTACAAGCATTACGAATGCACCAATCGCAAAGGCAGAGATCATCCTTACAGCGAACATCAGTATCAGATAACCAAGCAGGCTTATTTCAAAAGGCATAAAGCGCAGACATTCAACGCTTTGTGCGGCGGCTTCAAGATCGTTGAAGCCTTGCGTACCAACCTGCAGTATCTGTGTAGCGAATATCGAAGCTGTAACTATCATAGACGTCACTGCGATCAGAACAAGCTTTATCGCTGTCAGCCGTCCTCTGCCCTTAAGCGATGTGTGAAGAGTGGATATCATGTTACTGCGGTTTTCGTTGGCGCATATTCCCGCAAAGATACCGACGATAGCAAGCATTATGTACATCGCGTTTTTGTTTGTGGTGGCACTGTCGTTTATCAGGAGGAGCTCGTATGTTTTGGTCCTTATAAGCTGGACCTCAATGCCGCTTTCCTTTGAATATGCGAGTCCGTCCTCTGCCTGTTCTATCAGTGGCAGTAACGTATTCATCCGGCCCATCAATGTACCTATCTTCATCTGAAGATCCTTCGATTTTGCTATTGCATCGGTGGTGTCAAGCCCCGAAAGTGCTGCAAGTTCCTGCTCGCTTTTTATGCGTGCGGCATCAAGGGCTTCATAGTCCTTGTGCATTTTTGTGACCGTTTCTTCCGTTATTATGCCCTTATATTTGTTATAATATTGCTGCGTAATGTCGGAATAATGAGGCAGAACATACCGATATTGCAGCGCGGAGCTCACTGCGATATATACAACGGCAGCAAGGATTATGATGCCTTTCTGATTTATGAATACCTTTTTCATCTCCCATAAGGGTAGGGGAGGGACTGGTGCTTTTTTGCTGAACCATGTGCTCAGCTTCTGAACCAAACTGCCGCCTATTGCTGTACCATTTCCACCGCCAGATGTAAACAGTATACACAAAACACATAACACGACAAGCACGATCAGCAGTGAAACTACCGCACAGGGCAAAAATCCTATCGCCTTGCCAAATATATTAAGGTTGCAGTATTCGTTGAAAAAAAGATCGGTACGAAGAAAAGCGGCGATATTGCAGAATTTAAGAACAGCCATTCTGTCGGTGGGGAGTATCATACCAAAGAAAAGGTATTCCGCTGCTATGCCTGCGGCACATATCGCGAAGGAAAGTATCGATTCCATCACAGAGGACAGCAGGTATAGCAGAAGTCCTGCTGTTGCCGACGCCAGTGCTTTCATCAGCACCGACGACACGAGATAGTCCAGTATCGTTATATTGAAAGGACACAGCGAGAACTCTGGAACGGATTGTATCGGGCGCAGTACGCTCATATCTCCGCAGGTAAGGGTGGCTGTAAGAAAGCAGCCGATATGCACCAGAATACTTGCTTCAAGGGACACGATAAAGATTATTCCTGTTCTTTGAACCGAAAGCATACGTCTGCCGTTTCTGGTGCTGCGTACCAGGGTCACGAGACCCTTTTTGCGCTCCTCGGAAAATGAGGACGCTACAAGCAGTGTGACAGCAGCAATCAGCAGATCCCCGAGGATGTAGCCGGAAAGCAGCACGAATCCCTTGTTTTCGCCAACCACAGGAGTTACACCCGTAAGCTTCCTGTAATCATCGGCGGTCTTGCGGATATTTTCGGCTGAGAAGCCTCCTGAAAGTGCCGCGATCGTGCCGAACTCATCGGCGTTGTTCTGGATATCGTTCAGAAATTCGGGATAACCGTCGATGTATGCGGTAAGCTCCTCGCCCGTAAGTGTTATCTGCTTTTCTGAAAGGCAGTCGTACATGAAGAAAACGCTTCCGATAAACACTGCGATAACAAGATACAGCAGCGTTCTTCTGGAAACCAGAACACGTCGTAATTCGCTCATTTTCTGCCCTCCGCATAATACAGGTAAACATCCTCGAGGTCCACTCCGCCCGAGACGGGAAAAAAGCCCTCGGGACGTTCATCCGAAACGATACGCAGGATGTATCCCTTTTCCGTCTGATATATCTGTCCCTTGCCATAGTCAGCCTTCAGGGCAGAAATCTCCTCATAGCTTCCGCAGAACTCGCTTACTTTGTCCTTGACTTCTGCGATAAGCTCCGCAGGCGAGCCCACCGCCGCAGGCTTTCCCTTGCACAGCATGATAACGCTTCCTGCTATTGATTCGATGTCGCTTACAACGTGGGTTGCGAGTATAATTGTACGGTCACGTGAGATATCGGCGATGTAGTTTCTGAGTCTTATACGCTCCTCGGGGTCTAGTCCTGCGGTAGGCTCGTCAAGTATCAGTATCTCGGGTCGGTCAAGCATCGCCGCCGCGATAAGCACTCTCTGACGCATACCGCCTGAGAAGCTTCCAAGCCGCTTGTGGGCGACCTTAAGCAGTCCCACTACCTCAAGGAATTCCTCGGTCTGTGCTTTGCACTCGGAGAATTTCATGCCCTTGAGCGTTCCTATGTAGTGCAGAAAATCACGGGCAGTGAAGTCCTCGTACATTCCCTGAAGCTGTGGGGTATAACCGACTTTTTTGCGGAATTTTGCGCCAAGCTCCAGTATATCCGTTCCGTTGTAAAATATCGAGCCGTCTGTGCGTTTAATGTTGTCGGTGATGAGATTCATCAGCGTGGATTTACCTGCGCCGTTTGCGCCGAGAAGCCCATAAACGCCCTTGTCGAACGTGAAATTGATGTCGTTCAGTACAAGGTTATCGCCGTATTTTTTGGTGAGGTTTTTAAGCTCCAGCATTTTCTTCCTCCATTTGTTCAATGTGTTCCAGAACATCGTTAATGCGGTCCTGATGTACCTCGGTAAAGCTGAATGCCTCTGTCCAGTCTGCTTTGCCGCTCAGGATATCCTCTATCGGACAGCTCAACGCGCTCTCAATGCCGCTGAATACGCTTTCTATCCCGTTTTCCGTCATCAGGACATATTCATAGCACAGATAGATATTCCCGTTCACAAGCTTTGTTTCAAATTCATGTGTGCCTGTCTGTTCAAGCGTGACGGTGAACTCACAAAGCTTTTCACCCTGCATATAAGATATGGCGTAGGTCACCTGTTCACTATCGAAAAATATGCCCTCAAAGGGGGATTTGTGAGCTTCGTCTTGTATCAGAATATACTCGCCGTCGCATTTTATGCCGAGGTCGGTAGGTGCCTTGCCGTTTATAGTAAGCCCCTGCGAGATATCGGTGTTTTCGCCGCTTGTGATATCATAGCGGAACAGCTTTGACGGCTCGTTATCAGCGGCAGGTATCGTGTAGTAGATATACCCGTCGTACACTGCGAAGTCGGTAAGGCGCGGAGTCACATCTACTCTCTCGGTGATGCCCGTTTCAAAATTGTAGCGGTAAAGGTGCTTTGTATTGATGTAGTTTTTCGGCTCTATGACATAATACAGCCATTCACCACTGGGGAAGTAGGAGCCTTGTCCGTACTGGGTGTCCGTCACCTTGTAGTCGCCCTCGGGCAGACGTTTGTATTCGCCCGTGTTAATGTTCATAAGCATGGTGTTCAGGCTTGCGTTTTCCATCAGCGTAGGCAGGTCGAAATCGTCAAAGGGTATCACCGCCCAGTCCCTGTGAATGACTAACTGCCTGTTGTTACGATGCTCCAAAAACATCTGCTCGCCCTTTGTTTTTTGGAATGTTCCCACCTCGGTAAGCTCTGTGCCGTCGTTTTTGGCGCGCAGCAGCTTGTATTGCAGATCCTCATTCTCGGATATTTCGGCACCGCTGATGTAGATGTAGTCACCGTACATATAGCTGCTTGAGATGTACATATCTCCGAAGGTGGCAGTGCAGAAGTCGCTGCCGTCGTGGGTGCACTCGGGCTTGCTGCAGAGATACAGCGCCTTGCCCGTCGCCTTGTCGTAGTAGGCAAGGCCCATGGCGGTGTTGTAGTACCCGTTTTCCGTTTCCATCACCTGACACATCGAGTAAGCGGGGTTTCCTCCCACGAAGTCGCTGCCGCCGTAAGCTTTATCGCTTCCTGTGCAGCCCGACAGCGACAATACGGCGCACGCCGCTGTCAGCATAGCAAGAGTTCTGCTCACCCTCATTAATATTCATCCTCCTCATCAAACTCCATCTCCATGCCGAAGTAATAAGGCTCTGTCCACTCAATGTTGCCTGCGAGGATATCTTCAACGGGACAGCATATTGCGTTTGAGTTGATCGAGTCCATTATTTCACTGTCGCCGCCGTAGCGCTCGTTGAGGTAGAGATAAAGCTTTCCGTCCGACACCATCGGCTCGATCTGGTGGATGTTATACTCCTCGGGGAGAGTAAAGTCTGCAAGCACCTTGCCCTGCATATCTGTGACAAGACATCTGTCGGGGTGTGCGGGATAATAGTTTTTGTTGAGATAATAAAGGCTACTGTCATGGATATACATATACTGTCCGTCGGTGATCATCTGCGCATTGGTAAGCGTATCTCCGTCAAACATAAGCTCCTGCGAAAGGTCGGTGGTCTGTTTTGTTCCGATATCGTAGACGCAGAGCTGTGACGGCGTATCGTTAAGGAAGGGCTTTGTGTAGTATATCTTTCCATCGACCACTTCAAAATCGGTGATACGTCCCGGAACATCCTCAAGGCGTTCGGTTTCGCCTGTAACGAAATTGTATCTGTACAGGTGCTTTGTAAGCAGGTAGTCTTTTGGTTCTACGACATAGTACAGCCAGTCGCCCTCGGCACAGTATTCGCCTTGGCCGCCCTGTATATCCGTAATGGTGTAGCCCTCGGCGGGCAGCTGCTTGTATTGCCCCGTTGTAAGGTCGACTATCAGCGTGTTCATTACTGCGTCCTCTGTCAGCGTCTGCACGCTGTAATCAGCAAACGGCACGACCGCATAGTTTTTGTGGACTATCATATAGTCGTCGAAGTTTGCGTGACCTCCGCTGTTTTTAACATTCTGGAATGAGCATATCTGCGTAAGCTCCGTGCCGTCAAGGGCGAGCCTCCACACACCGTAGGAATGTTCTTTATAGTCCTCGCTTGTCTTGTATCCCGAAAAGTATATATAGTTTCCGCTCATCGCCATACTGGTCTTAATGATCCTGTCATTGGTAGCGGTGCAGAAATCGTCCTTTCCGTCATGGGTACATTCGGGGCGGTTGCACAGATATATGCACTTTCCCGTTTCCTTGTCGTAGTAGCGCACGTTGAGCCAGCTTGTCCATGCGCCGCCGCTGTAAAAACCATTCTCTGTTTCCATAGCAGGGAATGAGAAGCGGTTGCCCTGCTGAAATTCCGTGTATATCACCTTGTCCGAGCAGCCCGCCATCGAAAGCGTGACAGCGGCTGCCGAAGCCAGTGCGAAAAGCTTATTCAGTTTCATCCTTGATATCCTCCATAAGCGACTCCTCAAATTCAGTAAAGTCGTACGCCAGTGTCCATTCGGGGTTTCCTGTGGCGATATCCTCAACGGGGCAGCTGTATGCAAGTGTGTTTGTTTCCCAGCCGAGTTCGATAAGGCTGACCGCATCATTTCTGTATCTTATTCCGGCAACAAAATATGCTTTTTCGTTGCTTATCTTAAGCTCAGTTCCATATTCCCTGATCTCCTGCGGCGGTTCAATCGATATCAGTCTTTTCATATCCTCCGACAGCATAAGGAATGTCTGTCCACGCTCGCCGTTGTAGATAGAAGTCACAAAATAGATATATCTGCCGTCACACATCAGGCTTACATTGTGGTGTTCTGCGCCGAACGCCGAATTGAGGTTCTGCGACAGGTCTGTCTCCTTGCCTGTTGCGGTGTCATAAGCGTAAAAGGGGACATATTCCTGTTCGTCGGTCGGTACGGTAGTATAATATACCACGCCGTCCATCACTACAAAATCATGAAGGCGTGTGTTTGTGCCTATTCGTTCCGTTTCGCCTGTGACAAGGTTATAGCGGTAAAGATACTTTGTGTTAGTGTAGTTCTGAGGCTCAATGTAATAGTATAAATAATCGTCCTCGATATATAATCCGCCACGCCCCCTCTGCGTCTTTGTCAGATCATAGTCCGCTGTGGGCAGAGTTTTATAGTGACCGCTTTCAAGGTCGATCATCATGATGTTTGGCATATAGTCATAGAGCGGCGAGGAAAGTTCATGATCGTTGAATTCTACTATCGCATAGCCCCTGTGTACGATAAGATCGTTACTGTAATTCATAGGACCTCTGCCGCTGAAGATAGTTTTCAGCTTCTGATATGAGCATATCTCGGTGAATTGCGTACCGTCTGCGTTTGCACGGTACAGCTTCCACGTCAGCATATCCTCTTCCTCGGAGATCACTGCGCCCTTAATGTATATGTATCCGTCGCTCATGGTGATATCGACGGCGTTTATGTCCTTATGCGTGGCGGTGCAGAATTCGCCGCCGTCATGGCTGCATTCAGGCTTGCTGCAAAGGTAGATAGCCTTGCCTGATTCCTTGTCGTAATAGCAGATCTCCAGCATGTTTTCTCCGCTTGCGTCTCTGCGCTTCGCATAATAGCCCTTGTCGGTCTCCATGACAGGGTTGAGTTCTGCACGGCGGTTGCCGGGCTCATAGTCCTGATATTTTTCGGAGCGGTCGGAGCAGCTCGCCATCGAAAGCGTGACAGCGGCTGCCGAAGCCAGTGCGAAAAGCTTATATAATTTCATCTGCACGTTCTCCCAGAAGCGACATTTCAAATTCAGTAAAGTCGTACGCCAGTGTCCATTTGATGTTTCCTGCGGCGATATCCTCCACGGGGCAGCCGTATGCTATGGAGCTTGTTATCCATATAATATCTTCTATCGTTTCGGCAGCGGCACCGTTTGAGATCGATACCTCACCGACGAAGTACGCCTTGCCGTTGCTTAGTTTAAGCTCGGTATAATAATCCTGCATCTCCTTAGGTGCTTCAAAATGTACCTGTGTCTCCATGTCCTCCGACATCATAAAGTAAAACTGACCCCATTTGCCGTTATAGAACGGGCTCATAAAGTAAACATATTTGCCGTCGCATACCAGGTTTGAGTTCAGGTGTGGTTCACGTTCGCCGCTGTTGTAGGGGGATAGCTTTGCAGACAGGTCCTTTTCCTCGCCCGTGGCAATGTCATAAGCGTAAAAGGGGATGTAGTTCTGCTCCTCTGTGGGTACGGTGATGTAGTATACTACGTCGTTCATCACCACGAAAGACCAGAGGCGTGTGTTTGTCTCAATGCGCTCTGTTTCACCTGTGACAAGGTTATAGCGGTAAAGATGTCTTGTGTTGATATAGGTCGGCGGCTCGATGTAATAATAGAGATAGTCGCCCTCGATGTAATATCCGAGCTGACCATCCTTCAGCTTTGTTATATCATAATCGAGCGTCGGCAGTCGCTTGTACTGACCGCTTTCAAGGTCGATTATCATGGTGTTTGCCACACAGTCGTACATTAGTGATGGATTTTCATAATCATAGAAAGGCACTATCGCATAGCCTCTGTGTATGATAAGGTCGTCCATATAATATGTAGACGTCACGGCGCGTCCTACATTTTCGAGATTCTTCTGCTTCTGATAGGTGCATACTTCGGTGAACTCCGTACCATCTGAATTTGCACGATACAGCTTCCAGGACAGCGTTTCGTCCGCTTTTGAGTATTCTGTTCCCGAAATGTAGACGTAGCCGTCGCTCATGGTGATGTGATCGGGCTCTATATCCTTGTCAGTGGCGGTGCAGAATTCGCCGCCGTCGTGGCTGCACTCGGGCTTGCTGCAAAGGTAGATAGCCTTTTCCGACTCCTTATCGTAATAGCAAAGCTCCAGCATATTTCCCATGTGGTTTCTTCTGCGTGCGTAATAGCCGTTTTCGGTCTCCATAACGCCGTCAAGCATTATAAAGCGGTTGCCCGGCTCGCAGTCCTGATATTTCTCTGAGCGGTCGGAGCATCCCGACATCCCCAGTATAATAGTGCCACATAAAATAGCTGATAAAAGCTTTTTCATAACATACCTCCTGAATGTGCATTGGACATAGTGTCCCCTTTTCTGCATTTTATCAAACACTGCAAAAAAAATCAACCGCTTATGTAGAAGCGGTCGATTTTCGTGCAGAAGCGGTAAATTTTGCGGAGCAAAATTTGCAATTTCACACTTCGCCGTCTGAGCGACGGCGATTTCTTTCAGAAACCGTGTGAAATCGCTTAGAAGTGTAACGTTGCTTGTATTTGCAGATAAAGGTCGGAGCGTATTCACTTCCTGCTTTTTTTCTTGTTGTTCATAAGTATCTCGATAAGGAAAGTCCCGTTATTTGAAGTAATGCTCACATCGCCGCCGCAGCGTGCGGCAATCTCTTTGACTCTTGCTAGCCCGAAGCCATGGGAGATGAAGTTTGCCTTGGTGGTAATCAGCTTGTCACCGCGTTTTTTTAGCTCTCCGTAATAGGGGTTTTCACAGGAGATATACAGCATATCAAGCTGATTCCCTATGTTTACCGAGATGCGGTCGCCCGGTTTTACAGCCTCCAGTGCATTGTCGATGATGTTTCCGAACACGGTGCACAGGTCGTAATCAGAGATGCCGCAGCCACCGATAGGGCAGCTTACCTCAAAGGCGAGGGTAACGCTCTTATCCTCGGCCTGCTCTGTTTTTTTGAACAACAGCGCGTCAAGTACGTCGGAGCCTGTTCTGACAGGCATAGCGGCAAGGTCGGTCTGTTCTGATACCTCGCTGATATAACGCTTTGCCTGCTCGATGCTGCCTGTCTCGATAAGTGCGCTTATTGCCAGCAGGTGATTGTTGATATCGTGACGTATCTTGCGACTTTCGGCGTAGCGACGGTTTATCTCGTCATAGTAGCGCTGTTCAGTTTCGCGGATGAGCTGCGCTTCGCGGGAGGCTATGCATCTTGTGGCTGTAAAGGCTGTAAGTAGCAGAAGAAGTGCTGCAAATGCCACGAACACAGGGAGTCTTGACACTGTGATACCAAATATATCAAAGTTCAGATATCGGATAAAGAACCTTTCAAAAGTGAAGAACGAGAAGATGTTTATCTCTTTAAGCAGCAGCGGAGTCAAGGGAGCGAACGCAAGCACCGCTTCCGCTGTTATCACTGTTCCCGTCACAGCAGCCACAGCGACACGCTTTCTGCCACTGTGGGACATTATCACTGCTGCCGTGAACATCACTGCAAGGCAGCCCACAAGCTTTACAAGCACAATGCAGAAAGCAAGCATTCCCGCGTTGATGACATACGGACAGCTTTTGAAGCTCTCCATGGACTGCACTGTAACGTCTGCGGGGGGGAGACCTGTAAAGATCCCTGTCAATATGTAGTTCCCGAGATATATCATCGTTGCCCCCAAAATACAGAGCAGTGCGGGCAGCAATAGTCCTCTGCGGTGCTGTACGCCTGAGGCGCGGAAAGCACTCAGCGATAAGACGGCGATGAGAGCAGCCAGCACATCAGCCATCCGGAAATTTACAAAGGCCGAGTAACCGTTCTCCACCACAGGGGTGAGGGTTATTTCGGAAAGACCGTAGAAATCCTTTTGTGTCTTTACGATATTTCCGACTATTCCGCTGTCATCCTTGTAAATAGAGATATCCGTAAGGAATTCCGAGCGGTTGGCTATCTTGGATACATAGTCGTCATAGTCATCGAGATATTCGAGGTAGGACAGTACATCGTAAATATCCGATATTTCCATAGAGAGCTTTTCGACAAGCCTGCTTTCATCGGAGGCGTATTCGCTGAGGCAGCGTTGATATATCTCCTCAGCGTGTTCTCTGCGCTTTTCGGCAGGGATATCGTACCATCTGCTGAGCACGTGATAATCCTTTTTCAGAACAAAGTTTGCAGAAGCGAGGTATTCATCAAGCGTTTTGCTGTATGTGTTTAACCGATGCTTGTCAATGGCGTTGTCGCCTGTAAGCTCGGATATCAGCCTTTGGCGGTTTCGGACAGAGGCGTTGTCGGATACCATGCTTCCTCCGTATACATCACGGCTCTGTATTATAGGAGAGTCACAGACTGTGTTATAATACAGGAATAGTTCCATAAGTATCACGGCAGCTATCAGGAGCAGTGGAAGCCATATGTTTTTGCTTTGCGTTTTCATTTTCCTCCCAGCCGTTTCATTACGGCGAACATTACATTTTTCCTGTTTCGTCTGCTCAGGGGTACGCAGGTGTCATCGCACATTACGACCGTGTCAGTATTTATCCGCTTTATTTTTGAGATGTTCACAAAAACAGACTTATGTGCCTCAACGAACTCCTCCGTTCCGAGTAGCTCTGCAAACTGCCCGATCGCGCGAGTATCCTCATAGTTCCTTTCCGGAGTATGTATGAGAGTTCCGCGTCCTTGTGATTGCGCGTTTATTATAAAGTCGGTTCCGATTATCTCGGTGAAATCCTTTCCCGTAATTGCAACAGTACGCTTGCAGTAAAGCTCTTTCCACAGCTTTGTAAGGACTTTCGGCAGCTTTTCATCAAGATTTTTCTTCACCACAAATCCGAATGCGCCTACATCGTAGCCGTCAACAGCACGGTTTTCAAGACTTGTAACAAAAATGACGGGAACGGTCACGCATAGTTCTCTGAGTTTTGAGGTGAGCACCATGCCGTCCTCTTTTCCACCAAGGTTGATGTCCATAAAAATTGCGTCATATCCGCAGTTTTCAGTGTCGATCGTATTGAGAAGCTCGGTACCGCTGATATAATGCTGTGACTCTGTTCCTATATCTTTTTCAGCAAAAAAATCCGTCACGCTTTTTGTGAGTCTTTCTGCAAAGAGCTTTTCGTCCTCGCATATCGCAATTTTCATGTGATCACTTCCTTTCAGTAGAGTATAGCACATTTTAATGTTGATTTCAAGCGTTAATAAATAGGGAGGAGCGTATTTGTGATTTGTTATTCCAATATTGCCGTCAAGTTGCCTTGATATTCTCGATAGTTTGGGGTACATAACGCTGTAATTTTATTTACCATATAGTCCTCCTTACCTATAAAAACTACAGCAGATTATGTTACCTTTATTATATCATACTCTCAAGAATAATTCAAGACGGTAAAGCGCGAAAGTGAACATAATCCACTGTTTTTTACTACGCTACAAATTGCAGACTGTCAACATCTCTCGAAATCAGCCGCTTGATAATATCGTCAAGGGTCTCCTTGCAACCGAGGTTGAAGTGGGTTTCAACTATGTAGGTGGTATGTCCGATTTTATATTCTGAGATGTTTGGGGCAAGCGAGGGGTTATAGTGTTTGCACCAAAATATCGTAGGCAAGTAATATATGGACAGATAAAAGCAGACATAGGTAAGATACTGAGAATGCTGTGTGAACAGAAAAAAGTAAATATCATAGAAGCAGAGGCTTGTCCTGATCATATACACATGTTGGTGGAGATACCGCCGAATTTGAGCGTATCGCAATTTATGGGATATCTGAAAGGAAAAAGCTCGCTGATGATATTTGACAGACATGCAAATCTGAAATACAAATATGGCAATCGGCACTTTTGGTGTAGAGGGTACTATGTGGACACGGTAACCGGATACAGAATTTCAACACTACTGACGGCATAGTATCTGTCGGAATACATAAGCCGTATTTCTTAGAAGAACTGAACGATAGAATCTCTACGAAAGGACTTAACAGCGATGAATGATTATGAACAGAGAATAAAGACTCTTGAGGATAAGGTGAAGATACTTGAGGAGACTCTTGAAACTCTGAAGAATATGCAGATGTCAGAGCAGATGGAAGGTTATATCCAGAAACGCACTAAGACATTACGTATGGCTGAGCTTATAAATTCGCTCTCTGATCAGCCTGGCCTGGATTTAAGCAAAGAACAGGATGCTGTAAGGGAGATTCAGGCCCAAAAAAGAAGTGTTGATGAGCAGATCGCAAGTGCCATAAACAGTAGCATCAATTATTCGGAGGAATGTGCAACTGATTTGAAATATTTTGAATATGAGATTGAAAATGGAATAGGTGATTATAAACGTCCTTTACAAGAATTGTCTGAATATATAGGCAAAGGTATACGAATTACCGCCTATAATGGATTTGACTGTGAATCTATTATAATCCCTAAGGAAATAGATGGTTTGCCTGTTACAAGTATAGGTGAAAATGCATTTAAGAATGCTACTTTTAATGATATTGTTATGCCTGACACGATAAAAGCAATTTTATGTATGGCATTTTATGGCTGCAAAAACTTAACTGAAATCGAATTGCCAAAAGAATTGATATATTTAGGTCATTTTGCGTTCCAGAGTAGTGGGTTGCATCATGTTACTATTCCTAATAATGTTACTGTTATAGAGGATTGGTGTTTTTGTTATTGTGAAGATTTAATGTCAGTGACATTTGGTAATAAACTTCTTAGAATCGGAGAAAGAGCTTTTGATCACACTAAAGTCAAAACATACATTTTTCCTGAAAATGTACAAACTATTTCATATGATGCATTTTGCAACGGCTACATGCAAATAGATGTAGAGTGTGTTTTTTTAGGAAAGTATACAAATGTTGTTGATGGCTCGTCTGGGCTATATCAAAATGTAAAAACAATCTATTGTCTCCCAGGAAGTAATGCACAAAAATTTGCTCGCGAATGGAATATACCGATAAAACCCCTTAGTGAATTTAAAGCGGAGGATTAAAGAATGACTGACTACATCTCAAAATGGCACAAGGAACTTGGCATTTTCACGAAGATCAAGCCGCTCATCATCTTAGAGGGAAACGTCCTGGATTCATACCAGTATCCGGTTGAGGGCAGCACGCCCAAGGGCAGTATTCTGCGTCTGTCCGAGTATCTGCATTACTACTTTAAGGATATGGGATATCAGAACATTGTGTTCTACGATAGCCTGCGTGGTTTCTATAACACTTGTGAGGATGGATATCTCGACAGCTTTGCAAGACTAGCGGAATGTTCGGCAGAGCAGGGAAGTATCAGGGCAGATTTTAAGGGTGCTAATAAGAATAACAGTGCATCGAATATCGTCAGAAAAGCGCTCTCTCAGAATAAGGAAGCTACCGTCATAGTTATGGATTTCGCTTCTCGATACATAACATCTCCCGATAATTTGGAGCAGTGTGAGGTGGATAGTTTTACGGTGCTGCTGCAGGCTTCGCTCGATTCTAGAGATGTAAGAACTGCGGAGCACGGTGTACTTAAAAACCTGCTAATACTTATTGCAAATAAGGCTAACGATATTCCTGCGTGGTTTTATCTGCAAAATCCCAATGTAAAAATGATCACTCTTTCTTCTCCTACAAGAGAAGAGCGTGAGCAGCTTGTAAAGGGCCCTAATTTCCCCAGTTTCTTTGCAGCAGATGTTTACGCAGCAGATAGTCCTTACTATGCTCAGCATGCAGATGAGCTGGAGAAGATACAGGATAAATTTGTGGCACTGACAGAGGGCTTCAGTTTTACTGAGATAAATGGTCTGCGCAGGCTTTGTAAGAATGAGAAGATACGCATAAACGATCTGTGTGATGTTGTGGATCTGTACAAATACGGTGTTCGTGAAAATCCTTGGAAGAACCTTGATCTTGATGAGATACGTAACGGTAAACGCGAATTCGAAAAACGCATAAAAGGTCAGGATCATGCAGTCATAAAAACGCTCGATGTGATAAAGAGAGCTATAACCGGTATGTCTGGACTTCAGGGTTCAGCTCAGACTAGACCTAAAGGCGTTCTGTTTTTTGCCGGACCGACAGGTACAGGTAAGACCGAAACTGCCAAAACTCTTGCACAGATACTTTTTGGTGATGAGAGTTGCTGTACACGCTTTGATATGAGCGAGTATGGACAGAGTCACAGTGATCAGAAGCTGCTTGGTGCACCTCCCGGATATGTTGGATATGAGGCAGGTGGACAACTTACGAATGCTGTTAAGAAAAATCCTTTTTCAATTCTTCTTTTCGATGAAATTGAAAAAGCACATCCGTCAATTCTTGATAAGTTTCTGCAGATTTTAGAGGATGGCAGAATGACAGATGGCCAGGGAAATACTGTTTATTTCTCTGAGTCTATAATAATATTCACAAGTAATTTGGGTATCTATACCCTTAACGAGAATGGTCAGCGTGAAGCTAATGTTACGAGTGATATGCCTTATCAGGAAATGTCTGTCCGTGTACGTGAAGCTATCGAAGATTACTTCAAGCTGCAGCTTGGTCGCCCTGAGATACTTAACAGAATAGGCGAAAACATAGTCGTTTTTGACTATATACGTCCCGATGTGGCAAAACTTATTCTTGATTCTCAGGTAAATAAGATAATTAAGAACCTTGCTGTTGAAAAACATATTACTCTGACTATTTCTGAAACTGCGATGGTTACACTGACAGATCAGGCGCTTGGAAATCTTGCTAATGGTGGTCGTGGAATAGGAAATGTGGTAGAAAACCTGCTTATTAATCCGTTGTCCAGATATCTGTTCGACAACAACATATTTGATAATGCAACGGTGACAGTGGATTCGATAAATGTTGAAGCGGTGCCGCCGTCACTCGAATGTACAAAGGGGTAACTATGAATATCTATGCAGCTACAAGGCATGGCATACATAAAACGAATAATGAGGATCGTATCATTGTCGGAAGATCTGTAATTGCAGACGGGGAGTATTCTTTGCAGTTGGAGAATGGCGTAATTGCAATAGCAGATGGTGTTGGCGGAAACAATGCAGGTGCTGTGGCTTCCCAGTTTCTTGCGGATAAGTTGTGCGATGTGTCTGAGATAACATCTGTTGTGTTTGAGAATATCAATGATGAATTAATAGAATTATCAAAATCAGATCCTGCTTATAGTGGAATGGCAACGACTTTATCTGGAATATGCGTGTCCGATAATTGTACTATTCTGTTCAGTGTTGGTAATACTCGTGTTTATCAGCTGCAAAGCGGAAAATATCTTAAACAACTTACTACTGATGATACAACTCTGAATTATCTGTTATCTACTGGAAGGCTCAGACCCTCTGATGTTGACACGTTTGATAGAAAGAACGAGATCACAGCTTGTTTTGGCGGTGGTGATAAAAATCTGTTGAAAATGAAGATCTGTGAGCTCAGTACAATAAGTTGTCCTATTATGATCACCTCTGACGGTGTACATGATCATTTGTCTGTAGATCAAATGGAAGATATTATTGAAGAATACGGGATCTCTGAATTGACCTGTCGAAACATAGTTGAAGCAGCAGTAGGTTGTGGCTCACAAGATGATATCAGTATATTGTTCGGAGTCTAACCAAGGGGTGATAAACGAACTGACAACAATGCATTTTCATCAGATTCTGGATATCCAGACATCTAAAGGGTTTCTAAAATAGCAATATTATGAAAGGTCGTGTATCATGCTGATTCCAGGCTTGTATGAACAGGTAATTAATAAAGCACTTGAAAAGGAACTGTCAGGCAGCAGCGAGCTGTTATGTGAAAAGCAGGCTATTGATGGTGCGGAAGCTCCTTCGGTGCTTGCAAAATATATTGCTGAGATCATTGAAAAAGGCTTACGTCAGGTCAGCGGCGAGGATATGTCTGAACAGATCGACCTTGCTAACAGAATCGTTTCTGCAGTTGCAGAGGCTACCGGTGATGACGAGTTCGACGGAATGAGCGTTGACCAGCGTGCTGAACAGCTCCTTGCCGTTGCTCAAAAGCAGAATAGCATGTCTGCGCTTACGGGTAAAATAGATACACCTCGTCCTGAGACATCGCTAGCCGCAAGTTCGCTTTTTACAGGCGCAATTCACGAGCCTAGCATGATGGACGAGCTGCGTAAGGAGATATGCTCTGCTGACAGGATAGATATGCTGGTTTCGTTCGTCAAGTGGAGCGGACTTCGCCTTATTATCAACGAGCTTGTTGATTTTACACAGCGTGACGGAAAGCTGCGTGTCATCACTACGTCTTACATGGGAGCCACTGATGCAAGAGCTGTAGAGGAGCTCCGCAAGCTTACAAATACCGAAATTAAGATATCCTATGATACTGCTCGTACAAGGCTGCATGCTAAGGCGTACATATTCTATCGTGATACGGGCTTTACGACAGCTTATGTGGGCTCGTCCAATATGTCAAACGCAGCTATGACAAGCGGCCTTGAGTGGAATCTGAAGATAACAGCACATGATCAGCCTGCAACGCTTACAAAGATATCTGCTACCTTTGAAAGCTACTGGAACAGTAAAGAGTTCACGGTATATTCAGAGGGCGAAGTACACAAGCTGGAGCAGGCTCTGAAAGCAGAAAAGTACACAGGTAGCACTGACGACACATACGGTTTTGATATCAATCCCTATCCTTATCAGCAGGAGATACTCGACCGCCTGAAAGCAGAGCGAGAGATACGTGGCAAGAACCGCAATCTTGTTGTAGCTGCAACGGGTACAGGAAAAACTGTCATCTCCGCATTCGATTACAAGAGATTCCGCAGAGATAATGCGGATAAGCCTTGCCGTTTGCTGTTCGTTGCACACAGGGAGGAGATACTCCGTCAGAGCCTTAAGTGTTTCCGTGGAGTGTTGCATAACGCTGATTTCGGTGAGCTTTTTGTGGGAAATCATACACCGAGTTCGCTTGATAACCTGTTCGTTTCGGTGCAGACATTGAACTCGCGTTCGCTTACTGATGTAACATCTCCCGATTTCTATGATTTCATAATCGTGGACGAGTTCCACCATGCCGCAGCCCCGACATATCAGCAACTGCTTGAATATTATCAGCCTAAGATACTGCTTGGCTTAACAGCAACCCCTGAACGTATGGACGGCAAGAACGTCCTTGAGTATTTCGATAACAGGATCGCTGCTGAAATCAGGCTTCCCGAGGCAATTGACCGAAAACTGTTATGTCCTTTCCACTATTTTGGCGTAGCTGATGATGTTGATCTGTCTGATATAAAGTGGAGCAGGGGCGGATATGAGCGCAGTGCATTGTCTAAGGTCTACACAGGCAATGATATGCGAGTCATGCTGATATTGAAGCAGCTCAGACGCTGCGTGACGGATATCGACAGCACAAAAGGACTGGGATTCTGCGTATCGAAGGAGCACGCAGAGTACATGAGCCGCAAGTTCAATGAGGCAGGAATAGCCTCAGAATACCTCACTTCCGACAGCAAGGACGACCAGCGCCGTACTGTAAGCAAGCGCCTTGCCAGTGGAGAGATACATTTTGTGTTTACGGTCGATCTGTTCAATGAAGGTGTGGATATTCCCGAGGTCAATACGATAATCTTCCTGCGACCTACTGAGAGCTTGACAGTATTCCTGCAGCAGCTTGGCCGTGGTCTGCGTCTGGCCGATGGCAAGGAGTGCCTTACTGTCCTTGATTTCATTGGACAGGCTCATAAGAAGTATAATTTCGAGGAGAAATTTGCAGCGCTTCTGTCCAATACTGCAAGGAGCGTTCAGAGCGAGATAAAGAACGGTTTTGTATCGCTTCCTAAGGGCTGTTATCTCAGGCTGGAGCGTCAGGCACAGGAATATATCCTTGATAACATCAAGCGTGCCATGGGTAATAAGGCTGCAATAATTAACCGTATTGCGACCTTTACCGAGGACACTGGGCTTGAACTTACGCTTAATAATTTCCTGAGCTATTATCATCTTGATATCAGTGCTGTCTATGCGACCAGAACTTCTTTCGCAAGGTTGTGTGTTTCAGCTGGTGTTATTCCTGAATTTGATGAGAGTATCGAAGATGCTGTTACAAAGGCTCTGCCTAGAATATGCGCAATAGATTCACGCAGGTGGATTGAGTTTATTGTTGACTATCTACCAAAGATAAGCGAGCTATCCGAGGCAGATTTTACTGATAAGCAGCTGCGTATGCTTACAATGCTGCAGTTCACGATATGGCAGAAGACATGGGAGGACTGCGGATTTACTGACATGCTTGAAGGTTTCAGAATGCTTGCGGCTTCGCCCGTTATGCTGAATGAGGTCCTTGATATTCTTTACTATAATTATGATAGGATAGACTTCGTTGATGAAGCGGTTGATCTGGGCTTTGAATGTCCGCTTGATGTGCATTGTACTTATTCGAGAGATCAGATACTGACTGCACTGGATTTCCTGAAGCCGAATACGGTTCGTGAGGGTGTAAAATATCTCCCTGAAAAGAAGGTGGATGTGCTGTTCGTTACACTCAATAAGTCGGAGAAACAGTATTCGCCTACCACTATGTATGAGGACTATTCTATTGACGAAAACCTGTTCCACTGGCAGAGCCAGAGTACGGTATCGCCCGAAAGCAATACAGGACAGCGTTATATCAACCATCGCAAAACAGGGGACAAAATGTTGCTGTTTGTGCGTGAATTCAAGCAGAATAAGCTGGGAGCATCGCCTTATACATTCTTAGGTCTTGCGGATTTTGTCAGCAGCACAGGCAGCAAGCCGATGAATGTTATCTGGAAGCTGCATAAGCCTATCCCTGCGAAGTACCTTAAAACGACAAACAAGCTTATTGTTGGATAACAGGAGCAATATATGATACATGTTACAGCTGCAATAATCCGCAGCAATGGAAAAATACTGATATGCAGACGAGGCGAAGGCGGAAACTGCGCGCATCTGTGGGAATTCCCCGGTGGTAAGATCGAAGCAGGCGAAACACCTTTTCAGTGCATTGTCCGCGAGATACAAGAGGAATTATCGCTTGAAATAAAGCCACTCCACGTAGTCGATGAGTATGCCTACAGCTATCCTGATAAGGATATAATGTTCACTTTTATCGAGGCGGAGATAGTATCAGGAGAGCTTCAACCATTGGTGCATGAGGAAATATGCTGGGTGGTCCCTGAGGAATTTCAGAATTACGAGTGGTGCCCTGCGGATGAGAGAATAGTGAATAAGTTGGCGGATGCTTAATACTAACAGGTGCGACATCGTGTCGCACCTTTTTCACATAACCCACCACGTTTCACTACCAAAACCTTGAAATATATCTGATTATGTAGTATAATATCCCTATAACAAATGTCAAAGGTGGGAGAAAAGTGCCTGAAATCGTATTTATCGACAGTGAGATAAGCGTTGCAACGCAGGATATCTGCGACCTTGGTGCAGTGAGGCCCGATAAGTCGAGCTTTCACAGCGCTTCACAGGCGGAGTTCTCTCGCTTTGTTTCGGGGGCTGAGTATGTCTGTGGTCACAATATCATCGGCTTTGATCTGAAGTATGTCGGCAGACTCCTCACAGGCTCGTACACTCCCATCGACACATTGTATCTTTCACCGCTGCTGTTTCCGAACAGACCTTATCACAAGCTGCTGAAAGACGATAAACTCCAGACGGAGGAGCTCAACAATCCGCTCAACGACTCTATCAAGGCTATGGAGCTGTTTTATGACGAGGTAGACGCATTCCGCAGACTGCCTAAGGCTATGCGGAGGATATTCTGCGCCCTTTTATCGGATAAGTATGAGTATTCGGGCTTCTTCAAGTTCATAGGCATGAACGGCGATTACAACGCCGAAAAACTGATCAGAAAACATTTTACGGGTGAGCTCTGCGAAAATGCAGAGCTTTCTTTGCTTATATCAAACCGTCCCGTTGAGCTTGCATACTGCCTTGCGCTGATAAACACGGGCGACCGCCAGTCGATAATACCGCAGTGGGTGCATAGAAATTTCCCTGCGGTGGAGCAGGTCATGCGCCAGCTGAGAAGCAATCCCTGCGGAAAGTGTGATTATTGTAGATCTGCACTTGATCTGAGAGCGCAGCTGAAGTCTTATTTCGGCTATGATAACTTCCGAAGCTATGACGGAGAGCCGTTACAGGAAAAGGCGGCGACTGCGGCTGTGGAGAATAAATCGCTCATTGCTGTGTTCCCTACGGGCGGCGGTAAATCCGTGACTTTCCAGCTTCCTGCGCTTATGGCAGGTGAGGCTTGCAGAGGCCTTACGGTAGTTATCTCGCCGCTTCAATCACTCATGAAAGATCAGGTGGATAACCTAGCCAAAAAGGGAATTGCCGATGTTGTGACGATAAACGGAATGCTGGATCCTATCGAGCGTGCGCAGGCGTTTGAGAACGTATCAAGCGGACTTGCTTCGCTGCTGTATATCTCGCCCGAATCTCTGCGTTCAAAGAGTATTGAAAAGCTGCTTCTGGGACGGCATATCTCACGCTTCGTTATAGACGAGGCTCACTGTTTCTCTGCATGGGGACAGGATTTCCGTGTGGATTACCTCTACATAGGCGATTTTATCAGAGAGCTTCAGGAAAAGAAAAATCTGAACTACACCATTCCCGTATCCTGCTTTACCGCTACCGCAAAGCAGAAAGTTATCTCGGATATCCGTGACTATTTCCAGAGAAAATTAGGGCTTACTCTCGATGTTTACGCAACGGGAGCGGCTCGCCATAACCTGCGTTATGAGGTCATCTACAAGGATAACGACGAGGAGAAATACCTCGCTCTGCGTAACCTTATCGAGCAGAAAAACTGCCCGACTATCGTGTATGTGTCAAAGGTAAAGAGAACTTTTGAGCTTGCGAATAAGCTCTGCGCCGACGGATTTTCCGCACTTCCGTACAACGGTAAGATGGAGAGCAGTCAGAAGATAGAGAATCAGGAAAAGTTCATGCGTGACGAGGTGAAGATAATCGTAGCAACCTCGGCTTTTGGCATGGGCGTTGATAAATCTGATGTAAAGCTGGTCGTGCATTTCGATATCTCAGCTTCGCTTGAGGACTATGTTCAGGAGGCAGGCAGAGCAGGCAGAGATGAAAACATAGATGCAGAATGCTATGTACTATACAAGGACGATGATCTTGACGGACATTTCATGATGCTGAACCAAAGCAAGCTGTCTATCAAGGAGATAAATCAGATATGGAAAGCGATAAAGGATAACTCCCGATTCCGTCCGAAGTTTACACGCTCAGCATTGGAGCTTGCCCGTGACGCAGGCTGGAATGATTCTCAGGACGACATCGAGACCCGTGTACGCAACGCAGTAAACGCTCTGGAGACCGCAGGTTATGTAAAGCGCGGAAAGAATATGCCTAGGGTATTTGCGTCCAGTATCAACGTAAAGTCAGTTATCGAGGCTAACGAGATAATAAATAAGTCCCACAGGCTTGATGATAATCAGAAAATGTCCGCTTCAAGGATAATCAAATCCATGATATCCGCACGCAGTATCGCAGAGGCAGGAAACGCTGACGCAGACAGCCGAATTGATTATATTTCGGATACATTGGGTATTCCTATGGACGAGGTCATCTACTGCGTTGATGTTATGCGGCAGGAGGGACTTCTTGCCAATGCGGAGGATATGACCGCATATATCCGCAAAGGAGATACACAGAATAAGTCGGCTCGAGTGCTGAGCAGATATGCAAAGCTCGAGAGCTTTCTGCTGTCCGATATCTCGGAGGAGGGCCACAGTTACAGCCTTAAAGAGCTGAACGAGGACGCTGAAACAAACGGTATAGCAGGAACTTCCGTAAAGGCTATCAAGACCCTGCTGTATTTCTGGACTATCAAAAACTACATCGAAAAGCACCACGATTCCACCGAAAAGGATACTCCTATATGCCCGTGCTATACCATTTCCGAGCTTAAAGCAAAGGCGGAAAAGCGCCATGCAATCTGTGAAAAGGTACTGGAATATCTGTATCAATCTGCAAAGGAGCAGACCTCATCGGAGAAAGATGAGGTTATGGTGGAGTTCTCTGCACTGAAACTGCTTGAATATTGCAGTGATAACCTCAGGCTTATCATAAGCGCAGAGATCACAATGGACGAGGTGAAAGAGGCTCTGCTGTATCTCTCGAAGATAGGCGCTATCAATATTGAGGGCGGCTTCCTTGTGCTGTATAACGGCATGGAGATAACCCGTCTGGAGCTTAACAACAATATCCGCTACAAGGTGGAGGACTACCGACAGCTTGACGACTACTACAAGCAGAAGATACAGCAGATACATATCGTAGGCGAATATGCAAATATGATGGTGCGTGATTATGACGCAGCCATGCAGTTCGTGAGTGATTATTTCGGCATGGACTATAAGAAGTTCATTGCGCAGTATTTTAAGGGTGAGCGTGGTGCGCAGATTGAGCGTAACATCACTCCTGCAAGGCATAAGATGATATTTGACGGACTTTCCGACAAACAGCGTGAGATAATCGACGATAACGAATCGAAATACATCGTTGTCACCGCAGGCCCGGGCAGCGGCAAGACGATGGTGCTTGTGAGAAAGCTTGCTTCCCTCTATCAGATGGAGGATACAAAGCACGAGCAGCTGCTGATGGTGACGTTCTCCCGTGCGGCGGCGACCGAGTTCAGAGTAAGATTACAGGAGCTGTTAAAGGGTGCGGCTCGCTATGTGGAGATAAAGACATTCCATTCCTATTGCTTCGATCTCCTAGGAAAGATAGGTAGCCTTGAGAATTCCGACAAAGTGGTTGAGGAAGCTACTGCGAGGATAATCAGCGGCGAGGTCGAACAGGGACAGATAACCAAGACTGTCGTTGTTATCGACGAGGCTCAGGATATGGATAAAAACGAGTTCGCTCTTGTAAAGGCGCTTATGGAGCGAAACGAAGATATGAGAGTTATCGCTGTCGGAGATGACGACCAGAACATCTATCAGTTCAGAGGCTCGGATTCAAAGCACCTTGCTTCGCTTATCACGGAGTACGGCGCAAAGCAGTACAGTATGACGGATAACTACCGCAGCAGCCGCAGGATAGTGGAGCTTGCAAATGCCTTTGCCGAGCGTATTTCGGTGCGCCTGAAATCAGAGCCTATCCGTGCCGTAAGCGAGGAAGAAGGCATAGTTCAGCTCACTCGCCATACGGGAAGAAACCTTGAAATTCCTGTCGTTGACTGTATTCAGAGAACATGGAACAGCGGTACAGCGGCGGTGCTGACTTCTACCAATGACGAAGCTCTGCGGGTTATGGGACTGCTTATAAAGCGTGGAATACGGGCGAAGCTCATTCAGAGCTTGAAAGATTTCAAGCTGAATACGCTGGCGGAAGTGAAATACTTTGTCAAGATGATAAGTGTGGACAACGATACTCCAACCATTCCCAAAGAACAATGGGAGAGGGCAAAGGAGCAGACAAAGGTATACTTTGACCGCAGCGAGTGCCTTGAAAATGTGATGAATATGATATCCGCATTTGAGGCGACCTGCGGAAACTCCATCTATCGCAGCGATTTTGAGAGCTTTGTTTATGAATCGAAATACGAGGATTTTTACAGCGATGATGTGGGCGTTGTCACAGTGTCCACAATACACAAGGCAAAGGGCAGGGAGTTCGACAATGTGTATATGCTGCTGAGCGGTGCAGATAGCTCGACTGATGAAAGAAAAAGAGTGCTGTATGTGGGAATGACGAGAGCGAAAAAGGCTCTGTATATCCACTGTAACAACGGCATTTTTGACGGCATAGATATAGAGGGCATGGAGCATTCCTCCGACAATACGACCTATCCCGAGCCCGAGGAGATCGTGCTGCAGCTCGGTCATCGGGATGTGGTGCTAGGAGATTTCAAGGGCAAGAAGCCTGTGGTGTTCTCACTGCAGAGCGGGGACAAGATAACGCTTTCAAATAACGCACTGTGGACGATGTATGAGGGCAAGCTGACAAAGCTTGCGTCGCTCTCCAAAAACGCTAAAACAGATGTGGCTGAGCTCTTGACAAAGGGGTATTCACCGCAGATGGCAAAGGTCAGGTTCATCGTTGACTGGCATGAAAAGGATACCGATGTTTCGGCGGCAGTGGTGCTGGCGGATGTGTATTTTAGGAAGAATGCTTGATTGCAAGATAGGTAAAGAATCATTTGGAGGTAGATGATAATGGCAATACCAAAATACAATGAAATGTATAAGGAGTTTTTACAGTGTATTTCGGACGGCGCTCCGCATAAAAATTCCGAGATCCGTGAGCGAGTTTTTGAGATGAAAGGCTTGACTGAAAGTGACAGACAGGTCTATATATCCAATGGAACACAACGCTTGTGCGATAACAGAATAGGATGGACAAGGACATATCTAAAAAAAGCAGGACTTATTACAACAGTTCAAAGAGGATATGTGGCGCTTACTGATGAGGGACGAAACTTAGTGCGTAATCTTCCCACAGTGCTGGATAATGATGTTCTTATGAGATATGCGAGCTTCAGAGCGTTTGTGGATCATGGAAGAACGACTTCAGCGTCAAGTGAAAATTCTGTTACAGATAATGCTACTCCGCAGGATGTGTTGGACAGGGCACACCGTGAGATTTCAGATGCACTTGCTGATGAACTGCTTGCTGAGATAATGAGGAACACCCCTGAGTTTTTTGAGCGGTTGGTTGTAATGTTGCTTCAGAAGATGGGATACGGAGGCAATGCAGAAGATTCAGGTGAAGTTGTCGGAAGAGTAGGAGATGAGGGTATTGATGGTATCATCAAAGAGGATAAACTCGGCTTCAATCTGATCTATATTCAGGCAAAACGCTGGGATCTGAATCATACTATCGGCAGACCTGAAATACAAAAGTTTGTTGGTGCTCTTGCTGGTCAAGGCGCAACAAAAGGCTTATTCATCACAACTGCAAAATTTACGCAGCAGGCGCAGGAGTATGCTAAAAAGCAGCATACGACTAAGATAATCCTTGTTGACGGCGAAGCACTTGCAAAACTTATGATGGATTATGATCTGGGTGTTTCTGTGGTTTCAACATATCAGATAAAGAAAATTGATTCTGATTTCTTTGATTCTTTAATTTAAGGATGTTTTAGGTGCGACACGGTGTCGCACCTGTTTTATATGTATCTATTGCACAGTTTTGCTAACGCATTTTTGCTTATTTGATTTCTTGTGTTTTGACATTAAATATGGTATAATTATTCTATACGTTTATTTTCGGCAGCAAAGGAGTATTATTATGGCATCGATCAATATTTCCGAAACATCAAAGCTGGGATTTCCTAAAGTGACATTATCGGCTGATGATTTTGCAAGTTTCAAATCTGCATTCAAATCGTATGTCGATAAGGTGAAGGTAGCTATTAGCAATAACGAGAACGAAGAACATATTAAGAATATCATCAATGATTTTTTGCGTATGTCATTTTATAGTGATGCCAAGTTCTCTATAAACACAGATGGAAACATTGACAGTGCCATTAAAGAAAACGGTGAACTTATGGCTATTATTGAGACTAAAGCTCCTCAGAATAAAGCTGAAATGATCACAGAAAATCACCTTAACCGCAAGGCACTTCATGAGATGGTATATTATTACCTTGAGCGTGCAGTGGATATATCAAAATCTAAGGCTATGATATCCGTGAATTGTCAGATACGTCGCCTCATTATTACTGACGGAATCAATTGGTTCCTATTTGACGTGAATGACATACATAATATCACTGATGGTAAAATTGAAAACAGATATTATCAGTATAAAAAAGGACAGCTTCCTTACAAGAATGATACTGCGGCATTTTATGAGGAGCTCCGTCAGCACTTTGACAATATGGATATAAACGCAAAGCTGCCTTACATCTACTTCAATGTAGAGGAGTGCCTGACAAAGAAAACACTCATAACAAATGTGTATAAGGTGCTGTCTCAAAGCTACCTTATCAAAAATCAGCTTAAAATAAATTACGAACCCCATAAACTCAACAGTAAATTCTATCATGAATTGCTGTATATTATGGGGTTGAAAGAGGTTGAGAAGGATAACAGGATCGTTGTTGAGATCGATAAGGATGTCAAAAATTCGCTTTCCTATCAGATAAATAAGCTGCTTACCAAAAAAGATACCCCTGACGCTGAGATCAATCAGCGTATCTATGAACTTGTAATAATCTGGATAAATAGACTTCTTTTCATAAAATTGTTTGAGGGTCAGCTTATTTCTTTCAATAGCGATACTGTTGCTTATCATATTCTGGATAATGAAAAGATACAGACTTTCGAAGATATGGAAAGCCTGTTTTTTGAGGTGCTTGGAAAGAAGAACAGAGAAGACACTGAATTCTTTAATCGTTTTGCTGAAATTCCTTATCTTAACAGCTCTCTGTTTGAAAAGCAGGATATTGAAACAGGACAAGGCTCATATCATAATGGTATAATGATAAGCGAGCTTAAGAACGAGCCGATAAAGCTTTATCCCCATTCTGTACTTGGCAAAATGGTCAAGAACGAGACTAATATTCTGGACTATATCATAGACTTCCTTAATAGCTACAACTTTGCTTCCGACGAGGCTAATGTTTCTGAGAATGGAACAAGAGAGATAATCGACGCTGCTGTTCTTGGCCTGATATTTGAAAAGCTCAATGGATATAAAGACGGCTCTACATATACCCCTTCCGTAATCACTGAATATCTTGCTAAGGAATCTGTCGAAAAAGCTGTGATAGACCGTATTAACAAGGGGATGGGTTGGAAATGCGAAACGCTCACAGATATTTATAACAAGATAGATACTCTTGAACAGCGTAAGACCATAAATAATATCATAAATTCCATTACGATTTGTGACTCGGCTGTTGGCTCGGGACATTTCCTTGTTTCTGTTCTTAACAGGATGATCGCTGTAAAGAAAGAACTGGGTGTACTTTTTATATACAATACAGACAAGCTGCTTAAAGATTGCAAAGTTGAAGTTGAAAATGATGTTCTGTCTGTAAGCTATGGCGACGGTTCTCCATTTGTGTATAAGCGCAGCAATAATGCATCCAGAGAAATTCAGGGTACATTGTTTAATGAAAAGAGGATTATAATTGAGAATTGCCTTTTTGGTTCAGATATCAATGTTAATGCTGTGTCTATCTGTCAACTGCGTTTGTGGATAGAGCTTCTGAAGAATGCCTACTATGAAAATGGCATTATGGAAACTCTGCCAAATATCGATATCAATATAAAGACAGGTAATTCGTTGACTTATTATGCGAATTTTGAGGTCGGTGCAAGCATACTGAAATCTAACAAGAATTCTGATGTAGATAGCAAGGATCTTAAACTCATAAAAGAATACAGAGATCTAGTAAAGCAGTATAAGAGCTGTTCCGATAAAGCGGTCAAGAAGAGTATAACTGCGAAGATCAGACAGATCAAATCTAATCTACTGAATGCAAATACACAGATGAGCCTTGACGATATGGATTCTTCTATGAAGAACAAGCGTATATATTTCAATGCCATCGAGTGGGCATTTGAGTTCCCTGAGGCCATAGATGAAAACGGAAAGTTCATCGGATTTGATATAGTGATCGGAAATCCTCCGTATATCCAGCTTCAGACTATGCACGAAGCGGCAGATGACCTGGAGAAGATGAAGTATTCCACATTTGCAAGAACAGGTGATATTTATTGCTTGTTTTATGAGCTTGCTCATAAACTGTTAAAAAATGAAGGTATTCTTGCGTATATCTCATCAAACAAGTGGATGAGGGCAGGCTATGGCGAAGCTCTGCGTGATTTTCTGGCAAACAACACTGATCCCGTTATGCTTATTGATTTCTCCGGAGAGAAAGTCTTTCCAAGTGTGACGGTAGATGTTAATATTTTAATATATCGTAAGTGTGATAATCAATATAATACATTATCCTGCATTATCAAAGACTCGGATTGGCGGAATAATTTGAGCGATTATGTTCGACAGCATACTGTCAGCAATCGTTTTGACAATTCCGGCAGCTGGGTCATCCTTTCCCCTGTCGAGCAGTCTATTAAGAGGAAGATTGAGAGTATCGGAACCCCCTTAAAAGACTGGGATGTGAAGATCTATCGAGGTATTTTGACAGGCTACAATGAAGCATTTATCATTGATGGAAAGAAAAAAGACGAGCTTATCGCTGCCGATCCCAAAAGTGCCGAAATTATACGACCGATTTTGAGAGGCAGAGATATCAAACGCTACGGCTTTGATTTTGCGGATTTGTGGTTGATCAACACGCATAACGGTATAAAGGAGAAAGGTATACCGCCAGTTGATATAAATGATTATCCGATTGTAAAAGCTCATTTAGATCAATATTGGGATAAAATATCTACCAGATATGATAAAGGCGACACCCCATACAATCTGCGTAATTGTATTTATACGGACGATTTTTCTAAGCAAAAAATCGTGTGGGGTAATTTATGCCTTTCGGCTCAATATGCTTTGGTTGATGAGGAGTATTATATCAATGCTCCATCACCGATGATAACGAATGGAAGCAAATATTTACTGGCGATGTTAAACTCAAAAGTTGTAGATTGGTATATTAAACATTTAGGTGTTACCCGAAACGGTGGCTATTTCGAATATAAACCTATGTTTGTTGAGCTTGCACCTATTCCTCGTATTGATAAAGATAAAGAACTACTTTTTAACAATTTGATTGATGATCTTCATTCAAATATCGACGATAAGTCGATTGTTGACATAATTGAGCAAAAGATTGATCAGTATGTATTTGAAATTTATCAATTATCAAGCGAAGAAATTGAATTTATATCACATAAATAAGTTAAATTTCAATTATTTTTTTGATTTACCCATTTGGTAATATAATTTATTTCGATATCATTAAATTTATAAATACTATATATAGTATTATTAATTTCTTCATCAATATTATTTGTATATACTCCCTCAAGCAATTCTGATACTAAATTATACAGTTTCTCCCCATATTCGTTGTCAAATGGAGGAATTGGAACGGTTTCGATTTTGTACTTTAACCATTGAACCGTTCCTTCTCCTGTAGTGGTTGCAATTTGCGAAAAGTAATATTGACACAACTGCGAATTTAAGAAAGCAAGTAATTGATATAAATTATTACCAGTCAACAAAAATGCTTTATTTGATAAGAAATATTTTCCTTCTTTATCAAATGTAAATTTAGGTTTATCAGATATCTCTCCCCACACGATTTTTTGCTTAGAAAAATCGTCCCAATAACTTATACTATCCTGAGTTTCATACCATTTGTTATTGGTTTTCTTACGGGCTTTAATAGTTTCACCGTTAATTACATATTCTTTGCCCGTCTGTTCCATTCGCTCCATTCCAAACGAAAGCAAATATTCCTTAATTGCAGGATAATCGTCGATATCATAATTCCTGCTAGGGAATGTAGCAATAATATACAAATCCGCAAAATCAAAGCCGTAGCGTTTGATATCTCTGCCTCTCAAAATCGGTCGAATAATTTCGGCACTTTTTGGATCGGCAGCGATAAGCTCGTCTTTTTTTGCCCCATCAATTATGAAAGCATCGTTTAATCCAGTTTTGATTCCATAATTAATGCTAATGTCCCAGTCTTTCAGAGGAGTACCAATAGCTTCAATCTTCCTCTTAATAGACTGCTCGACAGGGGAAAGGATGACCCAGCTGCCGGAATTGTCAAAACGATTGCTGACAGTATGCTGTCGAACATAATCGCTCGTTATTAATAAACATTTTTGAAGGAGAATTTTTATGAATTACGGGTACATCAGAGTAAGTTCGGACAAGCAGACGGTAGAAAATCAACGATTTGAGATTGAAAATTTTGCTAAAAGCAATGATCTCAGGATCGACGGCTGGATTGAGGAAACTATCAGCGGCACTAAAAATTATGACAAGCGTGAATTAGGAAAATTGTTGAAGAAGGTCAAAAAGGATGATCTGATAATTTGTGCGGAGCTTTCCCGTTTGGGAAGAAATTTGTTTATGATAATGGAGATACTGAACATTTGTATGTCAAAAGAATGCAAGGTATGGACTATCAAGGATAATTATCGGCTGGGCGAGGATATCCAGAGCAAGGTGCTGGCTTTCGCATTTGGCCTGTCAGCAGAGATAGAACGAAATCTTATCAGTCAGCGCACCAAAGAAGCTCTTGCCAGAAAGCGGTCTGAGGGTATTGTCCTTGGCAGGCCCGTTGGTAGAAAATCATCTCATGTGAAGCTAACGGGAAATGAGGACACGATTCGAGTATTGCGAGAGCGAAATGTGTCGAAGAGCGAGATCGCAAGGATATTTGGCGTTCATCGTATGACCGTGGATGCTTTTATTAAAGCTAATGATTTGGAAAAGCTGAATGATAGAAATGCGGTGTGAATTAACAGGAGGTAAAATGCAGATTATTAATAGTGAAATAAAGAAACGCTCCGATGCTGCTTTACAGTTGTTCTTTGGCGAAGGTGCACAGTATCGTGATGGTCAGTATGAAGCAATCGAGGCTACCCTTACCAACAAGCGTACTTTGGTGGTCCAGAAAACGGGTTGGGGTAAGAGTATGGTGTACTTTATCTGTACAAAGCTACTCAGAGATGATAAAAAAGGAGTTACACTTATTGTTAGTCCGTTGCTTTCGCTTATGGATAATCAGATCAAAGCGGCAGAAAAAGCAGGGTTAAAATGTCAGGTTTTAAATAGCACAGTGTCTTCCGAAGTGAAAGATGAAATATTGAAAAGTATGATAGAAAATGAACTTGACATTGTGTTAACTACTCCAGAAACGCTTTTCACTGAAAAAGTACAGCGAGCAATCCCTAACATCAATATAGGACTTTTTGTTATTGATGAGGCTCACTGTATATCAGATTGGGGGCATGATTTCAGGCTGAAATATTGTAAGCTTAATCGTATTATTTTAAGTATGATGACAAATGTTCCTATACTTGCAACAACAGCAACTGCAAATAACCGTGTCGTTGCTGACTTGAAGGAGCAGTTGGGTGATAATGTTTATGTATCCAGGGGTCCTCTTATGAGAAAATCGCTGTCAATTCAAGTACTTAAGTTGGAGGACAGAGCTGCCCGTTATGCTTGGCTGTTGGAGAATATTAACAAATTGCCGGGTTCAGGGATTATATATTGCCTTACAAGAGATGATTGTGATTACTTGGCAGATTATCTGAACACAAATGGTATTGACGCTATGTCTTATCACAGTGGTCTTGCTCAGGAGCAGAACAGTCAAACCGAACGACTATTTGCTGACAATCAAATAAAGGTGCTTGTGGCTACTGTGAAGCTGGGAATGGGGTATGATAAGGGGGATATTGCCTTTGTTATTCATTATCAGACACCGTCTAATATTGTTGCATATTACCAGCAAATAGGTCGTGCGGGCAGAAGTATCGATAGGGCATATACATTCCTTATGTGTGGACAGGAAGATACAGAAATACAGGATTATTTTATAGATACTGCATTTCCTGCGGAATGGGAAGCTGATGAGGTGATGAAGTGTATTCGTAATTCAAAGTATCCTCTTACCGTTGGTAATCTCGCGGCGATGGTCAACATATCATCATCTCGTTTGAATAAAGCATTGATGTTCCTTGAGAATGAAGAGTTCATCTATATTGATGGCAGAAAGTATTATCCTACATTGAAAAAATATACATATAATCGTGAGCATTATGAAGCAATCACAGCAATCCGTCGTAAAGAACAGCAGCAGATGCAGGAACTTATCAATACTGATAAATGTTATGCTAGATTTGCTGTAAACTGTCTTGATGATTTTACAGCAGATAATTGCGGAATATGTGCTAATTGTCTTGGTTATGAGGAATATCCGTCATCCGTTTCACAGGAGATGTTGGATAAGGCTCTGATGTATCTTGATTCTTTAGTAATGCCTATTACTCCACGGAAAATGTGGCCTGCTACGCAAGTGGTGGGAACACGAAAGATAAGGCATCCGCTTGACGAAGGATTGTGTTTGTCCAAATATGGGGATCCCGGATATGGAAGTATGGTCAAAAAGGGTAAATATGACGATAAGAGGTTTTGTGATAGACTTGTTGAGAAAAGTGCAGAAGTGCTTAACGACTTTATTAGGGATAATCAGATATCTGCGATTACTTATGTGCCGTCTCTTAGAAGCGATTTAGTAAAGGATTTCACTGAACGACTTGCAAAACAGCTGGGTATACCGCTTGTTGTAATTCTTGAAAAGAGCGGTACAAGCCAGCAAAAAGATATGGAAAATTCAGCATATCAGTGCAAGAACGCCGTAGAATCATTCAGCCTTTTAAGTGGTGTATCTATACCCAAACGCATACTACTTGTCGATGATATTTTTGATTCTAAATGGACGTTTACTGTATGTGGTAATATTATGTTAGAAAATGGTGCAGAACATGTGTATCCGTTTGCTCTTGCCTGTAGTTCAAAGAAAGAAGGTAATGACTAATGAATGAAAATTCATCTGTAATAGTAGTTTTGTGTAGTCACTTGTGCGCTCAAAACTGTAAACCATTGGAGCCGTCTGAATGGACGGTAATTGCGGATAGATTGATAGCTGAAAATAAGCAGCCAAGAGATATTATTGATTTTACGGATGATGATTTTAAGTGTTATTTGGGATATGATGAAAATGATATAGAGCGAATTAAGAGATTGCTTGACCGAAGTGGAAGTATTGTATTTGAGCTTCAGAAATACTCATCTATGGGTATTAATGTTGTTACCCGTGCTGATGTGGAATATCCTAAAATACTAAAAAAACAGCTGAAAGGTAATTGTCCTCCTATGTTTTATTATGCAGGAGATATAGAACTTGCTTTAAGAAAGTACATTGGCTTTGTTGGTTCCCGTACTGTCAGCGAAGATGATTCGTTATTTGCTGCTAATACTGTCACTAAAGTTAATGCTCTTGGTTATGGAGTCGTATCTGGTGGAGCTAAAGGGGTTGACAGTATAGCTTCAGAAACTTCACTCAATAATGGGAATATTTGCATTGAATATATATCCGATTCTTTTGTTAGAAAGATAAAGAAGCATGAGATTGTTTCAGCTGTGCAGGATGGTAAATTATTGATATTATCTGTTGCTAAGCCTGATGTGGGTTTTAATGCAGGCTTTGCTATGATGCGCAATAAATATATCTATGCGCATTCTGCGGGTACAGTTGTTGTGAAATCTGATTATAAAAAAGGTGGTACATGGAGTGGTGCTACTGATGCATTAAAAAAAGAGTTATGTCCTGTACTTTGTCGTAATCATCGTCAATATCCAGGAAATGCTGAACTTATCAGAATGGGAGCAATACCAATTGATGATACATGGGATGGTGATATTACTAAATTAGATAATTCATCAATTGATCAAGGAACGCAACTTAGCCTTTTTGACTGATTTGTTTTGGTGCGACACGGTGTCGCACCTATATACCAAAAACAGCGCCACTTCCAAGTGACGCTGTTTCCTTATTTCTTAGCATATATCTCCGCAATATCGCCCAGGTACTCCTTAGCCTTTTCCTGGCCCTTTTCGTTCAGGCGGCGGAAGCTGCGCAGCAGCTCAAGCTCGGCTTCGGTCATGCAGATGTCCTTGGCAGGGAGAGCAAGCAGCTCCTCGGCGGGGAGGGGGATATCCAGCACATCCATCTCCAGAGCCTCTGCGATCTCCGGCATTTCATGCGGATAGGGGCAGCAGCCGTATTCAAGCTGTTCGGTGGTGAGAACGCAGACATCGTAAGCCTCGATGTTCTTTTCACGGAACAGCCCTGCAAGTATGCGGCCTGTTTCCTTGGTGAGATCATACTCAGTCAGCTCCTTGAAGCCAACGCCGTAATGCTCCGCAACCTTTTTCATGTCGCTGATGTTGTAGGAGTAGCCACGGTTCAGGTCGTCGTACAGACTGCCTACAATGCCGATCTTGTCGAGAGCATTTTTCAGAGTGTCACCCTCACGCTTTGCGAGATATACGATGTTTCCCTTGATACGGAAGCGGTCAGCAAGCTCCATCGGGTTTTCCTCTGATGGCTCGTCCTCGTCAGAGATATCAGCTTGCTCGGTGGGAGTAGCGGAATACACGCCTGCGTCCCTCAGGATATCCTCAGGAGTAGTTCCCAGCAGCTTGCACAGATTTGTTGCGTCAGCCTGCATAAGAGGCTTCCAGCCGCTCATGAACTCGTCGTACTGCTCGGTCGTTTTGAGCTTCATGCTTTTCGCAGCGTCTTCCTTGCTGACACCGTGCTCCTTGCGGCGAGCTTCGTACAATGCACCAAAATCAAACACAGGATCAAAGCCTGAAATGGTGTAGATATCATATATCGCCAACAAAATCAACTGTTAATTCATAATTCAGTTAATGTTTCATTAATTCCTGATTTCCTATAACTTTGCAGTTTTTTGCAGATAAACATAGGATAGAATGACATCACACGAAAGGGAACGAGAGTTCTCGAAAATAAAAGGAGGAATTTATCATGACAGAAAACACAATCAACATTACACAGGTTCAGCCCGCGGCAGTAAAGGTTCCGAAGATGGCAAGCGTTGCCGAGGTATCGGAGATGTTCGGCGTATCGCAGTATTTCGTGAGGAAGCTCGCCAGCAGCGGTAAGATCAAGGCGGTGCGTATCTCGGGACGAATCCTCGTCAATGTGGACAAGTTCACGGAGTTCCTGAACAACTCCACCCTCTGCGATGAGGAGCCCGAAGAGCCGCAGACCATCGGCGGAATACGCAGACTTTACTAATTAGCACAAACCAACGAAAGGGGGTGGTCGCTTGTTTCACATCGAAAGGGACGGACATCATTCAAACTACACATGCATATCAAATGCCATTCTGCGTGACGAGCGGCTCTCCTTTGAGGTGATGGCGTTTATGGTGAAGATACTCTCACTGCCTGACGACTGGAGCTTTTCGGTCAAGGGAATAGCCAAGGTATGCAAGGTCGGCGAGAGAACGGTGTATCGTTATTTCAAGGAGCTGGAGGAGTGCGGTTATCTTCGCAAGGAGCGCATAAAAGATGAGCGTGGCTGCTTTGTGGATACCTCATATTTTTTTGCTGAAAATCCACTTGCCATAAATGACATTTCGGAGCAAAAACCACCTGCCATAAATGACAATACGGAGCAACCATGTGACATTTCCGCACATACGGAGCAAATCCGCATCACAGAGCCATCAGAGCCACTTGCCATAACCGAGCATACGGCTGACAGTCCACTTGCCATTTCACCACAAGTGGTGTCGGACACGCAAATAAATAATAATATAATAATAAATAAAAAAAGATCTGATCTGATCGATCAGCAGATAAACGGAGAAATTTTGCGTGAGGAATTCGGCGGTTATTACATCGACAAGGTGGTGGAGGTAATAACGGATTGCATGAAAGCAAAAAGCCGAACTATCAGCGGTGAGAGCGTTGACAATTCGGAGCTTCAGCGAGTATTCGGCGAGGTCTGTGAAACGGATATCCGCAAGGCTATTACGGCAGTCAAGGGCAAGAGGTTTGACAACTTTGCAGGCTACTTCGGGAGCGTGCTGTTCAATCAGATAAAGAGCCGTATCGAGCGACCGCAGTTACAACCGCAGACAGAGCCAAAGCCAAAGAGAGATTTTGCGGCTTCGTCCATCAATATGGATGAGGTCATGAGCGATGTTATGGCGAAATACCATAGAGCGTTATAAAAATGAGGCACCCCCCCACCAAAATAGCGAAGGAATGCCTCAATGATATTATAGCAGAGCATTATCGTTCTGTCAAGTAGGTGCGACACGGTGTCGCACCTGTGTTAAGGATAATCTTTCGGAATACCGTATTTCAAAGCATTGTGTGCTGAAGCAGCAACAAGTGCAAGATGTCTTGGGAGTCCTGTCGGTATAGTCATATCAGATATTTCCTGAAGTATTTGTGTGCATTTTTCAGGATAGGAATGAAACAAAAGACCTGCAACATCGAATCGAATAGAAATGTTTTCGCTATCAAGATAAGGCAGTAACTCGTCCTGTCGGTTTTCGTTGATAAGCTGTCGTGCGAGCTTGCGCATTTTATCAAAATAGTGATTGTATCTGCTGATGGGCTGCTCTTTTCTAAGGATATCTTCACGCTTTTCGCAGCATTTCAGTATTTCCTGAACAAGGTCTTTGTTTTTCATCATATCACTCCCGAAATCAGTTTGTTATCTACATTTTACCACATTCCCCACAAAAAATCAACCGAAAGGAGACCACCCAATGCCAAGCATAAGAAAACGAGGAAAAAGCTACGAGCTGCGAGCCTCCTGCGGCTTTGACGGCAGGGGCAAGCGCATCGTCAAATACAAGACCTTCACGCCCTCCCCGAAGATGAGCGAGAAGAATGCCGAAAAGGAGGCGTACCGCCTTGCGATACTGTTCGAGGAGCAGTGCAAGAACGGTCAGGTGCTGGATAACTCCACAAGGCTCGGGGACTTCATCGAGCGCTGGTTCAAGGACTATGCGGAGAAGCAGCTCCGCCCGTCAACGATACGAGGCTATCGTGCCATGACTCCCCGCATAAAAGCCGCCCTCGGCAACCTGAAGCTGTGCAAGATAATGCCGTTCCACCTGCTGTCGTTCTACGATAACCTGTCGGAAAGCGGCGTGAGGGGCGATGTCTACTGGTATCCCACCGTTGATATCGGCGAGGTGATAGAGCGGCTCGGCGTGACCAAGACCACCGTCTACACCGCCATGGGCGTGCAGAAAGAAACGCTCAACACCCTCATCGAGGGCGGTAAGGTGACGGAGCTTACGGCGCAGAAAGCCTGTGCGGCTCTGGGGCTGAAATTCGAGGACTGCTTTCAGCGTGGCGAGGACAAGGGACTTTCGGGTGTGACGATACAGAAATACCACCGCCTGCTGTCGGTGATACTCCAGACAGCGGTGCAGTGGCAGATGATATTCAGCAACCCCTGCGACCGAGTAAAGCCGCCCAAGGCAAAGCGCCACGAGGCGAGGTTTCTGGACGAGCACGGTGCCGCACAGCTTGCCGAGGCGCTCCATGGCGAGCCGTACAACTTCGCTGTTATCGTGCTTCTGCTAATGTATACGGGACTCCGCAGGGGAGAGGCGCTGGGTCTGGAATGGCACGATGTGGACTTCGAGAAGCGGTGTCTGCATATCCGCCGCAGCCTGCTGTATGTTCCTGACAGGGGAGTTTTCGTGGACGACACCAAGACCGAGAGCAGCAAGCGAGTGATAAAAGTCCCGACAGTTGCGATAGACCTTTTGCGTGAATACAAGCAATGGCAGGACGAGGTGAAAGCCGAACTCGGCGATATGTGGGTGGAGAGCGACAGGGTGTTCACCAACTGGAAAGGCGAGCCTCAGCGACCCGATATCGTGAGTGCGTGGTTTCACAAATTCGTGCAGAGAAAGGGCTTGCCCGATGTTTCGATACACGGACTTCGTCACACGAATGCGACCCTCATGATAGCAGGCGGCGTGCCGATAAAGACGGTCAGCAGCCGTCTGGGTCATGCGAATATCACCACGACGGGAAATATCTATGCGCACGCGATACGCTCGGCAGACGAGGCGGCAGCGGAGGTGCTGGAGGACATTTTTATGCCGACGATGAAAAAGGATTGAATATTCAATTTTTCTGCAAAAAACATCATTTTTGAGCAAAATACGGTCAAAAAAGTGTAGAATTTCTTGATTTTTGATATTTTTTATAACAAAATTGCAAAAATCTATTGACATAGCGAGCGCATTTGGATATAATCATATTAAGAAAGGGTGTATTAATATGTTCACATATCTTAAGCTTCATAATTTCAAGTCCTTTGGTGATATTGAGTTTAATTTCAAGAGGACAAAGAAGGAAACAAAGAAGTTTATTGCCATCTATGGAGAGAATGGATGCGGTAAGTCTAACTTTGTCAGTGCGTTTGAATTTTTCTACTCCTGCATGACTTCGTTTATAATGAGGAGAGCTATCGAACAGTATTTTGCTACCCAAAATGATGAAAAGACCTTTTCTCCTTTTTATGATGCTATCAGGAATGGTCTTGTTGACTTTTCGGAATACAGAATGCTGGAGTGCACCGAGCCTACCACTGTCGAATACGGATTTGTGCATGATGGCACAGAGGGCTACTATAAGCTTGTGTTTACAGACAGCATAATCGAGGAGGAACTTTATCATCTGGTAGGTTCTAAGCGTGGTAAGCTTTTTTCCGTTAAAAATAACGGTGAAGATATGGAGATCAATATCAACGCTTCTACTTTTTCTGCTGAATACAAAGACGAGTTTGAAAAAGAGCTTAAAAAGTTCTGGGGTAAGAATTCTTTTATCGGTATTTTCTTTAAAGAGCTCGGAGAAAAAAACAAACGATATATCGATGATAATGTTTCTAAAATATTTACAGATATATCGATGTCTTTTATGCAGATGGGTGCATTCAGCGTTCGGGATAAGGATATTGGTGTAATTTCCAGCAGGATCAAGTATCCTAGTCAGGTAAACCTTATTGCGGCTAAGGGAACGATTACTCCGGAAGGTGAGGAAGCTCTTGATAAGAATGCCGAGATAATTCGCAGCTTTTTTACTCAGCTTTATTCCGATATACATGATGTGTATTATGAAAAGAATAGATTTGAGGATCGTATCGAATACAAGCTTCATATTAAGAAGACGATAGCCGGTAAGATCCGCGATGTGCTTTTTGATTACGAATCAACAGGAACAAAGAAGACTCTTGAGATCATAAATGCAATGGTTGCAGTAATGAATGGTGCTACTGTTATCTATGACGAGATCGATGAGGGTATCCATGACCTGCTGATGAAATCTATTATTTTTTCACTCAATAACAATGCAAAGGGACAGCTGATCATTACCACACACAATACTCTGCTTCTTGAAACCATGGATCCTCAGTCTGCGTATGTTATATATGTTGACTGTGATGGTAATAAGGAAGCTCGCTGCTGTGCTGATTATGGTATCAGAGTGCAGAAGACCAACAATATGCGTAATCAGTATCTGAAGGGTATGTTCGGCGGCATTCCTTACACATCTGATATCGACCTGTCATATATGACATTTGAGGACGGCGGTGATGCGGATGGCAGGTAAGTTTCAGCGACAATATTGTAAGGCACTTGCCATCGTACATGGCGCATCAGAGCTTCAGATAGCAGGGTATGTGAAAAATAAGCTTCACCTGCCATTGGAGATATACAGCAGAGATAATGGAAGAACAAGCATTCAGATACATGGTCTGAAGGGCGTGTTAGACAATAAAATATTCAATAAGCCTAAGAATTTTTTGAACCATTATGACAATGTTGAAAGCAATAAGAACACTCCGATGGATTTCAAGGTGTTTACTATAATGGACACTGATGACTGCAAAAATGATGAAATACGGGAGCAATATAAAAACGGTATGCTTTTTGAGGAACATTGGATGCATCCGTATATTGTTCCGATATACAATTCTCCCTCGTTAGAGGATGTTATGGTAGGCTGTGGCTTTTTGGACAAAAAGCTTTCCGATAAGGAGAAGCTGTCTACATACAGCAAGCTGTTTCCGATAACATCAGGTGCTACAAATTTTGAGGAGATAAAAGCATTGCGTGACCGCTTTGCAAAATGTAAATGCACTAACTTCGAGGTGTTTATCGACTATTGTCTTGACTGGGCGGAAAAGAGTAAGGTCAAATAAAACGATCAGGTGCGACACCGTGTCGCACCTGTTTCTATACACTCTCATTATACCCAAAAGGGTATAAAAAGCAAACTTCGACAAAATTTGCACCCAATCGGGTATAAAAATCTCAAAAAACGCTTGGCATTCTACCCGAAAGGGTATAAAATAAAATCATGAAAACTATTGGTAAATTTGTAAAACAAAAGCGCAAGGAGCTGAGACTTACGCAGGAGGAATTTGCACTCCGCTCGGGGCTGGGACTTCGTTTCGTCCGTGAGCTGGAGCAGGGCAAGGAGACCGTGCGTATGGACAAGGTGAATCAGGCGCTTGCAATGTTCGGCATGAAAGCTGTTCCCGGGAGAAAGGATGACTAATGGACGTATCGTCGGCAGTGCCGACGACACTGCGATTTTTCTTTCGCCGACAGAGTGTCGGCGATTTCGCTCGCGAAACTAGAAAAACGCTAAACTGAACTCGCATTCGGTAGAAAGGAAGAATGATGGAAGCGTACAGAAAAGCATTTGTGTATGTTCGGGAAGATTTTGCAGGCACTCTGATGGAGACCGATTATGGATATTCCTTTACATGAATTGCGGAGCCATAAAACTCGGATTTTGGTATTAAAACAGGTGCGACACGGTGTCGCACCTGTTTCTGCGATATAAACTATACCCGTTCAGGTATAATTCCGATGCAACTGCACAATTTTATACCTGTTCGGGTATAATTTAGTTTGACTAATCCTTATTGTAATGTTATTATAATATATACAGACATAAATTAAGGAGAATATCATGTACCTATACCACTACTATGACAGCACCATAGGCCCGTTTAAGAGCCTCACAGCGATACCTGCTGATGAGGCGAGGGCAGTGCTTGAAGAAATAAAGAACACCCGACCAAACTCGCAGAGTGCAACAAGGCATGATAAATATGTTCAATACCGCCGCAACTGCGAGGCTATACTCCACGCCGAATGCGCCAAGAAAGGCATAATCACCGAGCGTGTTTCGCCACATTATATGGTCGTTGAGCACAGTCCGTGGCTCAGCACATGGTTCGAGAACAGCACCTTTATCAGAATACCCATTGAGGAGTTCGATGTGCGTAAGCTGTCCTTTACCTACGGCGACTCCATGCCCACATTCAGCGACGCTTTCACCGATGGCAAGGAATACCGAAAGCAGCTCTACACCTACGAGGAGATACTCGGCATCATTGAGAAATACGGTCTGCCGCAGGATTGGAACGATGACGGAGCACATGGTCCCGAGCGGTATATTGAAGTCCATGTGTGGAGCGATGATGTTATCGGGAGATATCTGTACTGAAAAAACAGTGCAGAATATGCAAAAATTTTCAATAGAAACAGATCGGGTGCGACAACACGATGTTGTTGCAGTCGTCCCAAAAGCGGTGCACGGATGCACCGCCTCAGAGGGCGACCTGCGACACCGTGTCGCACCCTCTGATAACAAAACAGAGCCTTTATCTATGCTAATGATAAAGGCTCTTTGTTATTAGTGTATTTATTTTCGGCATTAGCCTAGTCAATTCGTGGACATACACATACCCCTGTTGTTGCTCCGAAGATAAGTGCCTTGACGCACCTATCTCTTTCACTGCATAAGCAAGACTATCTTGTAGCTTGCTCATTTATATGATACATCTTTGTATCGGATATGTCAAGTAGGATGCGACACTGTGTCGCACCTATTTCTCTGATATCAAATCCCGAGAAGTATCGTTTTTATGTTTGTATTGATCTCGTCGTCATTTAGATCTTGTGAGATCAGGGGCTGAATAGTTTCTCGGCTTTCTCTTATGTGGGGAAGCTCGGAAGCGAGTTCGTAAGCCTTATCCTTTCTGTCGCATTTCAGATACAGAAAACACAATGTCGCACGCATCGTTGCCTTTTGCTTCTCGTTTGTGGATATGGGGAGACCTCGTTCCGTAAGCTCGATCGCTTCCTCGGATTTACCTTGCAGTGCCAGTACACCAGCAAGACCTAAGATCATTCCCGGCTTATTAGGGTAGATGAGCAAAGCGTCACGATATACTTTTTCTGCCGAAGCGTAGTCGCCGTTCCGTTGAAATTCAGTGGCGGTTTTGTGTATGTTGTAGAGTGTCTGCTCGGCACGGATAGTATCCATACCTATCAGCAAGTCAATGCTTGTCTCGAAAACGTTCGCAAGTGCAGGCAGAAAGGTTATGTCAGGGTAGCTCTCGCCTCGCTCCCATTTTGAAACGCTTTGCGGAGTGATGTTGAGCATTTCGGAAATATCCTCCTGGGTGAGATTTTTCAGCAGTCGGTACTTTTTGAGGTTTTCGGAAAGATACATCATAGTGGTTCTCCTTTGTGGTCTTTATTCGATGTTTAAATTATATACCACAATTTAATGCTTTTCAAGAACGCATTGGTTGAATATAACTCAACTGGGTGCGATATCGCTGAAAAACCACTTTGATGTCGCTACTGTTTGTGTATATTCACACTATATACGACATATCGCTGATACGCTTTACAAAACGCTTTTTATCATCGTTTTCAAACATAAAGGATACTCCGCCTGATAATCCGAACATTTCGCAATGATTCAGCGATTCAACATCAAGCTTTAAGAACATCGCATTGAAAACACTCAGAAGGTCTCCGTGCGATACAACAATTATATTGGTTTCATCGCTTGTCATTATTTCATCGAAAAAGGGCTTTAATCTGTTATATTCATCCCTGCGGCTTTCAGCGTCGCTGAATAGTCTGTCATCTATCGTTTTTTCCTGCTGTTCAAGATTTTCCCTGAGCCACTGTACGGATCTACCGCAGCACTTTCCGAGATTTCGCTCTCGTAACTCTGTTTTCAATATAGGAATAACACCCAAATGCTTGCCTACTATTTCTGCGGTCTGTTTTGCTCTTAATAAGTCAGACGAGTAAATGATGTATTTATTATCTTTCAATTCGCTTTTCAGCTTTTCACCAATTTTTTCGGCTTGCTCGATACCTAACGGTGATAATTCCCAATCAGTCCACGAACCCACCATTCCGTTGGTGTGATGTACTGATTGCGTATGTTGAATTGTAATGATATTTTTCATATAAACCTCCTCAAACCTGTTGTGGTTAGTAAATTATAACATACATCAGTTGGAAAATCAACCTTTTCATCTTTCATCAATTTTCACTAGCTTTGAACACAACTCAACACCACCCGAGCCGATACAACATCGGCTCTATTTTTGTGCTAAATTGGTGGCAACAGGGTGGCAAATGGCTGTTTTTGAGCATATTCGGAGAGGAGCGATTTCTGAGATTGGCTCAACCAAGCCGTTTGTAAGAGGTCAGATTTTGGTGGTTAACTGGCTTATCTGCCCCAAGAGTGCGCCTGTAGCGGTATCCAAGACGGATAATGTGAAGATCATCACTCCTGAGCTGAACCAGTTCGCAGATGCGTGGGATGTGGACTACAGAAAGTATCACGATCTGTTTATCCCCGATAACAAGAAAGCTGCGATCGCAGTTTCTGTGTCTGAGTAATTGATCTTTGGATCGGGCGGGAGGGTGGAAAAGATGAAAGGAGAGCACTATGATTATTACCGCAGAGGAATATCGTGAGATGGGCTTTACCGCTGAGGATGATTCGGTGCTTGAAAGCTGTCTGCAAAGAGCCGAGTATACTCTTATGGGACTTACAGAGGGCAGGCTTCAGGCGGCACTCGCGGCGGGCGGCATGGCGGCGGACTATGTCAGGCAGGCAGCAGGCTTTCAGACCTGCAAGCTTGTGAAGGAGCAGCAGCTTGGTAACGGAAGTCATTCCGAAAAGGTGACGATAGGGGATTACTCCTATTCTGTCAGCGAAACGGAGGACAGCGATGCCGTGTATGATATGAGTATGCAGGCGGTGCGCCTGCTTAAGGCGGCGGGCTGCCTTTTCGGAGGCAGGGAGGTGTGCGGATGACGATACGTCCGATCCCGTCTGCATTACTTGCAGATACGATCACATTACTTACTCCGTCGGAGGGTGGATATATTACGCAGGATATTTCGGCAGTGCGTGTGGTGCGACACTCAAAGGTCAGTGAGTATTCTGCGGTAAATATCCGTGACGGCTCCTGTATCACGGTGTATTACGACTGTACGGTATCGGCTCCTGCCGGTATTGCGTTTGAAGCAGGTATGCTGGTGATGTATGACGGCGTGAGATATGAGATCATCTCTGCTGAAACATTCAAGGCGCTGTCGCTGCATCATATCAGGCTGACGGCACGAAAAGTATAACGGCAGTACCGCCGTGCGGCAGAGCTGCACGGCGGTGTTCTGTGGAAAGGAGCTTAATATGCCATACAATAAACAAGTCAGTGCTGCGGACAGGAAGAAAACCATATCCGACAAGGAGGAGGGCTATCGCCTGGCGAAGCTGCTGAGATCCGGCAACAGGGAGCTTATGCGTCAGCTTAACTCCAAAAAGACCAAGCGTGACCGCTGAGGAGGTATATATGACGATCTACATCAACGGTACGGCGTTTGATAAGGTCACCACCTTGTCTGCCGACAGAGAAACGCGCCGTACCGATATAAATTACAATACACAGGGCGATATGCTCATCGACCTTGTGAACAGGAAATACAGGCTTTCGGTGACCTTCGGGCTGCTTACTGAGGGCGAGCTTAAAAAGCTCCGTCAGTTATCAAAGGAGATCTTTGTTACAGTAAGATTCCCCGCTCCCGAGGGTGAGACCGAGGCGCAGTTCCACATCTCGAAAGAGCCTGCCCCCGTCGTGACGGAAGTGAACGGCGTGACGCTCTACAGCGGCGTGGAGCTTATCCTGCTGCAGAAATGAGGTGAGTGCTATGTTCGAGGTTTCCGAAAAATTCAAAAGCCTTGCGCTGAGTGCGGGACGCAGAGTATATTGCCGCATACTTGCGGACGGCGTGGAGTTCCGTGATGACCGTCTGCTGGAATTCAGCTTTGACGATGTCGCTCATCCCGACTGGTTCACGGTGGGAACAGCCTGTGCAAACCGTTTTCACTTTTCCGCCGAATTCAGCGGTACGCTTTCGGTAAACGGAAAGGTGCTTCCGTACATCAGCTTTGACGGAGAGGAATGGTGTCCGCTGGGAGTGTTCTATATCTCCCGCCGATATCAGCGGCGCGGGATAATAAGCGTTACCTGTTACGACAGGATGTACTCCCTTGATATGGCGCTTGAATACGATGGCACGTTGCCTGTCACCTCAGATGTCCTGCTGAGGACCATCTGCAGCGGACAGGGGATAGAGCTTAACGATGCAGGGCTTGCCTTTGACATTGAAAAGCTTCCCGGGGTGTGCACGGTACGGGACATGATAGGATACATTGCGGGGCTCAACCGCGCCTGCGCGAAGTTCGACAGATACGGCAGGCTGACGCTGAAGAAATGCACCGCCCCTGTGGGCGATGAACAGCTTTCCTTTCGTAACTGCATGGACATCCGTCTTAATATGGAACAGTCCGTTGTTACCTGCGTAAAGGCGGAAACGGAGAGCGAGTCGCTGACATCGGGTGATGGTGCGGAGATATCCACTGTGGAGATGTACAATCCCCTTATGACGCAGGAGCGGCTTGACGGTATATGCAGCGCTATGAAAGGCTTCGGGTTTTACGGTGCGGATATAGAGATGCAGGGTATCCCTTTCCTTGAAGCGGGCGAGTGTATAATGCTGAACGACGGCGATGACACATATCCGATAGTGGTCAGTGAGATAGAATACACTTACGACGGCGGGCTGACCGCAGTGCTGTATTCCAGGAACAAGACCAATGTCGACGCCCTTGTAAGGGAGGATGATCTTGAGGAGATCTTAAGACAGCTTGAAGCAAAGCTTATCGCTGTGCCGCTGAGGCAGATAAACGAGGAAGCACTGACGATAGGAGTATCTGAACAGCTTATTGCGGATTTTGTCTTTAAGGCGGGACGATTTGCCTTTGCCCAGCTTGATGTGGACCTCAGCGTGTCTGCGGACTCGCCTGTGGAGCTTCAGCTTTCGGTGAGCATCAACGGAAAGGACAGCGGCAGAAGCATCGTCCATGACCACGCAGGGGGCGGCAGAGAGCTTATCCATCTGCATCATACCGAGATCTCGCTGCCTGTCGGTGAAAACAGGATATATGTGGCGGCAAAGACCGCCTCGGGCGAGGCGGAGATACCTGCAAAGGCGATGCTTGCGGCATTGGTGATACATGGCGGAGAGGGCACTTCAACAGGTGGCGTAAAGGACAAGCTTTCGCTTTATGAGGAGCTTCCGCTGCTGAGTGCACAAAGACATCTCGCGGGCTTTGCCGATATCACGGCGGCAGTTAATGTTGTCTGACGAAAGGAGAAACAAATGAAAGGAAAAGCGACCATCATCCTCGCCGATGCTGCAACAGGCGAGGTAATAAGCAGGACAGAGGAGCATAATCTCGTTACGAATGCGCTGACGAACATATTTGCGCCGCCTCATTACGGAATGCTGCACAGCTTTAAGTACTCGTCGCTGTTCAGCGGCGGGCTTCCGCTGTGGAAAGACCTTGCGGCAGGCATAATGCTGCTTGGCAATACCGTTACGGAGGATGCCGACAACATCCTGCCTGGAAGCGATACCATCCCCGTGGGAACGGCGGGCGGCGAGTACGACGGCGACAACATCTGGCGCGGAACGCTCAATCTTAACGAGACCTATCAGACCGAGAACGGCTATCATTTTACATGGGATTTCGGCACGGACAAGTGCAACGGCACGATAAAATGCGTTGCGCTCACCAGTAAGGAGTTCGGCAACGCGGGTTTCCATTCGGGCACCGAAACGGACGGCAGCTTTATTGTGAATCCCATGTATATCGGACAGACGGATGTTGATCCCGATGTCGTGTTCGAGTATGGCACGGGACAGTATCTCGGTACTTTTGAGAGCGGGGTGCATATATTCGCCGAGCTGGATGAAAACAACAATATCGTGTTCAGGCGATACCGCAGTGTAGACCCTGCGGCACTTAAGATAAACGATGTCACGGGGCTTACCGCATTGTCACAGCCGATTTCCGTTACTACGGTGACACCCGGGGTCGCGGTGAAATACGAGGAACGCTTCTTTGTGGATCCCGGGAAACGGCTGGTGTACTACTTCGGCGACAGCGTACAGCTTACCGAAACACAGATGCAGATATGCTGGACCGCGATAAGTCTTGACACCTTTACCGTAAAGGAAACAAAGTCTGTTGTCATTTCCAAGAAATGCACCAACCAGTATATCGGAGCGGTGTGGGACGGCTATCTTTACTATCTCACCTCCGAGGGACTCAGCAAGTTCACCATGGACGGTCAGCATATCAAGGATTTTGAGGCTCCCTATGCGCAGTATACGATACTGTTCGCGCTGGGGGATTGCCTTATGGCTCAGGCGTCCGGCGGCGATATCTACTGTTTCTCGTGGGGCGAGGAGAGCTGCTGCGTGAATTACGGCAGATATCTTTTCCCTGCATACAACATCGATGCAAAGGCACCGTATACGGCGATCTGCCGCCGCAGATATCATTATGCGGGCGATACATCCATAACGGTAAAGCCCTCGTTTGCTATAGCGGGGTGTTATATGGCTACGATAAACAATCTGTCGCAGCCTATCGAAAAGACCTCGGCGTATACGCTGAAGATATCCTATGATATAACAAACTGACTTTAACATCCGTTCTTAATAAAAAAGAAATGTCGTTCCTGATATGGAACGACATTTTTGCGCGTCGGGGTGTGGCTGAGCGGGTTTCTGTATCGGGTCATTCCCTGAGGCGGAAGATATGCTTGAGCTGGCCGCGGGATCTTATGCCAAGCTTTGCATAGGTGCGTTTAAGGCTGCTCTTTACGCTGTCTGTGGAGGTGCCGATGATGGAGGCTATCTCCTCGTTGGATATACCATGGGTGGCATAAATTGCATATCTGAGTGCCTTTTTCGTAAGACCGTATTTTTTCCTGGTCTCCTCGAAAGCATTCATTGAAGAATCCAGTGTCAGATATTTTATGTGGTTCTCTTTTTCTGTGCCGCCTGCTTCGGTAAGCTCCTGTGTGCGTATGGCTTCGATGCTGCGCCGCAGGGGCTTTGCTGCCTCTATGATCCTTTTCAGCAGCGGAGCATATTTTTCGGGAAGCTTTTTCTGCCCGAAGACAAAAAGCTGCGGGTGATGTATGCAAATCTCGATGGCGGGCATTATCGTCTGTGAGTCGTACAATGTGTCCATAACATCGCGGAGATATCCTGCAGCATTGTCCTCGTTATACGTCCTCAGATATGCAACTGCCGCTGTAAGCTTGATCATCATATAGACTGTTTCGTTGCGTATGCTTGCGGCGGCGTTGAGATAATGGTCCTTTTTGGACAGGAGCATATTGTATTCTTTATGTATCAGCATCGCGAAGCATCGCACAAAGAAGTAGAAGGGTGCGGAATATCGGTTGAGCAGCAGCTCGGAGTCGGGGGTGGATACTACAGGCCACACGTCCTCGTCGCTGCCCACTTTCAGGCAGCATATAGTGGACAGGCACAGCATCGCATGCTCGCCTATCTCGCTGGTAGTGTTGCGGCGCAGTATATCGCCGATGGCATCGGTGCAGTAGGTGAAGATATCATAGCTGCCCTTCATCAGTGAGGCGCGGGCTCCGAGGGTCAGTGATATCAGTCGGGAGGGTATATAATAGTCGTTGCAGGCTTCCGCTATCTCCAGAGCGCGGGATATGGCACCGTCGAAATCTCCGAGATAATAGCACAGCTCTGCGGTGTAGAGGTTGTCGCCGTATTTTCCGTGGTTTATCATTTCGGTGTACATTTTATGGTAGCGCACGAACTGCTCCGCCTCGGTAGAGAGTGCTATGGAATAGCGATGTACCAGACAGAACACGGAGGGCGTGTAGAGTGACCAGGAATAGAACGGAGGGTTTGACAGCGTACCGCCCGAATACAGATCGTAGGCACGTTTTATGTTCATGCCCATCTTTTCCATCATGTAGAAGTCCTCGTAGGTGCGCAGCGCATAGGCATAGGAAAGGATGTTGCGGCGCTCGCGCTCGGTGTAGTCGGGGGATTGTGTCAGGTGTTGTATGGTTTTTTCGAAATACGGCTTTGCCTGTTCACGGTGAGGGGTCAGCATCAGCAGCGCTGTCATGCGGAGCAGTCTCGGGATGATGACCTTTTTCTCCAGCGGACACTCCTGAACGAATCTGAATATCAGATCCTTGCTGCGCATCAGAAGCTCAAAGGATATATTCTCGGCGAAGGGCACGGAAGTGGCGCTTTCGTAGTCACCCGCCAGATAATACTGACAGAATACACGGAAGGTCTTTTTCTCCCTCATGTAGTCCTTTGCCGAGCAGTGGTGAAAGCTTCTCTGTACATCCTCGGGAAGCTTGAGGAAGCGTTTGTAGGCGGCGCGCTTCAATATTATATGCGGCTCATAGGTGCCCTTTTTCCTGTTGCAGGAGATAAGTGGTATGATGCTGTTGGCGCGCTCCGCACCATCCAGAATATCGGACGGGGAAAGCTCCTCTGTGCCGAAATACCGGCGTATGCTCTCCTCGGCTATAAGAGTTTTGCAGGAGCGTTCGTCCGTGAAGGTGAACGAGCAGATGCAGAGTATCGCGAGCCATGCCTTTGTGTCCAGCCTGCTGAGCAGTGCGTTTTCGATAAGCTCGCTTATCGCAAAGCTGTCTATGCTCCCGCCGTTTCTGAGGATCATCATGCACAGCCGCGTTTTAAGGATGTTGCCGGATACCATATCGTGGATATAATATGAATCAGCGTTGTGTATTCCGCAGAGCGAAAAATATTTGTTGGTCTCCTCGGGGGTAAGCGAAAGCTCCTTGCGGGTGATAAGATGTATCCTGAGGTTGTCTGTGAGCCTGTTGTAGTGGTAGGGCAGCCTGTCGCAGGTGATGGTGAGCATCACGGGAGAATGGTTTACAAACAGCTTTGCGCAGTACAGGTTGCGCAGCAGCATTTCCTGTGCAGCGGCACAGTCCAGCACTATCAGCGTCGGCTTCGTCAGGGAGGCTTCCTCAAAGCTGTGGCACAGACGCGAGTAGTCGGCGGCAGTGACGGGGATGTGCTCGTCATGCCCCAGTATCATGCGGCACACCCTCGAGAAGCACTCGTTTGCGTCGGAGCAGTCGGTGATAAAGCGGCAGGAGATTCCATCGGGACGTGAACGCCTGATGAATTCCCGCAGGATGGTGGTCTTTCCGCAGCCGTCGGGCGCGGAGATAACACTGACTTTTTCGGTGTATATACGTTTGAGCTGGTCATACAGCCGTGTCGGTATATAAATATGAGAAACGTCGTTCATTTTCCTGCTCCTTTCCCTTGTTTATAAGGCTATTTTATCACATATCAGTGAAAAAGTACAGTGAGAATAAAATTTTTTTCAAAAACCCTTGACAAATCGTTTTGGATGTTGTATAATTATCGAGTAATAAAGCAGAGCCACCACACTCTCACCCGCCGGCGTTAGTTCTGTCAGGCGCGGTAATCTTAATGTGAATATCGCCTTTGGGCTTTTCTGTTAAGCGTGAGTAGTGTGTACTCGCGCTTATTTTATTTCTGTAAGAGCCAACGATTTTATTATGGAAAGGCGGTGCTTCAATATCGGCACTAAAGAACAGCTCATCAATGAGGAGATCCGCGAAAAGGAAGTAAGAGTCATCGGCGCAGACGGCGAACAGCTTGGTATCATGGCTACAACAGACGCGCTGGACAAGGCGGTCGAGGCTGACCTCGATCTGGTGCTCATCGCTCCCAATGCTGCTCCTCCGGTATGCCGCATCATGGATTACGGCAAATACCGTTTCGAGCAGACCAAGAGGGAAAAGGAAGCAAAGAAGAACCAGAAACAGGCCGAGGTTAAGGAGATCAAGATGTCGCTCAACATCGACACCAACGATTTCAATATCAAGGTCAAGAACTGCATCAAGTTCCTTCAGAACGGTGACAAGGTAAAGGTCACCATCCGCTTCAGACGTGCGAGAGAGATGTCTCACATGAACCTCAGCGAAGAATTGATGAAGAGATTTATGGATGCCGTATCGGAGTACGGCGGCTCCGAAAAGCCGTCCAAGCTCGAGGGTAAGAACTACACCGTAGTATTAAGCCCCAAGAAATAAGATGGCGCCGACGGCGCACTTTAAAAAGAAAACTCAAGGAGGATACTAAAATGCCTAAGATCAAGACCCACAGCGGAGCTAAAAAGCGCTTTAAGCTGACAAAGACCGGTAAGGTAAAGATGCAGCACTGCAACAAGCGTCACATCCTTACAAAGAAGTCCACAAAGCGTAAGAGAGGATTAAGAGTAGGCGCATACGCTGACGTTACCAACGTAGCTGCAGTAAAGAGCCTTATTCCGTACAAATAATCACAACGCGTAACAACGCCGCGGAATGAGCTTTTCCGCAGAAAAAACTAGGAGGTAATGAAACATGGCACGCATTAAGGGCGCACTCGCTACTCGTAAGAGAAGAAATAAAACATTAAAGCTGGCAAAGGGCTACTGCGGCGGTAAGAGCAGACTGTTCAAGACTGCTAAGGAAGCTGTAATGAAGTCCGGTCAGTATGCATACGTTGGCAGAAAGCTGAAGAAGAGAGATTTCAGAAGACTCTGGATCACAAGAATCTCCGCAGCTTGCAAGGCTAACGGCATGAACTACTCTACATTTATGAACGGTCTGAAGAAGGCTGGCATCGCACTCAACAGAAAGATGCTGTCCGAGATCGCTATCAACGACGCTGCAGGCTTCACAGCACTCGCTGAGAAGGCTAAGGCTGCACTTTAATCGCGATATATCTCACGTCTTTTTTACGGGACGTGAGATTTTTCGCTATGTAGGGGGTATATTCCGATGGAGCTTACATCCAGGAAAAATGATATCGTGCGCCGTTTCCGCGAGCTTTTGCGGGACAAGAAGCAGCGCGATGCACAGAGCGTTTTCGTTGCCGAGGGCGACCATCTCTGCAAGGAGGCGGTGCAGTCGGGGCTTGGGATAAGCTTCGCACTGGTTACGGAAAAAGCGATGGCAAAATATCCTGCGGCGCAGGAGCTTATCGCAGCCGCAGATGGATACGCTGTAATATCCGAGGATATAGCGGAATATATTTCCGATACCAGGACACCGCAGGGGCTTTTTGCCGAGATATCGCGCCGCGCGTGCGGCGATGTCCCGCAGGGAAAGCTGGTTATGCTTGACGGAGTGCAGGATCCCGGCAACGTCGGCACGATAATCCGTACCGCCGAGGCACTGGGGATAAAGGGCGTGCTTTTAAGCCCCGCCTGCGCCGATGTGTACTCGCCAAAGACCCTCAGGGCTTCGATGGGAAGCGTTTTCAGGGTGCCCTGCATAACCTGCGATATACCGCAGATGATAACTACGCTCCGCGCACAGGGGTATGATGTATACGGCTCGATGCTGGATGCTACCGCGAAAAAACTGGGGGATATCTCCTTCAGCGAAAGATCGGCGGTGGTCATCGGCAGCGAGGGCAGCGGCATCTCCGATGCAACAAAGATCGCCTGCACAGGCGGACTTTACATTCCGATAAGCGGTGCAGAGTCGCTGAACGCGGCAGCGGCGGCTTCCATAATCCTGTGGGAGCTGTCAAAATAAGCTTTCTGCCATAGCGGAAAGCATCGCAAAGCCGAAAGCCCGGGCTTCGGGTTTTGCGATGCTGACAGCAGGCACTGATCCCGAAATGAGGGATAATCTAAGATCATGGGGGAAAACAAGTGGCACACCTTGTAATATTAGAGTCGCCGTCAAAGGCGAAAACAGTTAAAAAATATCTCGGCGACGGGTACGATGTGGTTGCTTCCACAGGTCATGTCATCGACCTGCCCAAGTCCAAGATGGGCGTGGATATCGAAAATGACTTTGCGCCGCAGTACGTCAACATGAAGGATAAGTCCGAGATAATAAAGGACCTCAAGAAGCGTGCGAAGAGCAGCGATATAATCTACCTCGCAACTGACCCGGACCGTGAGGGCGAGGCGATAGCGTGGCATCTTTCACACCTGCTGGGTATCGGCGAGAACGAGCCTGTGAGAGTCACCTTTAATGAGATAACAAAAAGCGGAATACAGGCAGGTATGAGCAGTCCCAGAAAGATAGACACGGATATAGTTGACGCACAGCAGGCAAGACGTATCCTTGACCGTATCGTGGGCTACAAGCTCTCTCCGTTCCTGTGGAAAAAAGTAAGACGCGGTCTTTCCGCAGGACGAGTTCAGTCCGTTGCGGTGCGCCTTATCGTTGACCGCGAGAACGAGATACGCAGCTTCGTGTCCCAGGAATACTGGAGCATTGATGCAAAGCTGGTTGGCTCGTCCTCTAAGAGGGCTTTTTCCGCAAAGCTTGCGGAGGTAAACGGCGAAAAGGTAGAGATAACGGATCAGGCGCAGGCTGATGCGCTCCTGAATCGCCTTGAGGGTGCTGATTTTATCGTCAGCGGACTCAAGAAGTCCCAGCGCAAGAAGCAGCCTGCACCGCCATTCACAACATCCACGCTCCAGCAGGAGGCTTCACGCAAGCTGTCCTTCCAGGCGCGCAGGACGATGAAAGCGGCACAGGAGCTTTACGAGGGCGTTGAGGTACCCGGAATGGGCGCTGTGGGTCTTATCACCTACATGAGAACCGACTCGCTGCGCATCTCGGACGAGGCTAAGGCAGCGGCCGCAGAGCTTATCAAGGATATGTACGGCGCGGAGTATCTCCCCGAGAAGCCCCGCACCTTTAAATCGAAGAACAACGCGCAGGATGCGCACGAGGCTATCCGTCCCACAACGGTAAGCCTTACGCCCGAACAGGTGAAGTCCGCGCTCACAAGCGACCAGTACAAGCTGTACAAGCTTATCTGGGAGCGTTTTATGGCAAGCCAGATGCAGAATGCTGTTCTGGATACCGTATCAGTTGATATCACTGCGGCGGATTGTCTGTTCAAGGCAAGCGGATATTCCGTAAAGTTCGACGGCTTCACAAAGCTTTACGTTGACAGCAGTGCAGCGGAGAGCGAGCAGGGCGGAGCACTTCCCGTCATCACAAAGGGCGAGAAGCTCAAGGCAAAGGAGGTAAAGGGCAATCAGCACTTTACACAGCCTCCCGCAAGATACAACGAAGCCTCCCTCATCAAGGAGCTTGAGGAGAACGGTATCGGCCGTCCCTCCACCTATGCGCCCACCATCTCCACCATCCTCGACAGGCATTATGTCGAGCGCGAGAGCGGCAACCAGCTCAAGCCCACCTCCCTCGGTGAGGTCATCATAGAGCTGCTGAAGGGCCACTTCGACAATATAGTTGATGTGAAGTTCACGGCGAAGATGGAAACAGAGCTGGATAACATCGAAAAGGGCAGCGTTGAATGGGTGCAGGTGCTCAGGAGCTTCTACGGCAGATTTGCAAAGACCCTTGAAAAGGCGGAAGCCGACATGGAGGGCAAGCGTGTAAAGGTCCCCGATGAGCCTACCGACATCCTGTGCGAGGAATGTGGCAAGAACATGGTGATAAAGATCGGCCCGTACGGAAAGTTCCTCGGCTGCTCGGGCTTCCCCGAGTGCAAGTTCACAAAGAAGATCGTCACCGAAACAAAGGGCAACTGCCCCGTCTGCGGCAAGAAGATGCTTGCAAAGAAGTCCAAGAAGGGCAAGCCTTTCTTCGGCTGCGAGAACTTCCAGACCTGCAACTTTATGACATGGGATCAGCCCATCGGGGAAAAATGTCCCGAGTGCGGCGTTACCCTGTTCAAAAAGACAGGCAAGCTGGGTAAGATCTACTGTGCGAAAGAGGGCTGCACATACGAGCGTCCTCTCGATAATGCAAAGGATAAATGATGACAGTTAAGGTTATAGGTGCAGGTCTTGCGGGCTGTGAGGCAGCCGTGCAGCTTGCGAAGCGTGGCTTCGACGTAGAGCTTTATGAGATGAAGCCGCATAAATATTCGCCTGCGCATAAATATCAGGGCTTTGCGGAGCTTGTCTGCTCAAACTCGCTCAAGGCGGCGAGGGTGGAGAGTGCCTGCGGCCTGCTTAAAGAGGAGATGCGCAGACTTGGCTCGGTGATACTTGAGGCGGCGGAAAAGACCGCTGTCCCCGCAGGCGGAGCGCTTGCGGTGAACCGCACCGAGTTCTCGGACGAGGTGACCCGCCTTGTGAGAGCTTACCCGAATATCAGCGTGATAGAGGGCGAGGTAACGGAGCTTCCCACGGAAAACGCAGTGATATGCACGGGACCGCTCACCTCCGATGCGCTTGCGGAAAAGATACGTGCGGTCTGCGGCGCGGGGCTCAGCTTCTACGATGCGGCGGCACCGATAGTCACTGCCGATAGCATAGATTTCAGCAAGGCGTTCTTCCAGACGCGCTATGACAAGGGCGATGCGGATTACATCAACTGCCCGATGAACAAAGAGGAGTACGAGGCGTTTTACGAGGCACTCGTGAATGCGGAGTCCGCACCTCTCAAGGAGTTCGACCGTCCCGATGAAAAGGCGGGCATGACCGTGTACGAGGGCTGTATGCCCGTTGAGGTGCTTGCAAAGCGCGGCATCGAAAGCGTGCGCTACGGCTGCATGAAGCCTGTGGGACTTACCGACCCGAGAACGGGACGCCGTCCCTGGGCAGCGGTACAGCTCCGCAAGGAGAACAAGGAGGGCACGCTGTATAATCTCGTGGGATTTCAGACAAACCTGAAATTCGGAGAGCAGAAAAGAGTGTTCTCAATGATACCGGGACTTGAAAATGCGGAGTTCGCACGCTACGGCGTTATGCACCGCAATACGTTTATAGACAGCCCCAGACTGCTGGACTGCCACTTTATGCTGAAAGGCTCGGATAACGTGTTCTTCGGAGGCCAGATAACAGGCGTGGAGGGCTATGTTGAAAGTGCCGCAAGCGGCATCGTGGCAGGCAGGGCGCTTGCCGATATCCTTTCGGGTAAAGAGCCGCTTACATTCCCTAAGACAACAATGCTGGGCGCGCTTTCCGCCTATATCAGCGATGAGAGCGTAACGGATTTTCAGCCGATGGGCAGCAACATGGGAATACTCCCGCCCATTGATGTCCGCGTAAAGCTCAAGCAGGAGAAATATGCGATATACGCTCAGAGGGCACTGAGCGATCTTGATAAGTTATTGAGTGATTGACGGTTTTTTGAAACGGAGGTCAATATGAAGATAGTAATAGACGGCTTCGGCGGCGATAATTCCCCTGACGAGGTGCTGAAAGGCGCTGCGCTTGCGGTAAAGGAGCTTGGCATAGAGGTCGCGGTAACAGGCGACAAAGAGCTGCTTGAAAAGCGCATGGAGGAGCTTAAGCTGTCCACCGCGGGAATAGAATTCGTCCACGCCGAGGGCGTTATTGAGGTGGAGGATAACCCCCGCTCCATACTTAAGGAAAAATCAGGCACATCCATGGGTGTTGCGTTCAAATATCTCGCTGACGGAAAGGCCGACGCTGTCATCAGCGCAGGCAGCACCGCAGCTATCGTAATGGGCGGCACCATGATAGGAAAGCGTATCAAGGGCGTCAAGCGTACCGCGCTGGTGCCGTTGATGCCCGCAAAGGGCGGTGTGCGCTACTGTGTACTGGACGGCGGCGCAAATCTCGAGTGCAGACCCGAGATGCTGCAGCAGTTTGCGATAATGGGCAGCCTGTTCATGGAAAAGACGATGGGCATTAAAAACCCCCGTGTAGGTCTGCTCAATATCGGCACAGAGGATGAAAAGGGCAGAGAGCTTGAGCAGGAAACACTGGCACTGCTGAGAAACACTCCCTCCATCAACTTTGTCGGCTTTGTAGAGGCGAGGGATGTTCCCCTCGGCGCAGTTGACGTGCTTGTAACGGACGGCTTTACGGGAAATGTTTATCTCAAGGCGTGTGAGGGCATGGGCGGACTTATGAAGGACGCACTGAAATCCATCTTTTTCGCAAATCTCCTTACAAAGATAGGCGCACTGTGCGTGAAGAAGCACCTCGGCGTGTTCATGAAGCAGATGGACTACAAGACCATCGGCGGCTCGCCGCTGCTTGGCACGGCAAAGCCTGTGTTCAAGGCGCACGGAAGCTCCGATGCAACAGCCTTCCTCGGTGCTTTCAGACAGGCAAAGCTTTTTGTTGAAAACAACGCTATCGAGGAGATGTCTGCGGCTATATCACAGCTAAGTTCTAAGGAAGAGGATCGACATGGCATCGCTGAATGATTTACAGAAAACGATAGGATACAGTTTTAAAAACGTGGCTTATCTTGAGCAGGCAATGACACACTCAAGCTTTGCGGGAGGCAAGAACAACGGCAGCAACGAGCGACTTGAGTTCCTCGGTGATGCAGTGCTGCAGCTTACGGTATCCCGTTACCTGTTCACAGGCATGAACGAGGAGCCCGAGGGCGGCATGACCAAGCTGCGTGCATCCATCGTGTGCGAGAACTCGCTGTACAGCTTTGCAAAGAAGATAGACCTCGGCAGCTATATGCTGCTTGGCAAGGGCGAGGAGATGACAGGCGGCCGTGACAGACGCTCCATCCTTGCGGATGCGTTTGAGGCGCTCATCGCAGCTATATATCTCGATGGCGGCATGGAGGAGGCTCAGCGCTTCATCCTGCGCTTCGTGCCCTCGATAGAGGCATTGAAGAGCGGCAAGGTAAAGCTTGGCGACTACAAGACCATCCTGCAGGAGATAATCCAGCAGAACCCCGAGGAGCGTGTATCCTACGAGGTATCGGAGCAGGACGGCGAGAATCACCACAAGATATTCCATGCCACTGTGCTGCTCAACGGACAGGCCATCGGAAAGGGCAGCGGCCACAGCAAAAAGGAAGCCGAGCAGGCTGCCGCAAAGGAAGCCATCGGGCTTATGGGCTATGAAACAGACTAATATTTCAATATTCATACCGCACATAGGATGTCCGCACAGGTGCAGCTTCTGCGACCAGAAGAGCATCTCGGGCGAGCAGAAGGCTCCTCGTGGCGGGGATGTTGCAAAGCTCCTGGAAGAGCAGGCGCAGCATCTTCGTGAGCGTGGCATGACAGCGGAGATAGCCTTTTTCGGGGGCAGCTTCACCGCCATCCCCGAGGGCTATATGACGGAGCTTCTTGAAGCGGCAGACGCCGCCGTGAAGCGTTATCCCGAGGTATACTGCGGCATACGCTGCTCCACCCGTCCCGATTGTATTTCTGCTGAGATACTGGACAGGCTTAAGGGCTACGGAATGACAGCGATAGAGCTTGGTGCGCAGTCTATGTCGGACGAGGTGCTTGCAGCAAATCACCGCGGACACACTGCCGAGGATGTGCGCAGGGCTTCGCAGCTTATCAGAAGCAGCGGCATAGAGCTGGGACTCCAGATGATGACGGGACTCTACCGTGACAGCAGGGAAGCGGTGCTTCACACCATGAGGGAGTTTATCGCACTCTCACCAGAGACCGTGCGTATATATCCCACGGTGATACTGGAGGGCACGGAGCTTGGCAGGCTGTACAAAAGCGGAGAGTACACCACATTTTCCTTTGAGGAGACGGCAGACCTCTGCGCGGTGCTGCTGAGGGAGTTCACAGACAACGGCATAGCCGTCATCCGCATGGGACTTCACGCAAGCCCCGAGGTTGAAAAGGCGATGCTGGGAGGAGTATACCACCCCGCATTCCGTGAGATATGCGAGAGCAGGATATTCCTTGAGGATATTAAAAAAGAGATCATACTGCTTGAAAAAGGCAGCTATATCATATACACCGACCCTAAGAACATCAGCCGTGCAACAGGTCAGAAGAGATGTAACATCTCGGTACTGGAGCGGCTTGGCTACAGGGTATCTGTAAAGCCCCTCGCAGGGGAATACATCAGAATTTCGAAAATCAATTGAGATGAGGTAATTAATGTTCTTCAAATCACTTGAAATCCACGGCTTCAAGTCCTTTGCGGACAAGACCGTGCTGAATTTCGACACAAGAACTACCGCCGTAGTCGGAAGCAACGGCAACGGCAAGAGCAATATAAGCGATGCGCTCCGCTGGGTAATGGGCGAGCAGGGCGCAAAGACGCTGCGCGGCGAAAAGATGGAGGATGTTATCTTCCACGGCACCGTAGAGCGAAAGCCTATGGGCTTTGCAAAGGTGGCACTCACCATCGACAACTGCGACCGCGCCCTCGGCGTGGATGCGGACGAGGTGGTCATCTCCCGTAAGCTGTACCGCTCGGGCGAGAGTGAGTACCTTATAAACGGGCAGAAGTCCCGCCTTAAGGATATACAGGAGATGCTGATGGGCACAGGCCTCGGACGTGACGGATATTCCATCGTCGGACAGGGCCGTGTTGCGGAGATAGTAAACGCAAGAGGCTCGCAGCGCCGTGAGATATTCGAGGAGGCAGCGGGAGTTTCGCTGTTCCTGCACAAAAAGGCGGAGGCTGAAAAGCAGCTTGCCCACGCCGAGGAGAATATCACCCGTCAGAAGGACATCATCCGTGTTGACGAGGAACGTCTGCCTGTGCTGAAAAGGCAGTCCGAAAAGGCAGTGCTGGCGGTGGAGCTTTACGAGGAGAAAAAGGAGCTTGAGATCTCCGTAAGCACCGCAAGGCTCTCTCAGCATCGCGACGGACTCGGTAAGCTGGATGACGATCTGCTTCTCAACCGTGCCGAGAGCGAGCATTACGAACGCGACATACAGAAGCTTGAGGACAGCATTGAGGAATGTTCCGAAAAGCGCATGAAGATACAGGCGGAGCTGGAACGCTTCCGCAGAAACAGACAGGCTGTCAATGACGGGATCGCAGAGCAGCGCGCCAATATACAGGTGCTTGAGAACGATCTTCGCCATAACGAGGAGCGTCGCAAGGAGCTTGCACAGCAGATAGCCGATGCGGAAAAGAGCAGCAGCAGCTTCGATGAGGAGATAAAGGCGACAGAGCAGAAGATCTCCGCAAAGGAGCAGGATATCTCGGATATCGAAAAGCGCCGCAGCGAAACTCAGGATAAGCTTTCCGAGATAGCGGGACAGAGTGCCGCGGCAGACAAGGCGTATTCTGCGCTGGAGTCAAGCCTTGCGCAGTGCTACCGCGACAAGAGCGAGGCAAGCATACTCAGCGCACAGGCAGAGCGTGCCGCAGCCGAGGCCCAGGAGCAGAAGCGGGTCTTCCTTGAGGGACTCAACGACAGCGAGGCAAAGCTTAAGGAGTACACCGACAGCAAGAACGAAGCGGCAAATCAGCTTTCCGTAATAACCGAGAAGCGCGGTGCTACCAAGAACAAGCTTTCGGGCTACGAGCGACTCAACGATGGCAAAAGACGCCGCATGAACGAGGCAAAGACCGCCCTTGATGAGGTAAGCGCAGAGCTTCTCAGCAAACAGCAGCGTTATAACGTGCTCCGTGATGTGGAAAACAACATGGAGGGCTATTACCGCAGCGTAAAGGATATCATAAAAGCAAGCAAGTCGGGCAGGATAAGCGGTATACACGGCATCGTGGCTGATGTCATCAGCGTTGAGGAACGCTATGTAACAGCTATCGAAACGGTACTCCAGCCCGTTATGCAGCATATCATAGTAGACAACGAGGAAACAGCCAAGCGCTGTATCCGTTTCCTTAAAGAGACTAATGCAGGCCGTGCTACGATGCTTCCGCTGACCAGTATAAAGGGCCGTTCGCTGAACGAGCCGAGGCTGGCATCCGAGCAGGGCTTTGAGGGAATTGCAAGCGACCTTGTACAGTTCGATGACGAGTACTCCGAGATAGTGAAGAACATCCTCGGCACCACCGCAGTGGTGGATGATATCGACACGGCGGCGTACATCGGCAAGCGTTATGGCAACAAGTTCCGTATCGTCACCCTCGACGGACAGGTCGTCAATGCAGGCGGCTCCTTTACGGGCGGCAGCAAGGTCAGCGCAGGCGGCATCATCTCCCGTAAGCAGGAGATAGAAACACTGTATGCGGAGATAGCAAAGCTCCGTCAGTCCCAGAACGAAAAGAGCGAGGCATACCGCCAGTATCAGGCGGAGATGGCGAAGTTCGACATCGAGATGGAGGGTATGCAGGACGAGTTACGCGCCCTCGATAATGAGGAGATCCGCGTAAATGCCGATATCTCCCGCCTTGACAGCCTTATCTCACAGCTTTCGCAGCAGGGCGAGACCGCAAGGCTTACCGTGGAGCGTTTTGACGCGCAGATAAAGCAGCAGAGCGCGATAATGGAGGAGAACACCGAAGCAGGCAGGAAGCTTGATGCGGAGATAGAACGCCTTGAAAAGCAGCTTTCCGAGTCGGGAAGCGAGCGCGACAGCACCGCCGCGCGTATCCGTGAGCTTTCGGATGAGCTTTCTGAAATGAACATCGCCGAGATCACCGCGCAGAAGGATATCGACGCACTGCGTGCCGAGATAAGGAACATAGAAAACAACCGCAGGATGCTGTTTGAAAACAGCGGCAGCTATAAGGAGAACATAGAAAAGCTTGAAGCGGGCGATAACGAGATACGTCTTGAGATAGAGCGCATAAAGCTTTCTGTCCAGCAGCAGACCGAGAGTCTTTCGGAAAACGACGAGGACATCCGCCGCTGCACCGAGGAGGTAACTACCCTCGAGCAGCGCATCGAGACCATGCACCGCGATGTGCGCGAGGCAACGGACAACAAGGAGAAGTTCAACCGTGAGGTGGCACGCCTTGAGGAACGCCGCGCAGGCGTACAGAAGGACTACGACAGCATCGTGAAGCTGCTTTATGACAGGTATGAGCTTACCGTTTCCATGGCGGTGGAGCAGGCAAAGCCCCTTGAAAACCTCATGGCGGCAGAAAACGACCTTGCCGAGCTTAACAAGCGCATCAGCGCCCTCGGAAACGTAAATATGGACAGTATCGAGGAATACCGCACGGTGTCCGAGCGATACGAGTTCCAGACAGCGCAGCTTCAGGATATCGAAAGCAGCAAGAGAGAGCTTGAAAAGCTTATCGATCAGCTTACATCGGATATCAAGACGCGGTTCCTCAACAGCTTTGAGGATATAAACAGACACTTCAAGGAGATATTCGTAAGCATCTTCGGCGAGGGCGCAAGGGCAGAGCTTGAGCTTACCGACCCCGAGGATGTGCTGAATTCGGGCATCGAGATAAATGCGGCACCTCCCGGAAAGGTCATCAAGAATCTTATCTCCCTTTCGGGCGGCGAGCAGACGATGGTGGCTATCACCATCTATTTCGCGATACTCAAGCACCGTCCCACACCGTTCTGTATGCTGGACGAGGTGGACGCTGCGCTTGACGATGTCAATGTTGACAAGTACATCACCTATCTTAATCAGTTCTGCAATCAGACGCAGCTTATGGTCATCACTCACCGTCGCGGTACCATCGAGGGCTGCGAGGTGCTTTACGGTGTATTCATGCAGGAAAAGGGCGTGTCCCGTCTGCTGCGCCGTCAGCTTACCGACGAGCTTGATGTTGAGCTGAAATAACGGAGGTATTATGGGATTTTTTGATAAATTCAAAAAGAAGAAGCAGGAGGAGCTTCAGGAGCAGGAGGAACAGCTTCTGGAAACGGCAGAGGAAGCAGCCGAAGAGCCACAGGAGGATATTCCTGAGGAAACGGAGGAGGTAGCATCCGAAGCCGAGGAGATCGCTGAGGAGCTTCCCGAGGTTGAGGAAGAAGCGGAGGCTATCCCCGAGGAGATTACATCTGAAGAAGCTTCCGAGGATATCGAAGCTGAGGACGAAGCTTCCGGTGACGCCGCCGAGGAGGAAGATGGCGAAAAGAAGCAGGGCTTCTTTGAAAAGCTTAAAAACGGACTTAAAAAGACAAAGGACGGCTTCTTAAGCAAGATAGAGCTGCTGATGAACAGCTTCACGAAGATAGACGAGGACTTCTTTGAGGAGCTTGAGGAGATGCTGATATTATCCGATATCGGTGCGGAGACCTCCTGTGATATCTGCGACAAGCTGCGTGCGGCGGTAAAGCGCACAGGCGCGACCGACCCCGCCGATGTAAAGCAGCTTCTGCGTGACATCATCGCCGAAATACTGACAGGCGACAACGAGCTTAAGCTTGACTCTAAGCCTGCTGTTGTGATGGTCATCGGTGTAAACGGCGCAGGAAAGACCACCACCATCGGTAAGCTTTCCGCAAACCTTAAAAAGCAGGGAAAGCGTGTTATCGTGGCGGCTGCGGATACTTTCCGTGCAGCGGCTATCGACCAGCTCAACGTGTGGACCGACCGTGCAGGCGTTGACATCGTTAAGCACAGCGAGGGCAGCGACCCTGCCGCAGTTGTGTTCGATGCCATAAATGCCGCAAAGGCGAGGGGCGCAGACGTTGTGCTGTGTGACACCGCAGGCAGACTTCACAACAAAAAGCATCTTATGGAGGAGCTTAAGAAGATATCCCGGGTTATCACCCGTGAGCTTCCCGAAGCAAGCATAGAGACCCTGCTGGTGCTGGACGCCACGACAGGACAGAACGCCGTAAATCAGGCGAAGCTGTTCAGCGAGACCGCCGAGATAACAGGCATCGCACTCACAAAGCTTGACGGTACCGCAAAGGGCGGTATCATAATCCCCATCAAGAACGAGCTTGGCATCCCCGTAAAGCTTGTGGGAGTAGGCGAGAAGATAGACGATCTTCAGCCCTTTATCCCTGCGGATTATGTAAACGCGCTGTTTGAATAACAAGGAAACAATATAATTTTTAAATAAACGAAAGGAACTGAAATGGAAAAACAACTTCATCATTCTGCCGAGGATAAACCTGCCGCGAGTTCGCCTGACCGACAGCGGCTGATAATCGCTTCAAACAACGAGGGCAAGCTGCGTGAATTCCGCAAGCTGCTTGAGCCCTTCGGATTTGACGTGATATCCATGCGTCAGGCAGGCTTTACAGACGAGATAATCGAGGACGGCGATACCTTTGAGGAGAACGCTCACATCAAGGCGCGTGCCGTGTTCGAAGCTACGGGACTTCCGACGATCGCGGACGACAGCGGCCTTGAGATAGACTTTCTCAACGGTGCGCCCGGAATCTATTCCGCACGCTATGCGGGAGAGAACGCCACCGACAAGGAGCGCTGCGAAAAGGTACTGGAGGAGATGCACGATGTTGCAAGACCTCTGCGTGACGCACGCTTTGTCTGCTCGATATACTTCATTCTCAATGAAGAGGACGAGTATTCCGTAAACGGCACCGTAGAGGGCTACATAGGCGATGAAATGGTAGGCAACAACGGCTTCGGCTACGACCCTATCTTCATGCTGGACGATGATGAAAGCATGGCGACCATCGGCGAGGACGAGAAGAACAGGATAAGCCACCGCGCAAAGGCTTTTGAGAAGCTTGCCGAGATATTCAGGACCATCGCAAAGTGATATATAAGGAGAAATACAGTTAATGCTTACAAGTAAACAGAGGGCGCATCTGCGCTCCATAGCACAGGGATATAATGCCATCTTCTTCGTAGGAAAGCAGGGCATCGGTGAGGAGCTTATAAAGCAGCTTGACGATGTTCTCAACAGCCGCGAGCTTATCAAGGTCGGCGTTCAGGAGAACTGTGAGTACACCGCAAGAGAGGCTGCCGATGAGATCGCAGCACAGCTCAACGCAGACGTTGTACAGGTCATCGGACGCAAATTCGTTCTGTGGAGAAGAAGCAAGGATCCCAAGAAGAGGGTGATAGAGCTTGATTAAGACAGGTATTTTCGGCGGTGCGTTCAACCCCGTGCATAACGGTCACGTCCGCCTTGCGGAGGAGGCTGTAAAGCAGCTCAAGCTTAAAAAGCTGCTTATCATCCCCACTTTTGAGTCGCCTCACAAGACGACAAAGCTTGCCCCCTTTGATGTAAGGGCAGAGATGTGTCGCCGTGCATTCTCCCATATCGAGGGCGCAGAGGTCTGCGATATCGAGCGCCGCTTAGGCGGTATAAGCTTTACCATAAACACAGTACGCGCACTGAAGGAGGAGCGTCCCGACGCGCAGTTCTTTCTGCTTATCGGCGGCGATATGCTGTTCAGCTTTGACAAGTGGTACAAGTACGAGTCGCTGCTTAAGGAAACAAAGGTGTGCGCCGTTGCCCGTGACAACGACAGCCTTGTGGATATGATGGAGTTCGCAGACGAGATGGGCAGGGTGAAGGTGCTTCCCACAAAGGCGGTGGAGGTATCCTCCACAGAGGTGCGTGAAAAAGCGGCAAAGGGCGAGGATATCTCGCAGCTTGTGCCTGCTTCGGTCGCAGAGTACCTCTCGCAGGATCCTGTATATACGGAGGGCGCAGATTGAGCAGGTACAAGGAATTCGACAGCTATGAGCAGCTTATAAAGGAACGCCTTTCCAAAAAGCGTTTCACTCACAGCATGAATGTGGCGGAGGCTTGCTATGACCTCGCCGGGCGTTACGGTGCCGACAGAAAAAGGTGCTATCTCGCAGGACTTCTGCATGACGTTATGAAAGAGGAGGACAAGCCACTCCAGAAGAAGATGACGCTGGAGAGCGGACTCTCTCCCGACCCTGCGGAGTGCGACACTCCCGCACTGTGGCATGGTGTTGCGGGAGCAGCCTATGTAAGGGATGTACTGCATATCGGGGATGAGGAGATCATACGCGCGATACGCTTCCACACGATAGGCTGCGCAGAGATGTCACTGCTTGAAAAGATCGTGTATCTCGGGGATATGATCTCCGAAGAGAGGGATTATAAGGACGTTGACAAATTCCGCAGATTCTGCTATGATGATATAGACAAGGCTATGTCCATAGGGCTTACCTACGGTATCGAGAGCGTGTGTAAAAAATGCGGACAGATCCCCCGCTACACATTTGAAGCATATAATTATTATCTGAAATACAATGAAAAGAAGGAGCATTTATGACCGACAGAGAAGAGTTAGAGATCGCCGTAAAGGCGCTTGATTCCAAGAAAGCAAAGGATATAAAGGCACTGAAGGTGGAGGAGCTTACAACATTAACAAGCTATTTCGTTATCGCCTCCGCAACCAGTACCACACAGGTAAAGGCACTTGCCGATGAGGTAGAGTTTAAGCTCGGCGAAAAGGGCGTGCAGGCAAAGAGCATCGAGGGCTATCAGAGCAAGACATGGATCTGCCTCGACTATATCGATGTTATCGTGCACATCTTCCTTGAGAACGACAGAGAGTTCTATCAGCTTGAGCATCTGTGGGCTGACGGCACTCCCGTTGACATCAGCGAGTGGGTAACAGATTAACGGTATCAGCATAAACTCACCGTATAAAGAAAAAATTTCTAAAAAGACTTGACAAAACATAATAGGTGTTGTATAATAAAGTATATACTTTTTGTATAACTACTATTTTGTAGATAACCTATGCCGTTTGGCAAAGGGAGGGAAATATAGATGGCAGAAATTCGTCTTGGTAAAAATGAATCTCTTGATACCGCTCTCAAGCGTTTCAAGCGTTCATGCGCAAGGGACGGCGTTCTTGCTGAAGTTCGTAAAAGAGAGCATTACGAAAAGCCTTCGGTAAAACGTAAGAAGAAGTCCGAAGCTGCTCGCAAGCGCAAGTTCTGATTTACGGACTGCATTTGCTACTTAAAAACAAACGGTTGAAGCGGGCATATTATGTCCGCTTTAATTGTTATATGCTATTCGAAAAAATGCGGAGCATTTCCGCTGGAGTATAAATATTATTCGGAGGTACTATGCTGTTTAAGCCCACATTCTGGCTGAAAAGCGTTTTGAACATAGACGAAGGATTCCTGCGCGAGAACGGCGTGAAAGCCCTTGTGCTGGATCTTGACAATACACTTTCCATGCACGGCAGCCCTGCCGCAGAGGCAGGCGTTATCGAGTGGCTGGACGAGATGCGCCGACTTGGCATAAAAATGCGCGTCGTATCAAACAATACCAACAAGCGCGTAGCACCCCTTGCAGCGAAGCTGGGACTTCCTTTCACCGCAAACGGCGCGAAGCCGCTGACCTTCGGCATCACCAGAGCGATGAAGGAGATGGGCAGCACAAAGGCAGACACGCTTGTTGTGGGAGATCAGATCTTCACCGATGTCATGGGCGGCAATCTCAAGGGCGTGCGCACGGTGCTTGTGGAGCCGTTCCACCTTGAAAAGACGTGGACGTTCAGGCTTAAGCGGTGGGTGGAGAGCCTTGTGTTCCACCGCGACTATTCCAAATTAGAGGTGAAATGATGGGAATCACATTCGGACCGGGAGGGAACTCCCTTAGCTGGGGAAAAAGAAAGTTCCCGCAGGATCTGCCGGAGTATCTCGCATCCATGGGCCTCAACGGCTATGAGATAGAGTGCGGACGTGGCGTAAGACTCAGCGCGAACACTGTCTCCATGCTGCCCGACCTTGCGAAGCAGCACGGGATTTATGTAACGCTTCATGCGCCATATTTCATCTCGCTTTCCTCAGTGGAGGAGGAAACGCGCCTCAAGAGCGTTGATTACATCATGCAGAGCGCACAGGCGGCAAAGCAGGTGGGCGCGCAGAAGATAGTGGTACATTCAGGTTCCTGCTCAAAGATCAGCCGCGAGGAGGCAACCGTCCTCGCTGCCGATACACTGAAAAGGGCGCAGGCGGCACTTGACGAGGCAGGACTTTCCGATATCATAATATGTCCCGAAACGATGGGCAAGATAAACCAGCTCGGCACTCTCGAGGAGGTGGTGGAGCTGTGCGGCGTGGATGAACGCTTCCTGCCCTGCGTGGACTTCGGACACCTTAATGCCCGTACCCTCGGCGGTATCAGGGGCAGGGAGGAGTATGCTCAGATACTGGATTATATCGGGCATAAGCTGGGACAGGACAGACTTTCCCGTATGCATATCCATTTCAGCAGGATAGAGTTCACTGCAGGCGGCGAAAAACGTCACGTGACCTTTGCTGACACTCAGTGGGGCCCCGAGTATCAGCCGCTTATGGAGGAGATACACAGGCGCGGGCTTTCCCCCTCGATAATCTGCGAGTCTGACGGCACACAGGCCGAGGACGTTGCGGAAATGAAACGCTATTACGAATCATTATAACTCAGGCAGGATGTCCTCGTTCAGCAGGGGATGTATCGTCTGCTGAATGGCTAGCCACTTATTGAAAAACTGACGGAGGTAATTATCATGAAAATACTTGTTATGAACGGACCCAACCTCAATCTTCTCGGCGAGCGTGAGCCGAATATCTACGGCGGCGATACGCTTAAGTCCATCAACAGCGAGATACAGGAAGAGGCGATGGCGATGGGCTATGAGGTGACCTTTTTCCAGAGCAACTCCGAGGGAGGCCTCATCGACCGCCTGCACGAGGCGCGTCTTGACTGCGCAGGCGTCATCCTCAATGCAGGAGCGTATACCCATTACAGCTACGCCATCCGTGACGCTATCTCGGCGATTAAGATACCCGTTGTTGAGGTGCATCTCTCCAACGTGAACAGCCGTGACGAGTTCCGTAAGAATTCCGTTATCGCTCCCGTGTGCTGCGGCAGCATAGCAGGCTTCGGAAAGTACAGCTACATACTGGGTCTGTACGCACTCAACAACAAGCTCGGAGGCAACGATGAGTAATATACTTCGCCTTGCAGAGCTTCTCACGGACGACACCCACGGCGCACTGATAACCTCGGATGTAAGCAGGCGTTATTTCTGCGGCTTCAAGTCCTCTGCAGGTGTTATACTTGTGACTAAGGAGTGCTCCTATCTCATCATCGATTCCCGTTACTACGACAAGGCGCGGGAGCGTGTCACGGATTGTCAGGTCATCCTCATGGACGATATGAGAAAGCAGCTCCTTGACCTTATGATACGCCACAACATCACACGTCTTTCGGTTGAGAGCGCATATCTCACCCTCAAGGAATATGAGGAGTACAAGGATAAGCTGTTTTACGCCGAGCTTGACGGAAGCTCGTGGTTATCCGATAAGATATCGGGTATGCGTGTGATAAAGTCGGCGGAGGAGGTAAAGCTCATCGTAAAAGCACAGCGTATTGCAGAGGCGGCGTTTGAGCGGCTTCTGGAGCGTATGCGCAAGGGCATGACCGAAAAGCAGGTGGCGGCACTCCTGAATTACTACATGATGGACTGCGGTGCCGACGACCTCTCCTTTGAAACGATAGCGGCATCGGGAATAAATTCCGCATCTCCCCATGCGGTGCCGACAGATAAGCCTTTGCAGGAGGGCGAGTTCCTCACCCTTGACTTCGGTGCGGTGTGCGACGGATATCACTCTGATATGACAAGGACGCTGGTCATCGGCGAGCCTACCCCCGAGATGGAGGAGCTTTACAATGCGGTGTTCTATGCAAATCTTGACGGACTTAAGGCGGTGCGTGCCGATATCGGCGGCGCAGTGGTGGACAGCGTGGCAAGAAGCACCCTCAACGGCTGGGGCGGATATGATAAGTATTTCGGCCATGGTCTTGGCCACGGAGTGGGTCTTGAGATCCACGAGGCTCCCACCCTCTCCCGTAAGAGCAGCTCAATGCTGCGCGCGGGAATGATAGTCACCGTAGAGCCGGGAGCGTATATCTCGGGCAGATACGGTGTGCGTATTGAGGATATGGTGCTTGTGACAGAGGATGGCTGTGAAAACCTCACAAGGACCACGAAAAAGCTCATCCGCATATAAAATATAAGAAAATTTCTGTTTTTTTATAAAAAGCACTTGAAAAATTCCGTAATATAGGGTAAAATATAAAGGATGTATAGACTAGCGGTATTATGTGACCGCAGTTCGTATTAAATAAAAACAAAACAATTGGAGGTTCCTACTATGGTAACAGCAGGAGATTTCAGAAATGGCATGACCTTTGAAGAGGAAGGCAACGTAATGCAGATCATCGAGTTCCAGCACGTTAAGCCCGGTAAGGGTGCAGCGTTCGTAAGAACAAAGGTGAGAAACGTTATTACAGGCTCCGTGGTTGAAAAGACCTACAACCCTTCCGCTAAGTTCCCCACAGCTTACGTTGAGAGAAAGGATATGGAGTACACATATTCCGACGGCGAGCTGTATCACTTCATGGATCCCGAGACCTACGAGGATGTTCCCGTAAACGCTTCCGACCTGGGCGACAGCTTCAAGTTCGTTAAGGAGAACATGGTTTGTAAGGTACTGTCCTACAAGGGCAAGGTATTCGGCGTAGAGCCCCCCAACTTCGTTGAGCTTGAGGTTACACAGACAGATCCCGGCTTCGCAGGCAACACAGCTACAAACGCTACAAAGCCCGCTACACTGGAGACAGGCGCGGAGATCCGTGTTCCCCTGTTCATCAACGAGGGCGAGCTTATCCGTATCGACACCAGAACAGGCGAGTATATGGAGCGTGTAAAGTAATTTCCGACGCAGAGCAATTTAAAATATAAGGAAAGGATTGAATATTATGACAATCGGTGAAAAGGTTTCCTACATTAAGGGGCTTGCAGAGGGTCTTGCCCTTGACGAGTCCACAAAGGAAGGCAAGATTCTTGCCGCAATGCTTGATGTACTTTCCGACATCGCAGAGAACCTCAAGGAGGTCGATGACGAGCTCAACGATATCGCTGATGTAATGACCGATATGGAGGAGAGCGTTGCAGATCTCGAGGATATCGTATACGATATCGACGATGAGGATGATGACGAGGACGATTTCGACGATGATCTCGACGAGCTGTACGAGACCACCTGTCCCGCTTGCAGCAACACTATCCGCTTCGATTACGAGCAGGCTGCAACAGGCGGCATGGATTGTCCCAACTGCGGTCAGCATCTCGAGTTTGAGCTTGACGATGAGGACGACGCAGACTGATCCGTTATCTGCATGAGATGAAACGCAGGCGGGTGACTTTATGTCGTCCGCCTCATAACGTCGAAAAAGTCCTTTCGGACTTTTCCGCCGAAGCATCCGCACTGCCCGCACTGCGTTGAATGCTTTGCATTCAACTTGCATAGTTGTGCGGATAGAAGTGTTTTTTGGCGTGGCAGAGCCACACCAAAAAAAGTTATCGAAATTGCCCGCTTAGCGGGCTAAACCACGGTTTTTCGACAAACTGAGGCGGGTGACTTTATGTCGTCCGCCTGTTTTTGTTTGAAAGGAGATACAATGAGCTGGAGAGATAATCTTATAAAGATAGAGCCGTACGTTGCAGGCGAGCAGCCCAACAAGACGGATTTCATAAAGCTTAACGCAAACGAGAACCCCTATCCTCCTGCGCCCGGAGTGCTGAAAGCGATAGAGCGTTTCAATGCAGAGGGGCTTAAAAAGTACCCCGACGCCGATGCGAAGCCCCTTGCGGCAGCGATCGCAAAGCGTGTGGGTCTTGAAAGGGAGAATGTGTTTGTAGGAAACGGCTCGGATGATGTGCTGGCATTGTGCTTCCGTGCATTCTTCAATTCCGACAAGCCTGTTATCTACCCCGATATCACATACTCGTTCTATCCCGTGTGGTGCGAGATGCTGCGCATCCCCTTCGAGACTATACCCGTTGACGGGGATTTCAGCATCAATGCCGAGGACTACAAGCGCCCCAACGGCGGCGTGGTTATCGCAAATCCCAACGCACCCACAAGCATCGCGAGGGGTCTTGACTTCATCCGCGAGATACTGGACGCAAACAAGGACAGCGTTGTCATCGTTGACGAGGCTTACGTTGATTTCGGCGGAGAGAGCGCAGTGCCGCTGCTTTCCGAGTACGAGAACCTTGTCGTTACTCAGACTTTCTCAAAGTCCCGCTCCATGGCAGGCATGAGGATCGGCTGCGCCTTCGGCAACAGGGAGATAATCTCCGCGCTGTATGCCGCAAAGGACAGCTACAACTCCTATCCCATGGACAGCATAGCCATCGAGGCAGGTGTTGCTTCCGTCGAGGACGAGGAGTATTTCCTCGCCACACTGAAAAAGGTGATCGCTACCCGCGACAGGCTTACCGCAGAGCTTCGTGGAATGGGATTCTCGCTGCCCGACAGCAGCACAAACTTCGTTTTTGCTGAGCATGAGAAATACAGGGCAAAGGATATCTGTGAATTCTTAAAGACAAAGGATATCTATGTGCGCTACTTCTCAAAGCCGAGGATAGACAACCGCCTGCGTATCACGATAGGCACCGACGAGGAGACCGACGCGCTCATCTCAGCACTGAAAGAGTACATTGTATAAGATGTTACTGCCCCGAAGAAGCTTTTTCCTCGGGGCAGAGCTGTTTTATATATTAAAAATGCACAAAAAGTCTGTGCAAAATGCGGATTGACAAAATCTGCATATCTGTTATACTAATATACAGGGGATGTCCCCGTGAAAAAACAAGGAGGTTTTTAAAATGAAGAAGTATATTGCAGAATTCATCGGCACAGCCGTGCTGGTCATCCTGGGCTGCGGTACCGCGATGCTGGTCGGATGCAGCGCGGAGCAGGGCGGAGGCTATGTGCTTACAGCACTTGCTTTCGGTCTTGTTATCGTAGGCATGGCTTATTGTGTGGGCAACATCTCGGGATGTCATATCAATCCCGCTGTTTCCCTCGGTGTTCTTTTAAGCGGCGGTATGTCCGTTAAGGATTTTATCGGCTATGTCGTTTCGCAGTGCCTCGGCGCACTTGCAGGCGCAGGCGTGCTGGCTGCTATCTTCGGTCTCGGTAATGTCACCGATATGACAGGCGGCTTCGGCTCCAACGGCCTTGCAGGCGTAAGCGGCAGTGCTGTTGCAGGCCTTATCGTTGAGGTAGTCCTCACCTTTATCTTTGTTATGACCATCCTCGGCGTAACATCTAAAAAGGCAGGTCACGGCAGCTTCGGCGGCCTTGTTATCGGTCTGACCCTTACTCTGGTACATATCCTCGGTATCGGTCTGACAGGCACATCCGTAAATCCCGCACGCTCCATCGGTCCCGCTATCGTTGCTGCTATCAACGGCAACACTGCTCCCATCGCTGATGTATGGGTGTTCATCGTAGGCCCTCTCGCAGGTGCTGCGCTTGCTGCTGTTGTTTACAAGTTCCTTGAAAAGGACAAGGACTGATGAGAAAGCCCACAATTGAATAATATCGGTATCCGCTTCGGCATAACGCTGAAGCGGATATTTCTGTATGTATGGGAATCAGCTGTAAATAATAGAAGCAGGTGGCTTGTTTATCGTAATTCTTACACATAAACTTCTTTATATTTTATCGGATTTTGGAATATATGCTACTTGAAATTTGATTTTCTGTATGATATAATTTAAAAGTATTGATATATTCCGAATTTATTTACAGGAGGTTCCCCCCTATGGCAGATATACAGACAATGTACGAGCAGTGGCTTGCCAACGCAACAGCAGACCCCGACCTCAAGGCGGAGCTTGAAAGCGTAAAGAATGACGAGGACGCAAAGAGCGACCGTTTCTACCGCGATCTTGAGTTCGGTACAGGCGGTCTCCGCGGCGTTATCGGCGCAGGCACCAACAGAATGAACGTTTACACCGTAAAGAAGGCAACACAGGGCCTTGCAGAGTATATCCTTGACGGCGGCGTTACAAAGAGCGTTGCACTCTCCTACGACAGCCGTATCAAGTCCGATTACTTCGCAAAGAGCGCTGCTGAGGTGCTTGCTGCAAACGGTATCGAGGTGCACATTTATAAGGAACTCATGCCCACTCCCATGCTTTCCTGGGCAACAAGAGCACTTAAGTGCGGCGCAGGCGTAATGGTTACAGCATCCCACAACCCCGCAAAGTACAACGGCTACAAGGTATACGGCTCCGATGGCTGCCAGGTAACACTGGAGGCTGCTGAGGCTATTCTTGGTAAGATCAATAACATCGACATCTTCAGCGGCGTAAAGTCGGTTGATTTCGACAAGGCTGTTGCTGACGGAATGGTAAAGTTCATCGATGACAGCGTTATCGACGAGTATATGGATAAGGTAAGAGAGCAGGGCCTGCACACAGATCTCGTTGCAGACAGCGGCCTTAAGGTAGTATACACTCCTCTCAACGGTACAGGAAACAAGCCTGTTCGCCGTATCCTCAGCGAGATCGGCATCAAGGACGTTGTTGTTGTTCCCGAGCAGGAGTTGCCCGATGGCAACTTTACCACCTGCCCCTATCCCAATCCCGAGATACAGGAGGCTCTTCAGGTAGGACTCAATCTCTGCGATAAGGAGAAGCCCGACCTGCTGCTGGCTACCGACCCCGACTGCGACCGTGTCGGCATCGCAGTTCCCGACGGCGACCACTACGAGCTGTTCACAGGTAACGAGGTAGGCGCACTGCTGCTTGAGTACATCTGCAAGGAGCGTATCGCACTCGGCACAATGCCCGAGAACCCCGTTGCAGTAAAGACTATCGTAACAACAGACATCACCAAGGCTATCTGCCAGAAGTACGGCGTAGAGCTGCGTGAGGTGCTTACAGGCTTCAAGTTCATCGGCGAGCAGATCGGCTGGCTGGAGGAAAAGGGCGAGGAGCAGCGTTATATCTTCGGCTTTGAGGAGAGCTACGGCTACCTTGCAGGCGGATATGTACGTGACAAGGATGCAGTAGTTGCTTCCATGCTGATATGCGAGATGGCAGCATTCTACCGCACAAAGGGCATCTCCCTTATCGAGGCGCGCAAGAGAATGTACGACGAGTACGGCGTATACTTCAACAAGCTTGAGAACTTCACCTGCGAGGGCGCAAGCGGTATGCAGCGCATGAAGGAGATCATGACAGGCCTTCGCGAGAACGCTCCCAAGACCATCGGCGGCGTTAAGGTCCTTGCAGTGGCTGACTATGCGGCTTCCGTAAAGAAGTGTGCTGAAACAGGAGCTGAGGAGGCTATCACACTTCCCAAGTCCGATGTTATAACATTCTATCTCGAGGACGACGCAAGCGTTATCATCAGACCCTCCGGTACAGAGCCCAAGATCAAGGTGTACTACACCACAAAGGGTGCTGACAAGGCTGCGGCAACCGCACTCCAGAGCGCACTTTCCGCTGATTTTACAAAAATACTCGGATTTTAAGAAAAAATTTAAAAAACCTATTGCTTTTTTGAAAAAAGTATGGTATAATTACAACTTGTAATGATTAAATAAAATTACGGATTGAGGTGACATACATGAAGGAAGGAATCCATCCCGCATACGAAGCTGCTGTTATCAGATGTGCTTGCGGTAACGAGATCGAGACACGCTCCACAAAGGGTGATATCAGAGTAGAGATCTGCTCCAAGTGCCACCCCTTCTTCACTGGAAAGCAGAAGCTGGTTGATACAGGCGGACGTGTTGACAGATTTAAGAAGCGTTACAACATCGGCAAGTAATTTTAAATTGCAGTATATCCAAAACTCACGCATAGCATAATGTGCGTGAGTTTTTGCGTTTTTGTGCATTTGTAGGGGCACGACGTGTCGTGCCCGTAGACAACGGATATCACATTAATGGGCACGGCACGCCGTGCCCCTACGGAAGGTAATTATGATTGGAGAAATCGTCACCGTAACAGTGGACCGCCCTCTCGGGAGCTATCACCCGAAGCATCCCGATATGTATTACCCGATAAATTACGGCTACATAAAGGGCATAATGGCTCCCGACGGTGAGGAGCAGGATGCGTACATCCTCGGAGTTTGTGAGCCTGTAAAGGAGTTTTCGGGACGGGTCATCGCCGTTATCCACCGTTTTGACGACGTTGAGGAAAAATGGGTGGTCGCGCCTGAGGGCGTTTTGTTCACGAAAGAGGAGATAGCGGAACAGGTGCGGTTTCAGGAGCAGTATTTTCAGTCGGAGATAATAAGTGGTTGACAGATTGGAATTTGTAGAGATACGCTCCTCGGTGTTTCCTTTGCGAAAACGTAGTACATTGTCGTAGGATGTCTGCGCAACGGTTAACATGTTGTATTACGTAGGGGCACGACGTGTCGTGCCCGTAGACAACGGATATCACATTAATGGGCACGGCACGCCGTGCCCCTACGGAAAATAACGATTTCATTATTTTAAACCGTCGTTTCGTTTTATTTGACATGGTATACCTGTCTAAGGCGAAATTGCGTGTCGAGGCACTCGATAAATTCCGATCTATCAAGGAGGTAACCCATGGAATACAAGACCATCGCCGCGCCCTGCGAGGCGAAATTCATCGAAAAAAAGAGCGAGTTCATAGGCTACCTCTGTCCCGTGCAGACCGAGGAGCAGGCGATAGCGTTTATCGAGCAGATACGCTCCATGCACCGCAAGGCGACGCATAACTGCTACGCCTATATCCTGCGTGAGAACAATGCCGCACGCCACTCCGATGACGGCGAGCCCGGCGGCACTGCGGGAGTCCCCATCTACGAGGTGCTCCGCAAGGAGGGCCTCACCGATGTGTGCTGCGTGGTCACCCGCTATTTCGGCGGAATAATGCTGGGCGCAGGAGGGCTTGTCAGGGCATACACAAAGGGCGCAAAGGACGCTGTTGACGCCGCACAGATAAAGTGCATGGCTGCTGCGGAGCAGCTTGTCGTGACGGTGGATTACGGACTATACGGCAGGATGCCGCAGGTGTTCCTTGATTTCGATGCAAGGGTGGAGAACGAGGAGTTCGCAGACAACGTGAAGATATCCCTCTATGTCCGCGAGGAGCAGGCACAGAAGCTCCGTGATAAATTAGTAGACACCTGCAACGGTAATGTTGCTATTGAAATTGTACAAAAACTCAACTATGATTTTGCACAGAATTAACAAAAATATTTTTAGCGAAAAGGTTTAGTCGGGTCGGGATCTGTATATAATTATAGGTGAGTGTTTTTTGTCCCGACAACATTTCAGGAGGACCTATGGATATCTGGGAAAAGCTGTACAGCGAAGCTAAGCGTGTTCAGAACGGACGTGTCATCTCTCCTTTTATGGAGGCAGGCGGCGTTGCGGCGGCTGTGCTTGCAAAGTCAGGCAATATCTATGTCGGGGTGTGTATCGATACCTGTTCCTCTTTAGGAATGTGCGCCGAGCGTAACGCCATGGCTAACATGATAACAAACGGCGAGCAGGAGATAGACAAAGTGCTTGCGATAATGCCCGATGGCAGAGTAGGTCCGCCCTGCGGAGCCTGCCGTGAGTTTATGATGCAGCTTGACAAAAACAGCGGTGATATAGAGATCCTCATGGATCTTGAAAGCCGCAGGACCATCAGACTGAAAGAGCTGGTTCCCGATTGGTGGGGAACAGAGCGTTTTGAATAAAATACGATAACAAGGGGGGAAGAGCGATGCTTCCGCGCGAGCGTATAATGGAAAATGAAAGGCTTACTCTCAGCGAGTATGCCTGTAAGTCCTCGGACAGCCGCGGCAGAGCTGTTTTTGAAAAGCCCTGTGATTTCCGCACGGATTTCCAGCGAGACCGTGACAGGATAATCCACTGCAACGCATTCCGTCGCCTGAAGCATAAGACTCAGGTGTTCCTTATCCCCCATTCCGACCATTACAGAACAAGGCTCACCCACACGCTGGAGGTAAATCAGATCTCCCGCACCGTTGCCTGTGCGCTGGGACTGAACGAGGATCTCACCGAGGCTATCGCACTGGGTCACGATCTGGGACATACTCCTTTCGGACATGACGGAGAGAGGGCGCTTGCTGCGCTCCTGCCGAACGGCTTCTCCCACAATATGCAGGGAAAGCGTGTAGTGGAGCTTATCGAAAAGGACGGCAGGGGACTTAACCTCACTGCCGAGGTCATAGACGGCATCGTGGGACACACCACCTCGGGAAATGCGCCCGAGCCTTACACAAGAGAGGGCATGGTGGTGCGCTACTGCGACAAGATAGCCTACATCAACCACGATATAGAGGACGCCATCCGTGGCGGAGTCATAAAGGACAGCGACCTGCCCGGGTTTCCTGTGCGCATACTGGGCGATACAAAATCCGCCCGCATCTCCTCGCTTGTGAGGTCGCTTGTGGAGCACGGTGCGGAGCATATCGGCATGGATGCCGAGGTCAAAAAGGCCCATGACGAGCTGAGGCAGTTCATGTTTGAAAAGGTGTACAGAGCCGCTCCCACTATCTCGGAGATGGGCAAGGCACATCACATCGTGGATTTCCTGTTCAACTATTTCAGCGAAAATAAGGATAAGATGCCGCAGCTTTATCTCAGACTTGCGGAGGAATACGGACTTGCCGTTGCTGTGGGTGATTTTATCAGCGGCATGACGGATGATTATGCTGTAAACCTGTTCAAGGAGATATGCCTGCCCAAGGGCTGGCTGGGCGGAGCTGCAAGGCTCGGATAGGAGTGGTATATGGATTGTCCTTTCTGTGGATGTGAAATGCATACAGGTGAGGTGCGTGGCGAGATGATGATTTCTGTCGAAAAAGATACAGGTATCTTCTGGTGCCGTTCCGACAGGACTAAGCTGCAGAAGATTTTCGACGCAGATAAGCGGCTGCTCACCGACAACAAGAACATACTGGGGTACAGGATACCTGCGCACTACTGTTCAAAATGCAAGAAGGTGATCCTCGACGCTGAGGTGGAGGATCTCGTCTGATATAATACAAGGAGGGATATCGCATGGCTTTGCCCGACGGGTTCCTGCGTGAACTTCGCGATAATAATGACATAGTGTCGGTGATGCAGAGCTATGTGGAGCTTAAGCGTGCAGGCAGCACCTATTCCTGCCGCTGCCCGTTTCACTCGGAGAGAACTCCGTCCTTTCACGTTTATCCCGACACACAGAGCTATTACTGCTTCGGCTGCGGCGCAGGCGGCGATGTTGTCACATTCATAAAGAGCATAGAAAACCTCGATTATATGGAGGCGGTGCGCTTCCTTGCGCAGCGTGCAGGCATGGCGATGCCCGAGGACAGGGACGACGGCTCGGCGAGATTCCGTCAGCGTCTGTACGAGATAAACCGTACAGCGGGACGATATTTCCACGAGATGCTGTTCTCACCGGAGGGCAAAGAGGGCTACGAATACATCACACGCAGAGGTCTTTCTCAGCACACGATAAAGCGCTTCGGAATAGGCTATGCCCCCGATGATTACCACAAGCTGCATTACTATATGAAAAGCAAGGGCTTCACGGAGGACGAGCTTCTTTCGGCTGCGCTGCTTGCAAGAAACAACAATCGTGTCTATGATAAATTCCGTCACCGTGTAATGTTCCCCATATTTGACACAAGAGGGAATGTGATAGCCTTCGGCGGACGTGCGCTTTCGGCGGACGCCCCCGCCAAGTACCTCAACAGTGACGAGACCTTCGTGTTCCAGAAAAGGGAAACGCTGTTTGCACTGAACTACGCCAAGAACTCAAAGGCGGATTACTTCATCCTCTGCGAGGGCTACATGGATGTCATCGCTATGCATCAGGCAGGCTTTGACAGTGCCGTGGCGACTCTCGGTACCGCGATAACTCCCACGCAGGCACGTCTTATCGGCCGCATGGGAAAAAGCGAGGTCATCCTCTCCTACGACTCGGACGGGCCGGGACAAAAGGCGGCGTCAAGGGGTATAAATCTGCTCACCGAAGCAGGTGTAAAGGCTAGGGTGCTTAAAATGACAGGCGCAAAGGACCCCGACGAGTTTATACAGAAATACGGAGCGGAGGCGTTTGCGCATCTTATCGAAAACTCGGGCGGCGCGATCGATTATGAGCTATCTAAGCTCCAGAACGGGCTGGACCTTGTAAATAAGACCGAGGACCGTTCCGCTTATCTGAAAAAAGCGGTGGTGTTCCTTGCGCAGATATCCAATCCGCTGGACAGGGATGTTTACATCTCGCGCACGGCGGAAACGGCGGGGATCCCTGCTGACACGGTGCGTTTTGCCGTAAACGGCGAAATAAACCGTCAGAAAAAGCGCGATAAGCGCGACCAGTACAGAAATCTGGTGTCACCGCGAAATACCGACAAGATCAATCCGCAGTCCGCAAAGCTCCCGAGGGAGGAAAAGGCGGAGCGCGGCATAATCTGTTTTCTTTACCACAATCCGGACAAGCTGGAGCATATCCGAAAGGAGCTTACAGGCGGCTTTGCAACGGACTTCAACCGCCGCGTGTTTGATTTTATTGCGGAAAGGATATCCTCGTGCGGCAGCCTTGAAATGACAGCCTTCAACGAGGAATTTGACGGCGCGGAGATGGGCAGAATAACAGGTATATTGAATGATTTTGCCGCATTTTCACACGATATACAGGCTCTTGCCGACTATATAAAGATACTTAACAACTACAGCGAGAGCAGTAAAAATATTAGTGCAGGCAGTATGTCCGCTGAGGAGCTGCTGGCATTCGTACAAAAGCAAAAGGAGAAGAACAAATGACAGAGAACACAACAAATTCGGCGGCGCTGCGCGAACTGCTGAACCAGGGCAAGCAGAAGGGCAGCCTGACCACCAAGGAGATCACCGATGTCCTTGAGGAGCTGAATTTTGACGCGGATCAGATAAACGGTCTGTATGAGGAGCTTGACAACCTCAACATAAAGATCGTTGACGACTACACCGCGGATCTTGATATCGAAAACATACTTGAGCTTGCGGAGAGCGAGGATTATGACGACAGCTACGACTCAGACGGTATGCTTGCGGATGACTCCGTAAAGCTGTACCTTAAGGAGATAGGCCGTATCCCGCTGCTCACCACCGAGGAGGAGATAAAGCTTGCGGAGCGCATGGCAACAGGCGATCCCGCCGCAAAGAAGCGACTCAGCGAAGCAAACCTCAGACTTGTAGTAAGTATCGCAAAGAAGTATGTAAGACGCGGTATGCAGTTCCTGGACCTCATCCAGGAGGGAAACCTCGGCCTTATCAAGGCGGTTGACAAGTTCGATTATACCAAGGGCTTCAAGTTCTCCACCTATGCCACATGGTGGATAAGACAGTCTATAACCCGTGCGATAGCGGATCAGGCGCGTACCATCCGTATCCCCGTGCACATGGTGGAGACCATCACAAAGGTAAAGAAGATGCAGAGCCAGCTTCTCCACGAGAACGGCTGCGAGCCCAGCGAGGACGAGATCGCCGAGCAGCTCGGCATGACTACCGACAAGGTCCGTGAGATAATCCGCATAGCGCAGGACCCCGTGTCCCTTGAGACCCCCATCGGCGAGGAGGAGGACAGCCACCTCGGTGACTTCATCCCCGATGAGGACGCTCCCGCTCCCGCAGACGAGGCGTGCAACAGCGTGCTTCGCCAGATGCTGGGCGAGGTACTGGATACTCTCACCGAAAGAGAAAAGCGTGTCATAATACTTCGCTTCGGCCTTATCGACGGCAGACAGCGCACCCTTGAGGAGGTTGGACAGGAGTTCCAGGTAACGCGAGAGCGTATACGCCAGATAGAAACAAAGGCGCTGAGAAAGCTGCGCCACCCCACACGAAGCAGAAAGCTCAAGGATTTCCTTGAATAACAGATATACGTCACAGCAGTTTTTTACCACAGGATCTATTACATAAGCCGAACTTTAAAGTGAAAGGATCAGATTATGGCAAACAATGCAAAATCAGTGCTTGCGGAGCTTCTTGAACACGGCAAGCAGACAGGCAGGCTGACAACCAAGGAAATTACCGACGCACTGGAGGAGCTTGATTTTGACGTTGAACAGATCAACAAGCTCTATGACGATTTTGAAAGCAACAACATCGAGATCGTGGATGATTACAATATCGACACCGATCTCAGCAACGCTCTTGATTTCACCGAGGACGACAGCGATTATTCCGCTGACGGCGTTTCGGTGGACGATCCCGTTAAGATACACCTCAAGGAGATAGGCCGTATCCCCCTGCTCAGCACCGAAGAGGAGATACAGCTTGCCGAGAAGATATCCTCGGGAGATGAAGCGGCAAGGGACAGGCTGATAGAAGCCAACCTCCGCCTTGTTGTAAGCATCGCGAAGCATTATGTGGGCAGAGGTATGCCGTTCCTCGATCTCATTCAGGAGGGCTATATCGGCCTTATCAAGGCGGTTGAAAAGTTCGATCACACCAAGGGCTATAAGTTCCCCACATACGCAACATGGTGGATAAGACAGTCCATCACCCGTGCGATAGCGGATCAGGCGCGTACCATCCGTATCCCCGTGCACATGGTGGAAACTATCACCAAGGTTAAAAAAGCACAGAACCTGCTGCTTCACAAGAACGGCCACGAGCCTACTATCGAGGAAGTCGCAAAGGAGCTTAATATGCAGCCCGAGCGTGTACGTGAGATAGTACGTATCGCGCAGGATCCCGTATCCCTTGAGGCCCCCGTCGGCGAGGAGGAGGACAGCTACCTCGGCGATTTCATCCCCGATGAGGATGCTCCCGCACCTATCGACAGTGCGATGCAGGCGGTGTTCAAGGATGAGCTCAACAAGGCACTGGATACCCTCCCCGAAAGAGAGCGCGATGTGCTCAAGTTCCGTTACGGCATCGGCAGCGACCGCTCCCATACCCTTGAAGAGGTGGGCAGGGAGTTCAAGGTAACACGTGAGCGTATCCGTCAGATAGAGGCAAAGGCACTGAGAAAGCTCCGTCAGGCATCCAGAAGCAAAAACCTCAGGGTATTTCTTGATTGATACGCAAGCAAAACGGCAGCGTGATATATGCCTTGTCGAAACATCCAAAGCTTGACAGGATGATTTATTGATTTTAACGAAATTGACAAAATCATGTTGACTGTAACCACAATATGTTATATAATATTATATGAACATTGACTAAATAAGCTATGTAATCGTTTGAATTGCACAGCGTGTTCGGGAAAGGATTTTTTCATTATGGCAGATTCAAAACTGATAAATGAACACAGAGCGTGGCTCAAGGACGCTGAAAAGGGCAAGACCCGTGCCTGCATCCTCGCTATCGCGTTGTTTGTATTTTATACCGCAGTTGCTATCGTAAACGCAAACCTTGAAGAGGTCGCTTTCACAGGCTTTATAGTTTTCGTCGTTATCCTCATGGCTCTTATTGCAAGCCTTGTTCTGTTCAATGGCTACAACGCAGGCAAGTTCCTTGTATTCGTTACCGAGGTCATAGTGATACTGGCTACGTTCTTCCCGCTGATGAGCAACGAGGTGGACGCTGTTATGATGACTCTTGTATGTGTGCTTGAGTTCATTCCTCCGCTGGTAGGTATCGTGTTCTGCTACGCAAACTTCTATCTGCGCCGCTACTTCAGCTTCATGATCCTTTACAGAGCAAAGAAGATCTACCTTTAATTCTTTTGTACATAACAAACGGCAGGAGCGATTCCTGCCGTTTTTGTTGTATCTGATTAAAACAGCACCGCCGCATATCGGTCAGACCGTATATGCGGCGGTGCATCTTTTTTGGAGGGGCTATTTTTTAAACAAATCTTACGCTGAACTGCTCGTCGGCCATGTCAGCGGGTATCTCTGCCACGATGTGATATTCCGCCATGTCACAGGTGCCACATTCGGGGATGATACGCTTTATGATTATCTCGTTGTGGGGGGAGATGCCGAGGTACTCGTGGCCTATAGAGCCACTGCTTTCCTCGATCATCGCAATTACAAGAGCGTTGTCCTTGAAGAAATCGGATCGGTAATCCCACAGGTCAGTGTTGCCGAGCTGATACTGCTCCCCGTTCTCGCTGAAGTACAGCTTAAGCTCCTCGAGTGAGGCTATGGTCACAGCAGTGGGGAATATCCTGCCCTCGACATAGCCGTCGGTGCGGTATATATTGCAGGGGTAGTCTGCAAGCTCAGATGTATCGTAGGCGATACCGCTTTCTATCGGTGTAAGCTGACCGATGTACGGCTCGGATACCGCGTAGTCGGGCGGGCAGTCGGTGCTGCTGCCTGCGTCGGGCGGGCAGGAGGGAACTGAGCCGCTCACGCTTCCGCTGTCGCCGCTGAAAACAGGCATCTCGGCTGTCATGAAAACATAGGTGCATCTTCCCTGAGGGAACACCACATCCACTGAGTAGACGCTGCCTATCGGCGACTTGGGGAGGGTGAGTACACCATCGGCGGTGAAATCTACGGGCTGTGTGTTGTGGTCCTCGCCCCAGCATAAGACGTTCTTTATCTCAGCACCGTTCGTGAGCAGTATCTTAGGGAATTTAATGAGCTGCGAAGGGTCGAAAGCAGCACTTACATAGCCTTCTGCCGCCAGCTCCAAGGGCATAAGGCTGTCAGTGATGGTAGTGTCGGCGGTGCCGTCGCCGTTGTCAACGGTCCATTCGTAAGTGCTTTTCGTCATCACGGCTACCGAGGCGGTCATTTCCGTTATCGTTTCAATGCGCAGGTCTGGCGGTGAGGTAAGCTCCTGCGGCTCGATATGGATATTGCTCTCCCATGCTATCTCGGTGTTGTAGCCGATGGCATCGGAGGAGTTTGCGTCATACGCAGGGTAACTGTCGGGCGGTGCGGCTGCGCCTGCGCCCTGCTCGTTATCTGCGCCGCCTGTTACGGCAGAGGAGGCACACCCCGTTGCGAGGACGGATATCATCGCTGCAAAAAGCATCAGTTTTTTCATATTATCATCCTTTCTTATTTCGGTGTATCATTGGCATAAAAACTGCCTTATTCAACCATAACACTGTGCTAAAGCGCAAAAGGTTGCAAATGTATCGAAAAAACCGATACGATCTGCTTTTGTGTTTATGAAAATCTGATTAAATTTGCAAAAAACTCTTTCATTATTTCAATATTTGTGCTATAATAGTATTACGTGTAACTATATCTTGTTGGAACAGAGGTATAATGTGAAGATAAAAGTTTTTTTTGCTGTGTTTGCGGCCCTGCTTATGACAGGCTGCTCCACGGGAGCTTCGGTGGAGAACCTGCTGACGCCCCCTAAGCTGAACGCACAGCAGGACGAAATATATCAGGCGCTTATCAACAGCACAGGCGCGGCGATAAACCTGAAATACCCCAAAAGCGGCGACTACCGCTCGGCGTTCGTTATAAGGAGCATCGACAGCGAGCCCGGCGAGGAGGCACTGGTCTTCTACGAGCCTGACTCGGTGCAGTCGGGCGAGGCTGCACTCCGCCTTAAGGTCCTTGACCAGTATGACGGAAAATGGCAGGCGGTATACGACCTTGCCTGCTTCGGCAGTGAGGTGGAGAGCGTCAGCTTCACCGGTATCGGCGCGGGAAACCAGACGGATATAATAATCCGTTATACCATGCTCAACCAGACCGAAAAGGCGTTCAGCCTTATAAACTACTCCGATGGCATCCCGAACGAGCTTTACGCTGCGTCCTATTCCTGCCTTGAGGTAATAGACCTCAACGGCGACGGTGCTACAGAGCTTGTCACGGTTTCCGCGGACAAGGCGACGGGAAGCTACAACGCTGCCATGTTCAGCCGTACGGACGACGGACTTGAGAAGCTCAGTGAAACTCCGCTGGCTGGCACCCATTCCGAGATCGTCAAGGTATCAAAGGGAATGCTTGCGGAAGATGTCCCTGCGCTGTTTATCGACTTCCTGCGCGGACAGGGGCAGTACGGTACCGATGTCATCTACTGCCACGGTGACGAGATATTCAGCCCGGACAGCATCGGACCCAGCGCAGAAAGCAGCATAATCTCCCGCTTCACCAACGATTATACGGCAGAGATCTACTGCTATGATATCGACGGCGACGGCTTTAACGAGATACCCAGCATGACACCGCTTCCCGGCTACGAGCTTCTTACCCGCTCGGAGCAGCTTTGCGCAGTGCGTTGGTACACCGTAAAATACAAGAATTTCTCCCTGGAGCATTACGGCTATTACAGCAGTAAATACGGATTTGCGCTGCTGTTCCCGCACAGATGGTACGGCGTTGTGACGGCTGTTCCCAATCTCCAGGAGAACGAGATAATATTCATAAGCTACAACCCGGTGAAGGGTCTTACGGTGGATCCTTCTACTGAGCTTATGCGTATCCGCATAGTTGACAAGAACGATAAAACGGCTGCCGAAAAGGTCGAGGGCATGACAGTACTCCTTGAGAACGAGGAGAGCATATATTGCTACTCCGAAACGGACGGCTACAAGACAGGCAAGCTTGCCCTCACCGAGAGCGAGCTTAAGAACAGCTTTATATTGTTCTGATCTATATATCTATATAATTGAGAGGTACAGATATGAAACGTATACTTGTTTGCGAGGATGAAGAGGCGATCCGCGATTTTGTGGTGATAAACCTCAGCCGTGCGGGCTATGATGTTGTGGATGTTTCCAGCGGCGAGGAGGCCGTGGAGGTCTACAAGCAGCAGGAGGGCCGCTTTGACGTGGCGCTGCTGGATATCATGATGCCGGGTATGGACGGCTTTTCACTCTGCCGCTGGATAAGGGAGCAGAGCAGCGAGATAGGAATAATCATGCTGTCTGCAAAGAGTCAGGAGATGGACAAGGTAAACTGCCTTATGATCGGCGCGGACGACTATGTGACCAAGCCCTTTTCTCCCTCTGAGCTTGTGGCGAGGGTGGATGCCATCTACCGCCGCGTGAACATCAGCGCCTCCCGCAAGGAGGAGCCCAAGACTGTTGTTTCCGGCCCCTTTGTGCTGGACTGCCAGAGCAGGACAGTAAAGAAGAACGGCGAGGATATCGAGCTTACGCAGGTGGAATATCACATCATGGAATATCTGCTTAAGAACAGCAACACCGCCCTTGACAGAAAGACCATCCTGCGCCATATATGGGGCGATGCGTATTACGGCGACGACAAGGTGGTGGATGTTAACATCCGCCGTCTGAGAATGAAGATAGAGGACGACCCGTCAAACCCCGGCTACATACAGACTATATGGGGCTTCGGATATAAGTGGAACGTATAACGATGGCAGAAAGTAATGTGATCGCGCGTCAGCCTGCCGCAAGGGCAGTGACAAAGCGCAGCTCTATTGCGTGGCGCTGGATGATAAACACGCTCAGCGTTGTAAGTGTGCTGCTTATCGTGGCAAACGTCTGCATCTACTACTTCACGCGGCAGTATTATTACGGCTCCGCGGAGAACTATGTGGTGTCAGAGGCCAATGCCACTGCCACCATCCTCGCAAGGCTTTACGAGGATCTTGCCGTGAACTACTCCACCGAGATACGCGAGGTAATCGAGAACTTCGAGAAGAAGGATCAGATGGAGATGATGTCCGTCAACAAGAACGGAGAGGTAACGCTCTCCTCCAGCGGATTTTCTCCCGACAGCAGCTATTATATGCCCGATTACGAGGCGGCATTGAAGGCAGAGGACGGCGTGGGCGTGTTCATTGGCAGCGACAGCGGCGAGAAGATACTTGCTGTGACGGTGAAGATAGCCCAGCCCAGCAGCAGCTACAACGCACTGAGATTCGTGACCTCCCTCACAAGGATAGAGGGGCAGCTTTCCGCGATAATGGTCACAGCAATTGCGATAAGCGTCATGATAATACTTATAGTGGTGTTTACAGGACTTTATTTCGTCAACTCCATCTGCGTGCCGCTGGTGGAGATAAGCGGCACCGCGCGTAAGCTTGCAAAGGGCGACTTCTCCGAGCGTATAGCGATAAAGAACAATGACGAGATAGGCGAGCTCTCCCGTGTATTCAACGACATGGCGGATGAGCTTGAAAACTCCGAGGCGATAAAGAACGACTTTATTTCCTCCGTCTCCCATGAGCTGAGGACACCCCTCACCGCTATCAAGGGCTGGAGCGAGACCCTTGCCCTCGGCTATGATGAGGCAACCTTTGCCAAGGGCATGAAGGTGATAACCCGTGAAACGGAGCGTCTTGAGGGAATGGTGGAGGAGCTTCTGGACTTCTCCCGCATACAGAACGGAAAGTTCACCCTGCAGATGGCGAATATAGACGTACTGGCAGAGCTGGATGATGCACTGCTCATCTATCGTGACAAGACTGTCAAGGAGAACAAGACCCTGCGGTATAACGAGCCCGAGTTCCTGTGCGTGGTATACGGCGACAAGAACAGGTTAAGACAGGTGTTCATAAACGTTATCGACAATGCGATAAAATACACCGATGCGGGCGATACGATAGAGATAACTGCACAGCGCACCGACGAGGTGCTTCACATCACGGTGGCGGATACGGGCTGCGGTATCGCGGCGGCGGACCTGCCCAAGGTAAAGGCGAAATTCTACAAGGCAAACAGCACCCGACGCGGCTCGGGAATCGGTCTTGCCGTTGCGGACGAGATAATATTCATGCACGGCGGCTCCTTAGATATACAGAGTGAGCTTGATGTGGGAACAACAGTGACTATCACACTGCCGCTGATACAGAAGCGGGAAAGGAACGATAATGAGCAATAACAAGGAAAACTGCTGTAAAAAGACCAAGATAGGCGGACAGGCGCTTATCGAGGGAATAATGATGAAGGGTGTTTCAAAGTCTGCCATGGCTGTACGTCTTAAGGACGGCGGCATATATGTGGAGGACTGGGACAACAAGCCTGCGAAATGGTACAACAAGGTGCCGCTGATACGCGGCGGAATAAACTTCGTGTCCTCCATGTCGGACGGCTACAAGTATATGATGAAGTCCGCCGAAAAGAGCGGTATGCTTGACGAGGACGGCGAGGAAGAGCCTACAAAATTCGAGAAATGGCTGGACGAAAAGCTGGGTGATAAGCTCACAGGCGTTATCATGGCTGTTGCCATGGTGCTTGGCGTGGCACTTGCGGTGCTGCTGTTTGCATTCATCCCCACTGCGCTTTTCGACTGGATAGAAACGCTGATGCCGTTCACCCCCTCCGAGGTAGGGGCTTCCGCACTGGCTGCGCTGATCCCCGCCGCTTACGAGGGAGCGTTCACACTGGGCAGCAGGGTGGATATCTCCATGTGGCAGGCTACCTTTGAGGGCGTGCTCAGAATGATAATATTCGTTGCGTACATGGCTGTGGTGGCAAAGATGAACGACATCCGCCGCACCTACGAGTACCACGGTGCAGAGCACAAGACCATCGCCTGCTACGAGGCAGGTGAGGAGCTCACCGTTGAAAACGTTAAGAAGCACACAAGATTTCATCCCCGCTGCGGCACAAGCTTCATCATCCTGTCGCTGCTGGTGAGCATACTTGTATACACGATAGTTCCGATAAATCCCGCGGAGTGGTTCGGTATAGAGAACACCATGCTTGCGTCCCTTGCACGTGTAGGGATAAAGCTGCTGCTGCTTCCGCTGGTAGTGGGAATAGCTTACGAGCTTATCCGTATCGCAGGACGTCACAACAACATCGTGACAAGGATATTCTCCGCCCCGGGTCTGTGGATGCAGCGCCTCACCACCTGCGAGCCTGACGCTTCGCAGATAGAGATCGCAATTGCGGCGATGACTCCCGTACTCCCCAAGGAGGGTGAGAACGACGAATGGTAAGGCTTAAAGAGCTGTATGACAACATAGAGGCAAAGCTTTGCGACGGCAAGAGCGGCAACGATATCTTCGAGGCAAGATTTGAAGCTCAGTGTATAATAAGACACGCTACGGGAAAGGGTTACAGATCCACTATTCTCCGTGACCCGGATGCCGAAACTACGGACGAGCAGGCGGCTGATGCACAGGAAATGACACTGCGCAGATTAAAGGGCGAGCCGTTACAGTACATCCTCGGCGAATGGGAATTTTACGGCATGAACTTCTGCGTCGGAGAGGGCGTGCTTATCCCACGGCAGGACACCGAAACGCTTGTGGAGCTTGTTACGGACGAATACCTTAAAGACGGACTGGTCTGTGCCGACCTTTGCTCGGGCAGCGGCTGTATAGGAATATCGCTCAGCCGCCTGTACAGGACGAGGATGCACTGCTACGAAAAGTCCGGAAAGGCTATGGAATACCTCACCCGTAACATAGAAATGAATCGCTTGAAAGTCAACGGACTTGTCAGTGCGGTGCTTGCGGACGTGCTTGATAAAGCTGTTATCGAAGCGGCTCCGATGTACGATATCATCGTATCCAATCCGCCTTATCTCACCGCAGAGGATATGAAGAACCTCCAGACCGAGGTGACCTACGAGCCTGAGATGGCACTGTATGGCGGCGAGGACGGACTTTATTTCTACCGTGAGATATTGAAAGCGTGGAGCAAAAAGCTGAAAAAAGGCGGCCTGTTCGCCGTTGAGATAGGCATGGGTCAGGAAAAGGACGTTATGCAGATCTTCGAGGAAAACGGAATAGAGGCGCAGACAAAAAAGGACTACTGTCATATAGACCGTGTGGTATACGGTATTAAGAAGTAAACAATTTCATTTAAATACAGGAGGATACTTAAAATGGCTATGGATAAGAAAAAGGGATCTGTCGCTCCCGTTGTGAAGCTTGTTGATCCCGAGGAGAAGAAAAAGGCACTCAAGACTGCCATGGCGCAGATAGAAAAGACCTACGGCGCAGGTGCGATCATGTTCATGGGCGAAAACCGCCACATGGATATCGAGTGCATCTCGACAGGCTCGCTTATGCTTGATCTTGCGCTGGGCATCGGCGGACTTCCCAAGGGACGTATCATAGAGATCTACGGTACAGAGTCCTCGGGTAAGACTACCATCTCGCTCCAGGCTGTCGCAGAGGCGCAGAAGGCAGGCGGCACAGCGGCATTCATCGATGTTGAGCACGCTCTCGATCCTGTTTACGCAAAGAAGCTGGGCGTTGATATCGACAACCTGCTGGTATCCCAGCCCGACACAGGCGAGCAGGCACTGGAGATAATCGAAACACTGGTGCGCTCGGGTGCTATCGACATCATCGTACTGGACTCCGTTGCGGCTATGACAACAAGAGCCGAGATAGACGGCGACATGGGCGACGCTCACGTGGGCGTGCAGGCAAGACTTATGTCCCAGGCACTGAGAAAGCTTACATCTGTAATCAATAAGTCCAACTGTGTTGCCATCTTCATCAACCAGATAAGAGAGAAGATCGGCGTTATGTACGGCAACCCCGAGACCACTCCAGGCGGCCGTGCGCTCAAGTTCTACTCCTCCGTGCGTATCGAGGTGCGCCGCGGCGAGCCTATCAAGGATGGCGCTGACATCATCGGCAACCGTACCAAGTGCAAGGTGGTAAAGAACAAGGTGGCACCTCCCTTCAAGACCGCAGAGTTCGATATCCTGTACGGCGAGGGCGTGTCCAAGATGGGCGAGATAGTAGACACCGCCGTTGAGTTCGATGTCATCAAGAAGAGCGGCTCCTGGTTCAGCTATGACGACATGAAGATCGGTCAGGGCCGTGACAAGGTAAAGCAGTATCTGCTTGAGAACCCCTCTGTCTGCGACGAGGTAGAGAAGAAGATCCGCGAGATCTTCGCAAAGAATACTGATCTCAGCTTCGGCGGCGAGGATGCCGAAGACGCTCCCATCGAAGAGAAGAAGCCTGCAGCGGCAAAGGCAGCGGCTTCGGAGGATGACGATTATGCAGAGTTCTCTCCCGAGGACCTTGAATAATGGAGATAACCGAGCTTTCGGTCTATAAAGGCGATACATACAAGCTTGAGCTTGAGGACGGACAGGTCTTTTTCATCAACAGCACGGTCGTCAATGATTTCATGCTGAGAAAAGGGGAGGAACTTTCGGGCGACAGGCTTGCACAGCTTCAGCAGGCGGATACACGGCGCAAGGCGAAAAAGCGCGCGCTGTATCTCCTCGGTACAAAGCAGTATTGCTATAACGAGCTTTACAAAAAGCTGAAACAGACCTACAACGAGGATGCGGCACGCAGTGCGGCTGACTCGATGCGGGACTACGGCTATGTAAACGACGAGGAATACGCCCCGAAGCTTGCCGACTACCTTATCCATACAAAGCGTTACGGACTGCGCAAGGCAAAGTACGAGATGCTGCACCGCGGACTTTCTGCTGAGCTTGTGGAAAACACCCTCGCTGAGTTCTCGGATGAAGAGATCTATGAGGAGATAACCGAGCTTCTGGAGCGCAAGTATTACAATAAGATAGCGGACTATGATGACCGCCGCCGCACCATAGCGGCGCTGGCACGCAGGGGCTATGATTATAACTCCGTGAAGCATTGTATAGAGCGGCTTCTGGAGGACTATGAGGATTACGAAGAAAACGAGGATTTTGATTAAATGGGCGATAAGATAACAAAGGTTGCGATAGTGTCGCTTGGCTGTGCGAAAAATCAGGTGGACGCAGAGCAGATGATGGCGAAGATCGCAGATAAGGGCTTTGCCTTCGTGCAGGAGCCGGGCATGGCTGAAATAGTGCTGGTAAACACCTGCGGCTTTATCCAGAGCGCAAAGGAAGAAGCGATAAACTGGATAATGGAGCTTATAGATCTGAAAAACGAGGGAACAATAAAGCATATCGTGGTAACGGGCTGCCTTTCCGAGCGTTATCGTGAGCAGTTCGTGGAGGAGTTCCCCGAGGTGGACGCCGTTGTAGGCATCTCCGACTACGGCAGGATCGGCGAGATAATGGAGCAGGTAAGGGACGGCGAGCAGGTCTATGTGTTCGGTGAAAAGGAGTCCCACAGCATGGAGGGCAAGAGAATAATCTCAACGCTTCCGCATTACGCTTATCTCAGGGTGGCTGACGGCTGCGACAACTGCTGTACCTACTGCGCTATCCCGCAGATACGCGGACGCTTCAGGAGCCGCACCATCGAAAACTGTGTTGAGGAAGCAAAGCTTCTGGCAGCGGACGGCGTAAAGGAGCTTATCGTGATCGCACAGGATACCACCCGCTACGGCCTTGACCTGTACGGGAAGCTTGCGCTTCCCGATCTTCTGGACAAGCTGTGCGAGATAGAGGGACTCAAATGGATACGCCTGCTTTACTGCTATCCCGAGCGCATCACGGACGAGCTTATCGACTGCATCAAGCGTCAGGACAAGATAGTAAAGTATCTCGATATCCCCATGCAGCACTGCGACGGTGCTATCCTTAAAAAGATGAACCGCAGGGGCGATGAGGCTTCGCTGCGTGAGCTGGTTGCAAAGCTGCGCCGCGAGATCCCCGGCATCACTCTCAGAACAACGTTCATCACAGGCTTCCCCGGCGAGACAGAGGAGCAGTTCAACGCCCTCGGAGAGTTTGCCGAGGATATGAGATTCGAGCGCATGGGATGCTTCTCCTATTCCGAGGAGGAGGGAACACCCGCCGCAAACTTCCCCGATATGGTGGAGGAAAACGTGCGCGAGCACCGCAAGGATATCCTCGAAGAACAGCAGGACACCCGTGTTGCGGAGCTTTACGACGGCATGATCGATACCGAGATGGAGATAGTTGTTGAGGGCTATGACAAGTACCTTGCAGAGGGCGGCCTGTATTTCGGCAGAAGTGCGATGTTCGCTCCCGAGATCGACGGTATGATCTACTTCTCCGCACCCAAGGAGATGGGACTCAGGATCGGCGATTTCATAAACATCAGGATATTTGATGTTATCGACAATAATCTTATCGGAGAAGCAATATGAATCTGGCAAACAAACTTACAGTGATGCGCGTGGTGCTGGTGCCGTTTTTCGTGGCATTCATGATGATAGACGAGATACCGCTCAACTATCTGTGGGCACTGGTGATATTCGGAATAGCAAGCATCACAGATCTTTTTGACGGAAAGATCGCACGCAAATACAACATGATAACAGACTTCGGCAAGTTTCTGGATCCGCTGGCGGACAAGATACTTGTGGCGGCGGCATTGGTGTGCATGACCGAGCTTAAGTGGACCTACGCATGGGTGACTATCATAATCCTCACAAGGGAGTTCGTTGTGTCCGGCGTGCGCCTTGTGGCGGCAGGCAGCGAGAAAAAAGTCGTTATCGCAGCAGGCTGGCTCGGCAAGGTAAAGACTGCTGTTACAATGGTAGCAATAGCCGTTATACTGGCTATGCATATACTGGTGCAGTTTACATGGCTGCCCGAGGCGTTCCCCGTGCAGTGCATAAGCGATGTGCTGATGATAGTATCGTCGCTGCTTACGCTGTGGTCGGGCGTTCAGTATCTTTATGATTACAGGCAGTTCATCGACCCTAAAAAGTGATCTGATCACAACAAAATAGCCCGACCTTTTAAGGCGGGCGAAAAAAGGATGGTTGGTATGCTCAACAAAATATTCAAGCTTAAAGAAAACAACACAAACGTAAAGACCGAGATCACCGCAGGTATCACCACATTCATGACTATGGCGTACATCCTTGCGGTAAACCCCAGCATCCTGGGCGAGGCGGGAATGGATCCCACAGCGGTTCTGCTTGCGACCTGTATCGCTTCGTTTATCGGTACTGCCTGCATGGCATTCATGGCGAATATGCCCTTCGTGCTCTCCGCAGGAATGGGACTTAACGCATTCCTCACATATACGGTAGTACAGGGCTTCGGTTATCCCTGGCAGGTAGCACTGCTTGCTGTATTCATCGAGGGTATCGTGTTCATCGTCCTCTCGCTGACAAATGTAAGAGAGGCCATATTCAACGCTATACCTTTCACGCTAAAGAATGCGGTTTCTGTCGGTATCGGTCTGTTCATCGCATTTATCGGACTTCAGAACGCAGGACTTTCCGTTGCAAATTCCTCCACACTGGTGTCTATCGTAAGCTTCACCGATAATTTCTCCACTGCGGGAATAAGCGCACTGCTTGCGATCATCGGAACATTCATCACCGCTATACTCTATATCAGAAAGATCAAAGGCTCCATCCTTATCGGAATCCTCGGCACCTGGATATTGGGTATCATCTGTCAGCTTACAGGCATCTATGTCCCCGATGCCGCAAATGGCTATTATTCACTGTTCCCCAGCTTTGCTATCACTGATTTCACAAAGCTCGGCGAGACTTTCGGACAGTGCTTCAACGTGGATTTCAGCAGCGTAGGTATATTCAATTTCATCGTTATCATCTTCTCGTTCCTGTTCGTTGACCTGTTCGATACTCTGGGAACCCTCATCGGTGTAAGCACCAAGGCTGATATGCTTGACGAGAACGGCAAGCTTCCCAAAATAAGACCTGCACTTCTCGCAGACGCTATCGCTACAACGGCGGGCGCGGTTCTCGGAACATCCACCACCACCACATTCGTTGAGTCCTCCGCAGGTGTTGCAGAGGGCGGAAGAACAGGACTTACAGCATTCACATCTGCTATCCTTTTCCTCATTTCCATGCTGTTTGCGCCTATCTTTACCGCTATCCCCTCGTTCGCTACCGCTCCTGCGCTGATCATCGTAGGCTTCCTTATGTTCAGCAATATCGCAGAGCTGAAGCTCACCGCAGACAACTACACAAGTGCAATCCCCGCTTACCTCTGCATTATTGCGATGCCGCTGTTCTACAGCATTTCCGAAGGTATCTCTCTCGGTGTTATCTCCTATGTGCTTCTTAACCTCGTTTGCGGCAAGGCAAAGCAGATCAACCCTGTGATGTATGTTCTTGCAGTGCTGTTCATCCTGAAGTACATCTTCCTGTAAACTATATGTTCAACTGAATAAAAACGACCTGAGAGTACTTGCACAAGACTCTCAGGTCGTTTTGTCGTTGTCTTAATCCTTTATTATGATTATCGGGATAGGCGGGCAGTTGGGGCGGTTCACAAAGGGCATCTCCACAACGGTAAACCTGTTGCTGTCGATGGTAGGCAGATATTCCAGCAGTGCGTCACGCTCCTCGAAGCCTGTTTCCCTGCCGTAGTAGATGATAAGCGACATTATACCGCCGCTTTTAAGCAGTCTGAGTCCCTTTTCTATCGCCTCGATGCTTGTTTCCTTGCGGGTGAATATGTTGTGGTCGCCCTTTGGCAGCCATCCGAAATTAAAGGTGATGAACGAAACGGTGTTCTCCTCAAAAAGCGAGTCCATCTCGCTGTGGCTTTTAAGCAGCACATCCGCCCTGTGGGCGAGTCCGTTTTCCTGGAGCAGTGCTCTTGTGCTGTCCACCGCGTCCTGCTGGATATCGAAAGCGGTGACATGACCGCTGTCCCCCACCAGCCTGCACAGATGCAGTGTGTCGTTACCGCGGCCTGCCGTGGCATCGATGCAGAGATCACCCTCGTGCACGCTCTCGTCTATAACGCGCTTGATGATGTCAAGTGCGCTGAATGAGTTCATTCTTCCCATGGTATTCTCCGTTTCATTTCAATATTTTGTTTATCCGGTTCTCAGCGGCATCGGGGAAAAGCTCCCTTATGCGGCTGATGATACGCTGCTTTGAGATCGCGGGAGCCTCGTTGTAGGCGGAGGTCACCGCATCGTAGCCCCATATCCCCTCTGGCGAGGAGTACACGGCGATCTTCCAGCCGTAGGGCTCTCCGTTCCTGTTGCGGCGCTGCCTGAAATCCTTTGTCACAAGATAGGTCTGCATCTGGAGCTCTGTCAGTATACCCTCGAAGTTCTTTTCACCGCCCTTGCCGAAGCCCGCTTTGCGTTTTGCCTCAAAGGAAAACAGCTCGTCGCCCGCCATGAACAGATCCATTATCAGCTTCTGTCGGGCAGTCGCCATGCCGTCCTCCCAGCGGGAGTCAAAGTCGTATCCGTCGCGGCGGAAGTTCGCAAAATACGGCAGCCACCTGAGCGAGATAAACCCCGCCCTCTTGTCAAAGAACTTGCCATAGGCTATCCTGCCATCCCTTGCTATAAGTTCGCGCCACAGCCACGGGTCGCGCTCGTGTTCCGTCCACCAGTAGCGGGGATCGGTCATCTCCTCCACGGAAAAGCCCTCTATCCCGCAACTGAACAACGGCAGAAAGCCGATTTCATCGATATGCTCCGCAAGCTCATCCACGCTTTTTATGCAGCGCGGATCGCTGTCGGGGATCCCTTTCATTATCCATTCTCCGTTTTCGGTAGTCATACAGCACCTCGTTTCAGATCTGTGTTCACAATTATAATTATATTGATTTGTCCGCAGCTTGTCAACCCGACAGTTGCGGTTCGTGCTATTCCTTCATACAGTGTAAAAAAGTATGTGTTTTTTTGAATTTAAACGCCTGTAATACTTGATATTTCAGCGGAAATATGGTATACTATTTGCAGGTTTTTTTGATACAGTTGCATCCGTATAACTGTGTCAGTTTACTGTCAGCATAGCCTCATGGCGTGTTACCACTTAATTAATTGCCGTAAAGGCGGAATGGAGAATTTAATGGAAAACAAAAACGACTTTAAGCCGTATGTTCCGGCGGAAAAGATAACGCCGGAATTTACCGTAGCGTCTATCGTCATGGGTGTTATACTCGCGGTGGTATTCGGTGCGGCAAACGCTTATCTCGGTCTGCGTGTAGGTATGACGGTATCCGCGTCTATCCCCGCAGCGGTAATCGCGATGGGCGTTATCAGAGTTATCATGAAGAAGAACTCCATCCTCGAAAGCAACATCGTTCAGACCATCGGTTCTGCCGGTGAGTCTGTTGCAGCAGGATCCATCTTCACACTTCCCGCACTGTTCCTCTGGGCTTCCGAGGGAACTATGGAAAAGCCCGATCTTATCGAGATCACACTTATCGCCCTCATCGGCGGTCTGCTGGGCGTATTCTTTATGATCCCCCTGCGTAATGCGCTGATCGTAAAGGAGCACGGCGTTCTCCCTTATCCCGAGGGCACAGCCTGTGCTGAGGTGCTTCTCGCAGGCGAAAAGGGCGGCTCCAATGCCTCTACAGTATTTGCAGGCATGGGCTTTGCGGCAGGTTTCAAGTTCATCATCGACGGCATTAAGGCTGTTCCCGGCGAGGTATCCCTCAAGTTCAAGGATTTCGCAGGCGAGATCGGTACGCAGATCTATCCCGCTGTTGTCAGCGTAGGCTACATATGCGGTCCGAGGATCTCGTCGTATATGTTCGCGGGCGGCGTACTGAGCTGGATGGTGCTTATTCCCCTCATCGTAATGTTCGGTAGCGATATCATCATGTACCCCGAGTCCACAAGGACCATCGGCGAGGTTTACGCAGCAGAGGGCGCAGGCGGTATCTGGGGCAGCTACATCCGCTATATCGGTGCAGGCGCACTGGCTGCGGGCGGTATCATCAGCCTTATCAAATCACTTCCTCTTATCATCCGTACCTTCAGGGATGCAGTCAAGAACTTCGGCAGCAAGGGTGCAGTAAACACCCTCAGAACAGGCCAGGATCTTAATATGAAGTTCGTGCTTATCGCGATCGCTGTTCTTACTATCGTGGTATGGCTGGTTCCCGCTATCCCCGTAAATCCCCTCGGTGCATTGATGATCGTAGTATTCGGCTTCTTCTTTGCTACCGTTTCTTCAAGAATGGTAGGACTTGTAGGAAGCTCCAACAACCCTGTTTCGGGTATGGCTATCGCAACCCTGCTTATCTCCACCCTTATCCTCAAGTTTACAGGCGCTGAGGGTCCCGAGGGCATGGCTGCAGCTATCTCCATCGGATCTATCATCTGTATCGTAGCCGCTATCTCCGGCGATACCTCCCAGGACCTCAAGACAGGCTATATCCTCGGCTCAACTCCCAAAAAGCAGCAGATCGGTGAGATAATCGGTGTTGTTGCATCCGCGCTTGCTATCGGCGGTACACTTTATCTGCTGGATGCAGGTCTCGGCTTCGGCACAAAGGAGCTTGCAGCTCCCCAGGCGACCCTGATGAAGATGATCATTGAGGGCGTTATGAGCGCAGAGCTTCCCTGGAACCTGGTTCTGGTCGGCGCACTTATCGCAGTTGTTGTTGAGATCATCGGCATCCCTGTTCTTCCCTTTGCGATCGGTATCTATCTGCCTGTACAGCTCAATGCGTGCATCATGGTGGGCGGTCTTGTAAGACTGGTATTCGATAAGATGAAGTTCAAGGGTGACGAGGAGAAGAAGAAGGAAGTCACCAACGACGGAATCCTGTTCTGTTCGGGTATGATCGCGGGCGAGGGCCTTGTAGGTATCCTGCTTGCCGTGCTTGCGATATTCGGCGTGAACGAGATGATCGATATCTCGGGCATCCTTAATCTCCCCGAGCCTGTGGCAAGCATCGCAGGACTTGCAGTATTCGCACTGATAATCCTGTCGCTGCTGAAGTTCTCTCTCTGGAGAAAGCCCAGAAAGAATAAGTAAGCATGAAAAAGAAAAACACAAAAGATAATTACCTCGAAAGGATACCCGTTCGTCCGGAGCGGCTGCAGTGGTCGCAGGACGAGCAGGGTGCCGTAACGCTCGACATAGAAAACAAAGGCGTATTCAACAAGGTCGCACAGGTGCTGTTAAAGAAACCCAAGGTCTCGCACATCCATCTTGACGAGATAGGAAGCTTCGTATGGCCGCTTATCGATGGAAAAAGTACGATAGCAGACATCGGGCTGCAGGTGGAGGAACACTTTGGTGAAAAAGCTAATCCCACCTACGAGAGGCTTGCTCAGTTCTTTAAGATACTTGAAAGCTACAAGTTTATCGAATGGTCAGCGACCAAGTCTGAAACACAGTAATATCGGTAATCATACCGTTATATAGGAGGATATTATGGACACAAACAAAAGACCGGAAACAATGGAACGAATCACTACTCCCGAGCTTGCCAATGCTTTTATTGACGAGCAGGTTGCCGCTGTGCGTGCTCAGGTGGGAGACAAGAAGGTGCTGCTGGCACTGTCAGGCGGTGTTGACAGCTCAGTTGTCGCTGCGCTGCTCATCAAGGCCATCGGCAAGCAGCTTGTCTGCGTACACGTGAACCACGGACTGATGAGAAAGGGCGAAAGCGAGCAGGTTATCGAAGTGTTCCGCAACCAGCTTGACGCAAACCTCATCTACATTGACGCAACTGACCGCTTCCTCGATCTTCTCAAGGACGTTGCGGAGCCCGAAAAGAAGCGCAAGATCATCGGTGGCGAGTTCATCAAGGTGTTTGATGAAGAGGCAGGCAAGCTTGAGGGAATCAGCTTCCTTGCACAGGGCACCATTTATCCCGATATCCTTGAGAGCGACGGCGTAAAGGCACACCATAATGTTGGCGGCCTGCCCGAGGATATGCAGTTCGAGCTTGTAGAGCCTGTTAAGCTGCTGTTCAAGGATGAAGTAAGAGTTGTCGGCAAGGCACTTGGTCTTCCTGCTTCCATGGTAGATCGTCAGCCTTTCCCCGGTCCCGGTCTTGGTGTACGCTGCCTTGGCGCGATCACCCGCGATCGTCTGCACGCACTGCGTGAGGCTGATGCTATCCTCCGCGAGGAGTTCGACAACGCAGGACTCAACCAGACAGTATGGCAGTATTTTATTGCTGTGCCCGACATGAAGAGTGTTGGCGTAAGAAACGACAAGCGTTACGAGGGCTGGCCTGCTATCATCCGTGCGGTAAACACTACTGACGCTATGAGTGCAACCATCGAGGAGATCCCCTACGCACTGCTGCACAAGATCACTGCACGTATCACTGCAGAGGTCGAGGGCATCAACCGTGTTCTGTACGATCTCACTCCCAAGCCTGTCGGAACCATCGAGTGGGAGTAATTAAAACACTCAAACAAACCGCATAACAAAGCGGTTTAAGGCACTTCAAACCGCTCTCTGATACCGTTTTGATACCGAAATCTGTTTCGGGAGAGTAATAACAAAGCGGTTTTGAGCTGCTATCACACAAAATTTAACAGGACAGCAATTATTATGGTTGCTGTCCTTTTTTTTTCATATTTGATTAGAAATTGTGTAGCCAATTTGTAGCCAGTGATAATATATTTACACTTTCTCCGCAATCAACACATCCATACAATGCTTATGCGGAACTTCGCTGCTGTTACAATCGAAAATCCATTCTTCATTTTTTTGAAACAGCCAATCGTGATAATACATAAACAGCTCGCCCGATTTCCAATCTCCTGCCACAAGTTCTTCAGCCTCTATATCTGGTGGCAGAGGAATAAACGGCTTTCTTACAAAAACATTCATTACATTGATACCATTTGGAGTTGTATGTATTTTCAGATTATCAATAACGCTTTCACGCAATTCAGACGGAATGTAGTGGAATACACCGCTTGAAAAGATAATGTCGTAGTCAGTTTCAAGTCTGAAATCACGCACATCTGCCTTAAAGAAATCTATTTTCACACCACATTTGTCAGCCAATTCTCTCGCTTTTGATAAACCCTGTTCAGAGGCATCAAAAGCAGTTACATTGTAACCATTCCTTGCAAGAAAAACAGCGTCTTTACCTTCGCCGCAGCCGATGTCAAGAACTTTATAT
>JAZQGZ010000046.1:0-14496 GCA_045540255.1 Oscillospiraceae bacterium | reverse complement strand
TTCCTTGTTGGGATTTCTCTTGATAGTGCGTACTTCCACGCTGAATGTGGGGTAATCGTGGCGGGCTTTCTGTAACATCTCATACTCCGCACTGCGCACATCAGAAGCAAGCTTTGCGAATGTTCTTGTCATTACGATTCTGTTGTTGAGGAAGTCTACATTGATAGCGGTTTTCATTGTGATAATCTCCTTTTCTGTTAATTAGGCTGCGAACTCTGCTACTTCGGGGTACTTTTCAAGAAACCAATTCTTGATTTCATTGTATGCCTTTGCAGAAGCAACGCTCTTTCCGATTTCTCTCTTGGTGTTATAAGCTGTGAGTATTGTCTGCTTCTCATCATCATGGCTCTTGATGTAGTTCTCCATAAAAGCATAGGTCAGACCGTTGAAGTTGCTCTTGCTCTTAGTGGTCTTTACAACAATCTTGAATGTGGGGAAGTCGGTGCGGGCTTCCTTAAGCTCTCTGTACTCGTCAGAGCCGAAGCGGGAAGCTGCTGTTGCGAACTTCTTTGTGATTTCCAGTGTGTGGTTTCTCTCGTTAATAATAATGTTCATAATACTTTCTCCTTTTCGGTTAAAAAATTTGTTTTGTGAGTTTTTGTTTCCCTCACCTTGTGATTATATTATATCATATTGCTTTTGCTAACCCGTCATTATAATGGCACATATCTGAAAATTATATAAAAATACTGCGCAGCGGCAAGAGCAGCGCAGTAAAAGGTTTTGAGAAGTTATAAAAAGATGTAAAAAGAAGTTGCAAAGTTGCTTAATTGTCCCGAAAAGTTGTTGCAAATTGTATCAAAATAGTGTATAATTAGATCGAAAAACATTTACAAGCTTGTTATTTACAAGGTGCTTGTGAAAAGAACTGTTTTCAGAGGTTATTTACAAGGCGATTTACAAGCCGAATCTGACACAAAAACAAAAAGAGGACACTCCTCAATTTGAGAAATGCCCTCTTTACTTCAATTCAATTTATCACTCAGCAGTGAAATCGCTCTTGCCGAGACCGCATACGGGACATACCCAGTCATCGGGGATGTCTTCCCACCTGGTTCCGGGCGCGATACCGCCGTCGGGATCGCCTATCTCGGGGTCATAAACATAGCCGCAGGGGCAGATGTATCTTTCCATAATTATGTCTCCTTTCGTCGATCACTTGAAGTATCTGTTCAGCAGACCTTCAAACGCCTTGCCGTGTCTTGCCTCGTCCTTTGCCATCTCGTGAACTGTGTCGTGGATAGCGTCGAGGTTCAGCTCCTTAGCGCGCTTAGCCAGCATCAGCTTGCCCTCTGTTGCGCCGTGCTCGGCAGCAACTCTTGCTGTGAGGTTCTCCTTTGTGGACTCGGATACTACCTCGCCCAGCAGCTCAGCAAACTTTGCAGCGTGCTCTGCCTCTTCCCATGCAGCCTTCTCGTAGTACAGACCTACCTCGGGATAGCCCTCTCTGTGCGCAGCTCTTGCCATCGCAAGATACATACCAACCTCTGTGCACTCGCCCATGAAGTTTGCACGCAGACCCTCGATGATCTCTGCGTCTGTTACAGCCTTTGCAACACCGATCCTGTGCTCGTCAGCGAATACCAGCTTCTCAGAAGCCTCCATTACGTTGAACTTGCTGCCGGGAACACCACACTGAGGGCACTTCTCGGGAGCCTCGGGACCTTCGTGAACATAACCGCATACGGGACATACATACTTTGCCATGATTGTTTCCTCCTGAAAATTTATTGATTTTAAAAATAGTAATTATTATCGATTTCCGATGATCTTATTATAACATAGCCTTTTTTATTTGTCAATAGGTTATTCAAAAAAATATTCAGAAATTTTTGACTGCTCCGGAAGCATCTCTCCGAAGCAGTTTTTTTATATACGCTACTTATATTTCAGGCCTTTCTGTCAGGCAGATACCGTGAGATCTTCGGAAGCTTTTCAAGCGCAAAGCGCAGGACATAATAGCCGATCAGCGCGAAAGAAACTCCGAGAAGCGCACCGCACAGCACATCGGTCGGGAAATGCACATACAGATACAGCCTTGAAAAACCGATCAGTGCCGCCAGCACCAGCGAGGGTATCCCGATGCGCCTGTCGTACATAAAGATGACAGTCGCCACCATGAAGGAGTACAGCGTGTGCGCCGAGGGGAAGGAATAATCCTGCGGCACCGCGACAAGGAGCTGAATATCCTCATTCAGCCAGCAGGGACGCTCCCGTGCGATAAGCGGCTTCATTATCAGAAAAGCCACCACAGCCGCGCCCGCCATACATATAAGTATATTGACAGAACAGCGGCGATATCCCTTGAATATCATCAGCAGCCCCGCGGCAGCAAAAAATATCAGCCCCGCATCGGCAAGCGAGGATACCACGCGCATAAAGACATCCATAAAACCGCAGGTAAGATGCGCCTGTATCATATCCAGTACAGACCAGTCAAAGTTTTGTATTATCTCCATGTTACTCCTTTTTTATCTCAACAGAATCTATGATATCACGGCTGACGGGGTCGTTTTCATCAAACAGCACATCGCAGAAGCGTGCCTCGCTTTCAACAAAACACAGCCCCTCCTGCGCGTATATCACGATTATCCTCTCCCCCGCGGCGATGGTGCCGCCATTGGCGGTCAGTGCATCGAAATAATAGCATCTTCCGCCGTTTTTTACCTCTATCCTGCCGTAGCTGTCCTCGGTTATCTCCTCCAGTGCAACGCCCTCGGCGCCGTCAAGCTGTTCGTCCGTGGGACTTCCGCTGTTGCCCAGCCTGCACAGCATGGGCGTCACCGCAATATTGACGATAAAATTCACCGCAAGCCCTCCGAAAGAAGCCAGCGGCAGCGACAGCCAGCCCACGACCCCCAGCGAGTCCATCAGCAGCCCGAACAGCGAGGTGCTGAAAAGAAACACCACAAGCAGCACCAGATTCTTCGGGAATACCATCTGCCACTCGAATTTGTTTCTGCGCTGCTCGAAAAGTATTCCTGTATCGGCAAAGAATATCTTGCCGTAGAAAACATAAGCGACAAGCTGTACTATCAGATATATACCGCTTCCGCCGAGTAGTATAAAATAAAAATTCTGCATTACAGTACCTTTTAATATGTGTTTGTAAATCGTTATTTCATATAGAGGCACGGCATACCGTACTCTGCATAAAATCCCTGCTGCTTCTATTTTACATCTTTTTGCGCGCAAATGCAAGCCTGTTTTGAACGGATTGCGATGCTTACGGCAGTGAATACCCGAAAGTGCAATAGTTTCCGCTTGAATATTACGGGCAAGTGTGATATAATAAATCTGACTTGCTTCAAAAGCTTCGCTTTTGCGCCAAATTTATTGAACGGCAGTGTGTTTCGCTCGGCATTGCCGACCGAACCACCTTGCAATTTTTTCTTCAACGGCGGAGCGCCGTTGATTTCGCTAAGCGAAACCGAAAAAATTGCCATGTGGATCGTAATTGAGACAACGGCTACGCCGTTTGCAAAGCTGCGCTTTGCGGTCATAGTATAATAAATTTAGCTTGCTTCAAAAGCTTCGCTTTTGCGCCAAATTTATTGAACGGCTGACCTTGCCGTTTTCAACGGCGCTGCTCACGCAGCCTGCAAACACTTCGTGTTTGCGGTCATGGTATAACAAACAGCAATCATCGTGCTGCACTGTGTATACCTGCCGCAGCACAGCATAAAAAGGAGGATAACGATGCTTGAATTCCGCTATGATACCCAGCTCCTTATCGAAGGCGAGAACCTGGACGAGGATGCGATAAACGACTACATCACCGCAAACTTCAGCGGCGACAGCCTGCTTGCCGTAGGAGATGAGGACCTGATAAAGATACACTTCCACACCAACGAGCCGTGGAAGCTGCTTGAATACTGCGCTACCCTCGGAGAGATATTCGATATAGTAGTGGAGGACATGGACCGTCAGGCGCGCGGTCTGAAAGGATAATATCAATTAATGAAAACCGTTATTACAGATAACAGCCTGTGTACGCTTCCGATATGCGAGAACGCAAACCCTAAGCATATCTACACCTATATAGAGGCCCTTGCCGAGGCAGGCGTGAAATACGTGGAGCTTGACTTCCGCACGGTGATGAAGATGAACGAGCTTCCCGAGGGCGTGAACTATATCTTCCGACTCGGAAACCCCATGTTCGCCGAGCTTACCGAGGTGTTCGATTTCAGCTACACAGTGGTTACCATCCATGATTTCAAGGAGCGCATCAAGCTAAAAAACACCCCCGTCATCATGGAGTTCCCCGCAATAAGCAAGGTCTCAAGGCAGCTTCTGGCATTGGCGCAGGGACAGCTGCAGAGCCGCATCGAGATGGTAAGGCTCCGCGGCAGCTACAGCATGATGAGCAAGGAGGAAGCGCACCGTTATATCTACAACGCAAAATGCACTCTGCCCATACCGATAGATATCTGCCCCATGAACAAGCACAAGACCGCGCTTGACTGCGCTGTGAAGTTCTCGGCGGCAAATGTGGACAGCCTTACGATGTGCATGGGACTTTCAGACAACTACGCTTCTATAGAGGAGTTCCTGTTCACGCTGATGTCGGTGTTCGAGGTGCTTCCCAATGAGTTCAACATGGCGGCGCTGTGCAAGGCAGCCGTGTACCACCAGCTTGTGTTCGGACCTCACAGCCGCGACAGCATATCCCATATAATGAGGCTGCTGGACTCGGACATAATGGACCTGCGCAACGCCGACACAGGCAGGCGCGTCCCCATGAAGGTGACGCTCAAGGACAAGATGCTGCTGCGGAAGAACTTTGTCAGCGCACTGGAAAGCTTCATCGACAACGAGGAGATACCCGACGATTTTGCATACGACATCTGCGAAGCGATAAAAAGATACGACGCTTCGCTGTACAACAACGACATACTTTTTGAGAACAAGAAAAAAATACTGAACTGACAGAGGAAAATGAGATGATAAAACTGATAGCAAGTGACATGGACGGCACACTGCTTGACGACAAAAAGCAGCTCCCGCCCGATTTCTACGAGGTCATCGACCGTCTGGACGAAAAGGGCATAAAATTCGTTGTGTCCAGCGGCAGGACCTACGCGGCGGTAGGACACCTCTTCCCCGAGGAATACCGCACAAGGCTGGACTATATCTGCGACAACGGAGCCTACATAATGCACGGCGGAAAGCCTATCCACATCACTCCGCTGGACCGCGCCACCTTTGAGGAGTTCGTACAGGCGGCGGAAAGGATAGGCGGACTTAAGCTTCTGGTCTGCGCCGAGGGCGGTACATACCACCTGCCCGACAGCGAGGATTTCAACAGGGAGGTCGCAAAGTTCTACAAGAACCACATCGAGTGCGATGACCTGCTGTCCATCAACGACACCATCTACAAGCTTGCGGTCTGCGATATGCAGGGCGCACAGGAACGCGGAAAGCCCGCCCTTGACGCAATATTCGGTGACAGGCTGAACATACAGGTATCGGGCGTGATATGGATGGACGTAATGGCAGGCGGCATCAGCAAGGGCAGTGCCCTTAAAAAGATGTGCGAGCTTCTTGGCATCGACAAAAGCGAGGTCATGGCTTTCGGCGACTACTACAACGATACCGATATGCTCCTCAACGCAGGCATGAGCTTCGCGATGGAGAACGGCAACGACTACATCAAGAGTATATGCACCCACCGCGCCGAAAGCAACAACAGCGGCGGCGTGACAAAGGCGATAAAGCAATATGCTCTCGGGGAGGTCACGGTATGAACATCCAGATATTCGGGAAATCGAAATGCTTCGACACAAAGAAAGCCGAGCGGTATTTCAAGGAGCGTGGTATAAAATACCAGTTCATCGACATACTCTCAAAGGGACTCAGCAAGGGGGAGCTTGACAGCGTGGTGAAAGCCCTCGGCGGTAAGATAGACTCGGTGATAGACGAGAACTCAAAGGACTATGCCGAGATAAAGTACCTCTACGACGACGCAAAGCCCGTAAAGCTTTCGGAGAACCCGAAGCTATATAAAACTCCTATCGTGAGAAACGGAAAACAGGCAACCACAGGCTACAAGCCCGAGATATGGAAAGGATGGGAATAGACCCGACATGGACATAGCACTTATAATCATACTTATCGCACTTTCAGCTTTCTTCTCCGCATCGGAGACCGCACTTTCAAGCGCAAACAAGATACGCCTGAGAAGCATGGCGGACAACGGATCACGCGGTGCAGAACGTGCCCTGAGGATAATGAAGAAATACGATAAGGCACTTACAACGATACTTATCGGAAACAATATCGTAAACATCGCAACCTCATCTATCGCAACACTGCTGACAATAAACCTGATGAACAGCATCAGCCAGGGCTCGGGCGATACCTACGGCTCGCTGGTATCCACCATCGCAGTGACGGTGATCGTGCTGATATTCGGCGAGGTGCTTCCCAAAAGCATCGCCAAGGACTATGCCGAAAGCTTTGCCATTGGCATCTCAGCGGTGATAGCTTTTCTGATGTTCATATTCACTCCCTTTTCGGCATTGTTCATCCTGCTGAAAAAGGGCGTTGCAAAGCTGATGCGCAAAAAGGATTCCGTAAGCTTCACCGAGGAGGAGCTTAAAGCTATCATCGAGGAGTCCGAGGACGAGGGCGTACTGGAGACCCAGGAATCCAACCTTGTACGAAGCGCACTGGAATTCGACGAGATAACCGTTGACGAGATCATCACTCCCCGCGTGAACATTGTGGCGGTGGAGATATCCGACAGCGTTGACAAGGTGCGTGAGAAGTTCCTCTCGGAGGAGTATTCCAGAATGCCCGTATACGAAAAGACCCTTGACAATATAATCGGCGTCATCACCGAAAAGGACTTCTTCAAGGCGTGCGAGAATCAGGGCGAGGATTTCACGATCCGCAGTATCTTACAGGAGACCATCTATCTCCCCCATATGCTGAAGATATCCGAGGTGCTCCGCACCATGCAGAAGCAGAAGTGCCATATCAGCGTAGTGCTGGACCAGCACGGCGGTACTCTCGGCATAGTCACGATGGAGGACATCCTCGAGGAGCTGGTGGGCGAGATCTGGGACGAGAGCGACGAGGTAAAGGCACCCGTTACTTTCGTGGAGGAGAACGTATACGAGATATACGGCGATGTATCGCTGAACTCCCTGCGCAGATACTTCGATTCCAGAGATATAGAGCTTGAGATAACAAGCGAGGCTCACACCGTTGCAGGCTGGGCACTGGAGCTTTTCGGAAGCATCCCGAAGAACGGTGACACCCACGAAACAGATGAATTTGCCGTAACCATACTGGAAGCGGAGAACCTGAGGATAGGAAAGATAAGATTCAGGATAAAGACAAAGGACGAAGAAGCCGAATAAGACGGAGGACGTAAAAAAATGACAGTCGAACAGCTCCAGAAAATGATAACCGAAGCCAAAAAGGAAAATGATGTGTGCATACTCGCACACAGCTATCAGACCCGCGCTATATGCGAGATCGCCGATATCGTAGGCGACAGCTTCAGGCTCAGCGTAGAGGCGCAGAAGGTCAAAAACAGGAAGATAGTGATGTGCGGAGTGCACTTCATGGCTGAAACAGCAAAGCTCCTCTCCCCCGACAAGACGGTGGTGATAGCCTCGGACGAGGCAGGCTGTCCCATGGCGGAGCAGTTCACCCCCGAGCAGGTGCTTGAGTTCAGAAAGGAGCACCCCGACTATGCCGTGGTGTCCTACATAAACACCACAGCGGCACTCAAGTGCGTGACGGATGTGTGCGTTACCTCCTCCTCTGCGGTAGAGATAGTAGGCAGGCTTGAAAACAACAACATCCTGTTCATCCCCGACAAGAACCTCGGTGCTTTCGTGAAGAGCGCATACCCCGAAAAGAACATCGTATGCTGGGACGGCGGATGTCCCGTCCACGGAAAGATGACCGCACAGGACGTGCTCAGGATAAAGCAGAAGTACCCCGAAGCAAAGTTCCTGGTACATCCCGAATGCCCTCCCGAGGTCTGCGAAAATGCGGACTACATCGGCTCCACGGCAGGTATCATAGCCTATGCGAGAAAGTCCGATGCACAGCAGTTCATCATCGGCACCGAGATAAGCATAACCGAACAGCTCAGCTGTGAGATGCCCGAAAAGCAGTTCTTCAACCTCTCAAAGCGTCTTATCTGCTCCGACATGAAGATAACCACCCTTGTTGATGTATACAACGCCGTATGCGGCACGGGCGGCATGGAGATAACCTTCGATGCAGACACCGCCGCAAAGGCAAGGCACTGCATCGACGAGATGATAAGACTTGGAGGATAGCAGGGTACGCCCTGCGGCGTTTCCGTTGCGAAAACGTAGTACATTGGCGTAGGATATCTGCGCAACGGTCACACGTTGCCGACAAATATATTGCGTAGGGGCACGACGTGTCGTGCCCATAGATAACGGGTATCACATTAATGGGCACGGCACGCCGTGCCCCTACTTTTTGTTTCCATATAGCTGCTGCGCCTTTTCGGGGAGGTTTTTCGCCATAAGTCGTGTGTTTCACAAAAAAAATATATATTTCGCCTTAAAATCTCTTGCAATTATTTAAATATGTGATAAAATATATAAAGGGGAACTGTGCCCTGCACAGTCTAATACAGATATAAGGAGAAAATACCTTGGACGTTATGACTTATCTTTCGGATGTGTTCCAGAATTTCGTGCGCGTCGTGATGTCGATAACCGTGTTTGATGTTATTGATATCCTGCTGCTCACGTACCTGATATATATGGTGTTCAAGCTGATGCGCGATACCCGCGCCGAGCAGCTTATGAAGGGCATACTGATACTGGTGCTCATGTTCATCGTTGTGCAGGTGTGCCAGCTCAAGGTAATGAGCTTTCTGTTCCAGAACTTCTTCCAGGTGGGACTTATCGCTATCGTTATCGTGTTCCAGCCTGAGCTTCGCCGTATCCTCGAGCGAGTGGGCCGCGCAAAGGTGCCGAATATCTCGCTTAACTTCGACCAGAACGACGGCAAGACGAACGTTGCAAGAGAGATGGCGATCGCAGGTATCGCAGAGGCGTGCGAGCGTCTGCACATGACAAAGACAGGTGCACTTATCGTAGTGGAAAGGCAGACAAGACTCGGCGATATCACCGAAAAGGCGACAATCATCAACGCCGCCCCCGAGCCCGACCTGTTCTGCAACCTGTTCTACAACAAGGCTCCCCTGCATGACGGTGCAGTTATCATCCGCAACAACAGGATATTCGCGGCAGGCTGCTTCCTGCCCAACACCAACAAGGACCAGTACCTCTCCAACGACCTGGGCTCCCGTCACAGGGCGGCTATCGGTATGAGTGAGAACGCAGACTCCCTTGTTATCGTTGTCTCCGAGGAAACAGGCACCATCTCCGTTGCAGAGAACGGTCAGCTCACCCGCGGACTTTCCAAGGAGTCGCTGACAAAGATACTGCAGAGAAAGATGCCCGACAACGTGGTACGTGCAAAGAAAAAGACAAGAAAGCCTAAGCCCGAAGCCGACGGCGCAGATACATAAGGGGGGACGGCAGAATGAACTTTTTCAAACGACTTTTAAATAACTTCAAGAACAATTTCAATAAGATAATCCTGTCCTTTCTGATAGCGGTGGGCGCATGGTTCTTCGTATCGATACAGATATTCCCCACCATCGAGGAAAGCATCAGGAACATAGCCATCGAAACGCAGGTCACCGAGTACATGATACAGAACAACCTGCAGATAGTAGACTCAGTGGAGAGCACAGTGGATATCCGCATCGAGGGCAAACGCTACGATGTGACCGACATATCCGCAGATGATTTCTACGCCTCGCTTGATCTCAGCTCCGTTAAATCGGCGGGAACCTTTACAGTGCCGATAAACGTTTCGGCAAAGACCGACAGCGAGTGCACCATACTGGAGACCGATCCCCGCGCCGTTACCATCCAGATAGACGAGATAGTGACACGTGAGTTCACCGTGACCGCCACCGCGCCCAGCATAAGTCTGCCCGAGGGCTACTACGTTGACCAGATCACGGCGACTCCGCCTACGATATCCGTGACAGGCTCCGCTTCCGTTATCAACAAGATAGGAAGCATCGAGGCGCGCTCCGCCTACACGGGTGCCATCAGCGAGTCCCACGACACCCAGAGCGAGATAATCATCTACGGCACCAACGGTGCAAAGATAGTAAACGATGACCTTATCCTCAGCACCGAGAATGTTTCGGTATACATCCCCATCTACAAGCAGAAGGAGCTTCCGCTGACATTCACCTATATAAATGTTCCCTCCAACTTCGATATCAACAGCCTTAAGTACAGCATCCAGCCCGCTACGCTGATAGTTGCGGCACCCGATGACTCCATCGACTTCATAAGCTCGCTGGATATCGGAACCATAGATCTTTCGGATATCACGCTGAACCAGAACGCAAAGATACCGATCGCACTCCCCGAGGGATACAAGAACCTTTCAGGCAACAACAGCGCGACCATCACATGGGATATCGCGGATTACGGCAAGCTTGACTTCACGATGGATAAGATCAACATCCTGAACAAGCCCGATAATTACGACGTTTCCCTTATCACAAACCAGCTCGTGGTAAGCGTCATCGGCCCCTCCGAGGTGCTCAGCACGCTGACCTCCGCAGACTTCTATGTTACTGCAAATCTGCTCAGCGTATCGCTTCGCGACGGCACACAGGATGTGGCGGTAACGATACAGCTCAGAGGCGCAAAGCAGAAGTGCTGGATCTCGGGAAGCTATAAGGCTACCATAAACGCAACGCCTGTAACAGTGGAGACCGAATAAATGGCAATAATCGTATCACAGATAAAAACAACACTGGACGAAGCAAAGGATAACGCAATAAGCAAGGCGTTATCCTTGCTTTCTGTCAGCAGAAAAGAGGTAAAGTCAGCACGGCTGTACAAGACCTCGGTGGACGCACGCCGCGAGATATGCTTTGTAAGCTCGGTATATGTGGAGCTTTTCAGCGCACAGAAGGAGCAGCGGCTTGCCGATAAGCTTCAGAACGTGCGCCTGCACGACGAGGCACCGCTTGAGATAAGCTTCGGCAGCGAGAAGCTTCGGGGCGACATCTACATCGCAGGCTTCGGGCCTGCGGGAATGTTCTGTGCGCTGACCCTGTGCGAGTTCGGCTACAAGCCGATAGTGCTGGAGCGCGGCGCAGCCATGGATGAGCGTATAAAGGCGGTGGAGGGCTACTGGGGCGGTGGTGCACTGAACACCTCGACAAACGTACAGTTCGGCGAGGGTGGCGCAGGTACGTTCTCGGACGGAAAGCTCACAACACGCATAGGCGATCCTTTGTGCTCCCGTGTGCTTCAGCGGCTGTACGACTTCGGCGCGCCCGAGGAGATACTGACCAAAGCGAAGCCACATATCGGCACGGACAAGCTGCGCAGCGTAGTAAAGAACCTGCGCAATAAGATAATCGGATACGGCGGCGAGGTACGCTTCCTTACTCCGTTACAGGAGCTTGAAATAGCCGACGGGCGCATATCCTCCGTCACGGTAAACGGCGCACAGGAAAGCTGCGGTGCACTGGTGCTTGCCGTGGGACACTCGGCACACGATACGTTCTCAATGCTGCTGAAAAACGGCATCGAGATGATACCCAAGCCCTTTTCAGTGGGTGCGAGGATAGAGCATCTTCAAACGGACATAAACTCCGCATTATACGGCAGATACGCAGGGCATCCCGCGCTTCCGCCTGCGGAGTATCAGCTATCCTACCGCGAGGGCGAGCGTGGAGTGTACACGTTCTGTATGTGCCCCGGCGGCTATGTGGTGGCGTCCGCCAGCGAAAACGGCACTGTCGTCACCAACGGCATGAGCTATTTCGACCGCGCGGGAGAAAACGCCAACAGCGCGGTGCTGGTATCGGTGACGCCCGAGGACTTCGGCAGCCATCCGCTCGCAGGCGCGGAGTTCATACAAAGGCTTGAACAGCGTGCATATCAGATGGGAAACAGCGGCAGGGCACCCGCTATGCTGACAAGGGAATTCACAGGCGCAGGCGGCTCCTTAAGCCTCGGCAGGGTGACTCCCACCTACCCTCTCGGCGTGGAGAGTGCAGACCTTAAGCAGCTCTTCCCCGGGTTTGTTTCCGATATAATGGCAAGGGGTCTGAAATACTTCGACAGGCGCATACACGGCTTCTCGGACAGCGACAGCGTGCTTACCGCCATCGAAACAAGAAGCTCCTCCCCCGTAAGGATACCCCGCTGCGAGGCAGGCTTTGCCCAGTGTGCCGACAACCTGTTCCCCTGCGGCGAGGGCGCAGGCTATGCAGGCGGAATAATGTCCGCCGCCGTCGACGGAATACGCACCGCCATAAAGATAATGGAGAAATACGCACCAAACTCATAATATCCACGGCTGCTTCTGACAATTCAGAGGCAGCTTTGCTTTTCCGACTGAATTTCAGACGTGAATATTGTTATAATAAACACGTATATCGGAATTTGTCGAGTGCCTCGACACGCAATTCCGCCTTTTAACAGGTATACCATATCCAAGAAAACGAAACGGCGGTCTCACAATGCAATCGGTTATTTATGTAGGGGCACGGCGTGCCGTGGCCATTAATGCGATATCTGTTGTTTGTGGGCACGACACGTCGTGCCCCTACGAAATATAATTTGTCGGCAATGTGTGACCCGTTGCGCAGATACCCTACGCTAATGTACTACGTTTTCGCAACGGAAACGCCGCGGGGCGTACCCCGTCAAATTCAAGTTGGAGGTACTATGATAATAACAACGGGAAAAGTAAATATAACAGGCGTCCTCGGCGAGGTGCCGCCCTGCGGCGTGATAGCTGCCGGAAGCTACTCGGCTGTGCACGCAGAGCACTCAGTGCTGGTGCTGGGAAGCGGTGCAAGGCTGCCCGAAAAGCTTTCGGTCTTCGCTGTCGTAGCAGACGCGGACGAGGGCTTCGACATCTCCTGTCTTAAAGGCGTGGCGGTCATCACCTGCGGCATGGGAAGCAGGAACACAGTGTCCGTGACCTCAAAGACCACCGAGCGCATAACCATCTCCCTCAACAGGGGCATCCACACGATGAACGGCCTGTGCGAGCCGCTGGAGCTGCCGCTCCCCCTTGCGGAGGGAACATCGGATTTCGGATATATGGCGGCATTTGCCGCCCTGCTGCTGTGCGGCAGATGGGAGGAGCTTAAGCAGATATCCGACCGCGCTTGACAATCATTCCGATAAGGTGTATAATGTAATCGGTTAGTTTGTTCTAATCGCAAAACAGAAGCCGCATCTTTCCCTGCGGCAGGAGGAATATATGGACTGTAAATGTGAGGAAAAATTCGCAAACCACGACCTTGTGGAGTGTATAACCTCTGCACTGGATGCCCGCGATCCCTACACGGGCGACCACTCCCGCAGAGTCAGCGATATGGCGTGCTTTCTCGGCCATAAGCTGGGACTGACGGAGGACGAGGTGCAGGAGATACACATCGCAGGACATCTGCACGACATAGGAAAGATAGGAATACCCGACCGCGTGCTGCTCAAAGAGGGAAAGCTGGACGACGAGGAATGGTCGCTTATGAGAAAGCATCCCGAAATAGGCGCGGAGATAATGTCCAAATCGGAGGAGTTCTCGCGTATTGCCGCAATACTCCTGCACCATCACGAGCGCTGGGACGGCAGGGGCTATCCTTTCGGAGCAAAGGGAGAGGAGATACCCCTCGGTGCGCGGATAATCGCAGTGTGCGACTCGATAGACGCGATGATGTCAAAACGCTCCTACCGCAACGCGCTCCCCTCCGAGGTCTGCCGCAGCGAGATAGAAAAGAACATCGGCATCATGTACGACCCCACCGTAGCACAGCTTGCCCTGGACAACTGGGAGGAGCTGACGGAGGATTACAAGCACCTGAGCTGCAAGTGCTGCACCTCCTGCTGAATATATAATTGCGCCCGTTTTGCTTTGCGACAACACAGCACACGAAAAGGCGGCTACTGAAAAGTAGCCGCCTTTGTCATATTGTGAATTACATTACCCGTTAACCTGCCACGGGAGTTCCGTAAACTGTGCCCGATGCCGTCTGCCATGCACCGTCAACATAAGCCTTAACACGGAAGCTGTACTTCGTTCCGTTTACAAGACCTGTGAATGTGTAGGATGTGCCTGTTACGTTATTGCTCTTGCATACATAGGAGCCGTTTTCGAGCATATATACCGCGTACTTTGTTGCGCCTGCTACCTTGCCCCATGTCATGGTGACCTTACCGTTGTCGCCTGTTGTGCTGATATTGGTGGGTACAGGAGCCACGGGAGTTCCGTAAACAGTGCCCGATGCCGTCTGCCATGCACCGTCCACATAAGCCTTAACGCGGAAGCTGTACTTCGTTCCGTTTACAAGACCTGTGAATGTGTAGGATGTGCCTGTTACGTTATTGCTCTTGCATACATAGGAGCCGTTTTCGAGCATATATACCGCGTACT
>JAZQGZ010000045.1:0-9342 GCA_045540255.1 Oscillospiraceae bacterium | reverse complement strand
ACACAGGCTACATTAAGTCAGAACTTGAAGCGTCTTGAAGATGAGCTTGGAGTTCAGCTTTTTGAGCGTGTTGGTAAAAAACTCATTATAAATAATGCAGGGGAGATTATGTACCACCATTGCGATGAAATATGTACCACTATCGATACACTAATAGCAGAACTCGCAGAATACAAAGGCGAGGAGAAAAAAGAGATTACAATAGCCTTTGAAGATCTGACAGAGCATATTCCCGAAATCCTGAACAGGCTGAATGAGCAGCTTCCCGAAATACAGGTGCGTATTGCATCGGCTAATGAAAAGGAATGGGATATACGATTGTTCAGTAGCATTAGCAAGGAGGGTGTGCAGGTTCGGCACTGGTCATTTACCGAGGATATGAGTGTGGTGATACATAGGGATAGCCCTCTCGCAAAACAGGGTTTGCTCCATAAGACAGACCTGATAAATTCTTCTTTCATCAATTATGTTCCTTACGAGGAAATAGTGCAGTATTACTGTTGCAGAGAGGATTTTCGTCTTAATAATATTATCTGCGTGGACGCGAAATCCGTTCTGCTTGATTTGATGAAAAGAAATATGGGTGTGGCTTTTCTACCGCAGAATAGCTGGCAGCATTATTTCGGAGACGAGCTGGTGTTCAAGACGGTCGCTGATCTGCCAATGGAGCGAGAGTTGTATCTAGCCACACGAAATACTTGGTGCAGAAACGATGAGGAGTTCAAGTGCCTGGATATTTTGCAGGATTATTTCAATGAGGTGTTGAGGATATAGGGTAGGGGATATATAGAATGCCTCATTAGATGATATGTGCTGTCATCTATATGCGGCATTTGTTCTGTTATTATGAATAGGCAGGAATAGTGTTGTGAACAACACTACCTTACATCGCACTGTCAAAGGCGTTGCAGGTATGAATATAAATGAGTATTATGAAAAAGTATGAACATAACATAATTATATTCTATATTACTGAATTGTTCAGAATATCACATCAATATGCGCCTAATTTCAGCAGCGAATCATCGTAGCTCACTCCCGTACCGTATTCGTTTTCCTCGATGACATAGATACCCCTGCGGTCATCGGCGGCATACAATGTTCTGCCGTCAGTGTAGAGGCATACAAGCTCGTGTCCCGTGTCGCTGAAGCTGTGCAGCTCCAGTATCATGCGCTTTTTAACTCCATCCTTTATCTTTGTGAAAGAAGTTCCGTGGCACAGCCATATCGTATCTCCAACAACTGCGAAGTCGGTGGTATAGCCTATGCCGCTGTACGCTATGCGCTCGCCTGTGATGAGGTCTATGCACAGCAGCTCGTTCTCACTGTCCTTTCTTGTTGAGCGCAGGGTATACAGCTTATCACCAACAACAGTTGTGCAGAGGCTTCGTACATTCCTTGGCAGCACAGCGACGTTGGCGTCGGGGGTTATAAACGATATTGAACCATCATCTGCTGTGAGTTGATATTCTCCATAGTAGATGCCAAGCGTATCATCAACTATTGGTTCTGACACTGTTTCGGTGATGTATCCGCCGTCATGGTCACAGTGCATGTATTGTTTGTCGTTGAGGTGATACCTGTGCCCGTCTATCTCAACCAAATCAAAATCACCGCAGGAATAGTCGATACCCTTTTCAGATACCACCATATTGAACGCGTCCGTTTCTACCAGCAGCTCATTTTTGCCTGTTGCAAGCTCATATCGCCATATATTGCCTGTGCTTGCGATGCGGTAACCGCCCTCTGCCTTATATAGACCCACCGGGTCATCGCTATCGCAGATATAGTACAGATATCCGTTCCACAGATTGAGCGCCTTTGCTGTTACGGGAAGCAGCTCTGTTACAACACCGTTTTCAAGCTTGAAGAGTGTTTCGCTGTCATTAAGGTTTGTGAAGTACATAATATCGTTCTCGTTATCATGGCATATAAGTGCGGGCATTCTGTCATTTTTGAGGTTTTGAAGCAGATTACCGTAGCTTACTGCTTCTTCAGTGTCTATTCCCGTGAATTGAACCTCAGCTGAAAGCTCTTTCTGTCGTGCTATCTCTGCCTGCTGTGCATTGTATGTATCTACCCATCTTGTCTGTTCAGATATATCGTCGGTTTCAGAGCTTGCGGTGTCCGAAATAGGAGGCTGTGATTCTTCAATAACAGAGCTTGCAGTGTCATAAAATGCAGGTTGTGTTTCTTGTAAAGACACCTCATCCTTTGCCGCACAGCCACTCAATAGAAGAATAGCTGTGAGTAATATGATCTTTTTCATAATATCATCTCCTTGTATAATACATCTGTAAACTAAGGAAATAATTACATGGGTCTTGAAAAATCCACAGAAGTGTTGTACAATAATCTCAACCTGAATGAAACGAGGAACGATATGCTAAACATATATCTCTCAATGCTGAATAATGCCGAGGAGCAGACCGAGTTTGAACGGCTGTACCTTGAGCACCGCAGCAAGATGTATCACATAGCCCTTTCAAAGCTGAATAATAACATCGACGCAGAGGATGCAGTACATGAGGCTTTTTTGCGTGCGGCGAAAAATTTTCAGCGTATTATGAAAATTCCCTGTAATAAACGGGGTGTATTTTTAGATGTAATAGTAAGGAATGTCGCAGTGGATATGTTCAAGGCTCGCACAAAGCAGGGCGATAGTCTTGATGATGAGGATGCTCCAATGCCTGTTGATACTGCTCCCCCTGTTGATGAGGCAGCTCTCGGAGCGATATCTGCGGAGGAACTGATGCGCTTTATCTCCACACTGCCTGAGGCACAGCGCGATGTGCTGACGCTCTCCGCATTCTCAGATATGAGCAACAAGGAGATCGCTGCGTTTCTCGGGATAAGTGAAAATCATGCGGCAGTGCGGCTTTTCCGTGCTAGAAAGGCAGTTGCGGAGTTTATCAAACGATGAAAGTATGAGGTGAACGGTGTGGAAAATGATATATCAGATATCATGCTCATGCTCTCGCAGCAGGAGTTTTCCGAATATGATGGACTTGCAGAGCACCGCTTCTCAAAGGGCTTTCAGCGCAGGATGGAACGGCTGATAAGCTCACAGACAGGCTTCGTGCCGAGCAATACGAAAGCTCCGATAAAACTCCGTGTCAGGGTGGCTCTGATAGCCGCACTTGTTGCGGTGATAGCTTTGTGCGGATCTACTGTGATGAGGAGCAATTTTTATCTCAGCTCACAAAAGGAGCAGGGATATATGGGAGTTTTCCATGAGGAGGAAAGCACCGCCTTTGATGTGATGACAGCGTTCTATATGCCTGTACTCCCCGCAGAATACCGATATGTGAAGTATGACAGCATGATAAGCGATAAAAGCACCTATCTTGTTTTCCGAAGCAAAGGCAGGACAGTGACGTTCTGGCAGGTGCCTAAGAATTATTTTTCCGTGCTGTTTGAGCGGTCGCATTTTACCGTTCAGCCCTCGCAGAAAGAGGATATCGTGACGGCGTACAATGAGGACAGAACGCTGATGTGCGTGATGTACAGCGATGATAAATACGCCTATTGCATTGATGGACCGACTGATGTGATCTCAGCAGTGGATATCGGAAGGCATATAAATTTTCAGCCTTGAGTGTAATAATTTACTTCGATTGCAGATGTCTTAATTGATATCTGCAATTTTTGTAGGAGGACGATATGAAAACAAGAACTATCCTGATATTATCTGCGGCGCTGCTGCTATGCGGCTGTGCGGACAGTCCATACACAGAGCAGAGCGATATCTCTGTAACTCAAAGCACCGCAACAAGTATACCTACCATGATACTTGAAGACACTTCCGAGCCTACGGTTGAGCTTACTGAGTTTTCTCCCGTAACAGCCACAATGGATATACGTTACGGTAACAATCCTGATAATCTGAACGGTATCGAGCCTACGGGATTTGTGTGCACAGGCGATGATGGCGAGCTGTATTTCACCGATCTCGGCAACACTAACCATATCTTCATGCAAAAGAACGGCGTTATGACGGAGCTTATTCCCAGAACAGGAAGCTGTCTTAATCTGTGGGAGGGATATCTTTACTTCATTTCAAATACTGACGACCCGATGGGGATACCTATACCTGTAATAAATTACTGCGGCGATATATGGAGGTACGACCTCGGAACAGGTGAAGCAGAGCTTTTCTACGAGGGCGATGTATACAGCATGATGATATCCGATTACGGAATAGATATGCGAATCGGAACGCAGGAAAAGGAAACTCATCCCGAATACGGAGAGGTTACGGTATATTCGATGCAGCATTACCGCATGGACTTTGACGGCAATATTACTGAGAAAAAGAATACCCTTGAGGCTTTTGGAGTATATTACGGCGAGCACGAGCTGGTAACAGCGGATGATATGTACTGTTGGCATGACACGCTGACGGGTGAATATGTTTCTGTCGTTCCGACAGGGGAGGCATGGAACATCTCGCAGAACGGAGAATGGCTTACATGGACAGACAACGGCAAATATAACATCAATGCACTTAATATAGCCACGGGCGAGCGGAAATACTGCGCAAATATGTCCTACATCTATGATTATGTCTGGCTCAACGGAGAGCTGCTTGTAAGCTCTGACGGGGCGATATACAGCATAGGAGAGGGCACGGCGCAGAAGCGCTTTATATCGGGTATAGATGATGTGACGGCTCTGAGCTTATTCACCGATGGAAAGGATATCTACGGCTTATCACCTAACGGCAGACTACTGAGGTATGAACTTGATTCGCCGCTTGTCTATACTCCCGTTACTATGTGGGAGGTGTCGGAATGAAAAGACGTATAGCAGCGTTTCTTGCAGCCTCGTTTATGCTTTGTGGATGTTCAGATAATGTAGATGACAGCGCTGTCACAGAAGCCAACGATGATCTTGCAGACTTCCTCACCTATGAGGAGCATGGCAGCATCGGCAGCTTTGCAGTTGAGGACGGCAAGGTGTACGCATTTGCTCCGATATACGATGATGACGGAGCGGTAACAGAGCATATCCTTTACTGCCTTGATGAAAACGGCAGTGCGGAGGAGCTGCGGCACATGGAATCTGCTCCTGCTGTTTTTGATATATCAGATGGCACAATGTATGGTACAGATTATGATAGCGGTAGCTATGTATTGTCACAGTATGACATCGAAATGGATGAAAACGGCGTGATATGTGAGCTGTCGGGATTTATGCAGTTCAATAAGCTGACGGTATACGAAGATACGGCATGGATATTGGGCATACACGAGGACAGGACAGGTATACAGGGCGAATATTCCGATAAGCTGGGTACTTACTCCTATAACGGCGAAGTGCTGATTAGCGTTGATCTGAAAACGGGAGAGATCACACAAAGTGCAGTGGATTTTCCCATAGCCTTTTCGGTGTTTGAGGGCGAATGCGCTGTATACACCGCTGATGAAAACGGCTACTATTTCACGGATTTTGAGGATAAAAAGCATCTGCCCCATAATATCGAAATGCTGTATAATTTCGAGCTTTACGAGCCTGAACGTTTCGTGTTCACCGCAGGCAGCGGATTAAATCTCGGTAAAATAATGGCAGGTACTGTCCGTCCTGAGGATGGCACCTCGGATGTCATTAATAATGTGTATGCCATGAACGGACTTTATGTGCAGGACGGCTTTACATACTTCCGCAAGGCGTCTGACACATTAGGCGGCGAGGAGCAGATATGCCGTTTCAGAAATTCCGAATATATCAAGAAGAACAACAAGATACGCTTCATCTCACAGGAATACAGCTTTGACGCGCCCTTTGGCTGTGGCTACACCATCGAGCACATAAGTATGTCGGATGACGGCTTTGCACTGGCTATATTATCGCAGGACAGCAGCTTTGATATGTGTGTTGTTAATTCCTACGATACCGTTGCGGGAAACATCCGTGACAAGGGCAGCTTTTATCCGCTGAACGATATTCCCGAGGTACAGGAGTATCTGAACAGATGCTTCCCATATCTGAAAGAAGCGGCAACGGACAGCAACGGAGAGATATGGATGCTGCCTGTAAGCATTACTGTTCCAGCAATTCTGTTCAGTGAGAAGAACTGTGCCTCAGCAGGTGTGGAGTTCACAGACGGAATGACGGTGCAGCAGATTATCGAGCTATGCGAAAAGGCTCATGTATCGGATTACAGCAAAGGCTACGGAATACATCCCTATACGCTTACACAAAACTGGATGATACAGTATCTTACGCACAACGACAGCGTTGATACAGAGGTGTTCCGCAGCTTCTCGGAGTACACAAGGGAAAAGCTGAATATGTCGGATATGACGAGCTATCCCGAATATATGCATATAGCAAATCAGGCGCAGAACATGTTGTATTTCGAGGGCGGCAGAGAACAGTTCCTGTTCAGCTACAGCACCTTGCTATCCGAGCAGGCGTGGCTAGCAGGACTAGAGGGTTTCTCCGCTTGTGCTATTCCGAGAATGGACGGCGGCGATGTCAACACGGCGACCTGTGCGTTCATAACAGTAAATCCCGCCTCCGAAAATCTTGAAGCCACTCTCGATTATGTAGCGAGCCTTGCGGAGCATCTTTCACAGCAGCAGGACAGCTTTATGCTTTCTGATACGGCTTTATACAGCGAGGGAATGACTGGGCTGTATGACATATACGCAAACGCAGAGGTGGGCTTCAATGTTTCGGAGGAGCTTATCTACGACAGCTATGTGCAGTACCACGCAGGAAAGCTTTCTCTTGACGAGTTTATTTCAGAAGCTGAGAGAAAATACTCGGCTTATCTTAATGAATAGGGGGGCGTCTTTTATGACGATACTGACTGTTGTGCTGACGCTGATGCTTTGTCTGCTTATGACTTCCTGTGCCGACATCGTGGATGCATCGGAGGACAGCAGTGCTGCCGATATTTCTTCGGGTGCGCATACGATCTTGCACGACACATCAGAAGTAAACGAGGAGAACGATGAAAGCGTCGTGGAATTGCAGCCGCTCAGCGAAGGGCAGCTACAGCTGAGGCGGCTGAACTCAGGGCGCACTGCGATAAGCTCCGTCGATCTGAAGAATTCCACAGAATCAGGACGGATACTGTATGTGGAGGATACTGACACGACTTTCTGGACGGATAATAAATACCTCTATCAGAAAACGGGAGATGAATGCTTCGCACTGGTTAGCGGTATCGTATATTCGCTCAGTCTGTATGAGGGGAAGCTGTACTTTATATGCTCGGAAACCATAGCCGCGGAACAGCCCATGCGGGGAGAGCCGTTTGTGCTTGACCTTGAAACGGGAGTGCTTACATCCCTGTCGGATAGAACGACCAGCGCGATATATGTACAGTCCGACCGCATAATACTGCAATGCTTTGAGAGCTATACCGATACCGACGGCGCACTCAGGGGCAGGTATATCTACTACGAGTCTGCCCATGACGGAGCAGGGCTGACAAGACGTGACGACGCGGTGTTATGTACAGATGCAGACCGTTATGTGACCTGCGTGCAGGATGGAGAGGCTGCTTATGATATCTACTACTGTAGGGACGACGAAAGCCCCCGAATACTGCTGGCAACGGAAAGCTGTATGCCGAGAAAAGCGGTGCTGTACGGTGAGTATCTGTATTTTATCGAAGGCTCATGGGGCGACACGATAAAGCAGGTAGCCCTTGACGGGAGCAAAGCTGCTGTCTGTTGCACTGATTATCAGTATATCTGGGATTATACGTTCCATGACGGGGAGCTTTATCTGCTCACTGATGTGTACTTTGGCAGGGTCGATAGTGAAATGCGGTTTATCAGAGGACGGATAATGCATGAGGATATAAGCAGTACACAGTTTTATTCTCTGTATTCGTATAAGGGAGGTATCATAGCCACAACGCGTGCAGGCTTCAGAGCGGTCACTGCCGATGAGTTTGGCAATTATCTGTTTTCGCATTTTAAGTTCAAGGACGATGCTGATACGGGTGCTTGACTTTTCCTGTCCTCAGTGCTACAATTAAGCAGAAGGGCGGTGATAGGATGCTGTCAGCTTATCTGTCAATGCTGTCAACAGCGGCTGACAAGAGCTTTGTTGAGAGTTTATACAACGACTATGAGCGAGAGATGTATGCAGCTGCATATTCTGTGTTTAAAAACAAAGCAGACGCAGAGGATGCGGTGCATGATGCCTTTCTGCGTGTTATAAAAAATATTGACAGACTTCGCACATTTTCCTGTCACGAATTGAAGCTATACCTGATCGTAATGTCAAGGAATGCAGCCTTTGCATTGTATAACAAACGGACAAAGCGTGCTGAGTGTGACATAGATGAGTTTTACGATCTTGACAGCGGTGTCGATATCGAGCGGCAGGCTCAGATAAGTGCAGGTGTCGCAGAGATAGCGGCGGCGATGCGTCAGCTTTCCGACCATGATTATGAGCTGCTGTATCTGCATATCGTCAAGGAATACAGACCGCGTGAGGTGGCGGAGCTTCTCGGATTATCTCCCGAAAATGCAAGGCAGCAGATACACAGAGCAAGAATGAAGCTGATAAAGCTGCTGAGGGAAAGGGGTGTCGGTGATGGATGATGAGCTTCTGCGCATAGCGCTTTCAGATACTCTGTCCGAGCGTACTTTATCCATCCCGTCAGATGAGCACCGTTTTTCTCTGAGATACAGGCTGAAAAGACACTCCATGTGCCGCTGTACGGAGAAAGCTCCAAAAGTATCTTTCAGACGTATGCCGAGGGCGATACTGGTACTGATACTCATTGCTGCAATAGCTCTGACAGCGTGTACGGCTGTATCGGTCATACGCAGGATGATACGTACAGACTACGACGGATATTCTGTGCTAGCGCCCAATTCCTATGGTGAGCGCAGATGCGTAACGGATTTCTACTGGCTGCCTAAGTCAACGGGCTGTAAGTATATCGGAAGACAGCTTTTTTACGACAAGTCGGAGATATATCAGGTCATCAGTAACTATGATTGCTGCGGAATGACACTGACACTCACGCAGAGCATACCGAATGCATACAATATCATCAATACCAGATACAGCGAGCTTGTTTCTGACAGAAACGGTATCTACATGCATCAGATGGGTGATGTGCAGATATGTTACTGGGAACAGGATGGTTATATCTTCACGCTGTCAATGCAGGGTAAGGAAAAAATCGAGCGGTACATACATTCAATAGAGGTATTTTTATAATGACATAAACGGCTGACGAAAATTTCTCAGCCGTTTTTTGTCACGTTTTAGTTAGTAATGGGATTATAGAAGTAAAGACTTTTATCAAGCGAGGTAGCTATGGATATAAAAAGAATGTTCGCATTGATCGTATCGTTGCTTATG
>JAZQGZ010000044.1:0-122820 GCA_045540255.1 Oscillospiraceae bacterium | reverse complement strand
AAGCAAAAAATAACAGCCGCTTGAGCGGCTGCTAGTGAATGAGATGCGGTTGCCAGACTTTCAGTGTGCCTTCAGGCACAAGCCGGTAATACGCCCTTGAAGGGCGAGAGCAAACCACCAGTTCAACTGGTGGTTTTGATTGCAAAAGTTCAGCTTTGGTTTTCCCTTATGGAAAACCGATTCATTTTCGCGTGTGGATTTCCGATTATAGCGTAGACTGATTTCGCTGCTTATAGATGTGTTAAAGGATCGTTAATTGCTATTCTTCAGAAGGATAAACAAACTCAACTGCTTGTTCATAGGTGTAATGGTGCTGTAAAGCATACATTACCTTTGCATCCTCAATATTTCTTACGTACAGACATTCTCTGCCGCAGACTTTAAGCATGCGTTGCATCTGTTCAACTGTTATGCCGAGATATAGTCCGATAAGGATTATCTGCTTTTTGGTCGGCACTCTTGTTCCGTTTAATATCTGATAACCGTAGGTCCTTTCCAGCTTGAGATTAATTATAAGGTCTGAGCGTTTTATTTTTCTTTCCCCCAGAAGCTCGTCCATCAGCTTATAAAACTCGGCAGCAGGGTTTTGCCTGATAAGCTCTTCGTCGAATTCATCTGATTCATAAAGCTTTTTTTCCAGATCAACAGTTTTCATGGTATTCACCGTCCCATTTATAATAGCAAGCGTATTTTCTGGTTTATATTATATATCATATCAACCCGGAACGGGTATGCTTTCATGCACATTTTTCAGTGTTTCGGCACTAGCGGCACACCGTTCGTTGGTTTATGTCAATTATATCATGTTATTATGACGCTTTCAATAGAATAATGCTCCCCGTAAAGAAACCTTGCGGGGAGCCGGTGATGGGATCAGATCTCAATTATCGCTGCAGAACAGCCGCCGATGATTATAGTGTCATCATGAAGTTCTGCAGAGCCTGTGGAATATATAATGGTACCGTTTTTGCAGATGAAGTCTGCGCTTTCGGCTGAGGGATTGATAACGACCATTATCTTCTGCTGTTCACACTCTCGGATGTAAACAAGGGGATATCCATCGTTTATCCATTCTATCTTAGCGTTGCTTTGCAGGGCGATGTTATTCATACGTACCGCGATAAGACGCTTCACCTCGTTGTAGATGGAGTTCTCATCTGCCATACAGCTTTCTGCATCGGGTCTGTCGGGAGAGGGGTCCAGCTTTATATACAGCTTGTCCTCTCTTGCCGAGGAGAAGCCTGCGTTAAGTCCCTTGTCCCACTGCATGGGAGAACGAGAGCCTGTTCTGCCGTATCCGCCCTCGACCGAGGTAAGTCCCTCTACATAGCGCATTCCGATCTCATCGCCGTAATAGATGAACGGTGCGCCTGGCATGGTAAGCAGAAAAGCGAATGCAACCTTGATCTCATCCGTATCGAGGTTGCGTGCAAGCCTGTCCATATCATGATTGCCCGAGGGGATGCAGATAAGTCCTTTACCGTCCGACTTTTCGTAGTTTTCCTTGTACTTTGCTATAAATTCCTTTGCGCTGCCCTTGCCACGCTTGCTGAAATACGGTTCCTCGCAGCGGAAAAGGTCATTGTAGTGCGAGGGACCGAAGTGAAGCAGGAAGTCCATGTGAAATCCACCCTGGAGTGATTTGTCGGGCTCCCCCCATTCTGACACCATAGCAGCTTCGGGGAACTCCTTATCAAGGAATGTGCGGAAATCCTGCCACAGTGCAATAGTGCCAAGACCATCGGGATCGTTCTTTACAAGTGAGCCTGCCATATCAACACGGAAACCGTCTGCTCCTGCTTTCAGCCAGAAACGCATAACATCTTTTATTGCTTCGCGGGTAGCCATGGGACCCTCGGCGTCCATCGCCTGATGCCACGGAAGAGAGGGCTTGTAGTAGCCGTAATTCAGCGCAGGCTGGGTGGAGAAGAAATTAAGTGCTACACTGCCATCGCGCTGGGATATTCCGCGCAGACAGGGCAGGCAGTCCACAGATTCCCATATCGAGTTCGTCCAGATGTAGCGGTCGGAGTATTCGTTTCTTTCGGGATCGATCGACTTTTTGAACCACTCATGCTCCACAGAGGTATGACCCGGCACAAGATCCAGCAGTACGTGCATACCGCGCTTATGGGCCTCGTTAAAAAGGCGCACAAGATCCTCGTTCGTACCGTATCGAGGAGCGACGGTGCAGTAATCCTGTACGTCATAGCCTGCGTCACCGAACGGCGACAAAAAACATGGGTTTATCCATATTGCATTACAGCCAAGCTCTCTGATGTAGTCGAGCTTCTCAATGATGCCGTTGAAATCGCCGATGCCGTCGGCATTGGTATCATTGAAGGACTGGGGATAGATCTCGTAAAATACAGCATTGTCAAGCCATGAAGCTTTTGTGTCACGCATTATTGGTCTTCCTTTCATTTTTGTTAAAGATCAGGCGGCAGATATTACTGCCGCCTGTGTTATTTCTGAGTTATGCGAACATTGCCTGTATCGAGGGCTCACGCAGGATGGCATACGCCATATATGCTACGTACAGTACCACTAATACTACACCCTCTACACGGTTGATCTTCTTATTAAGGCAGAAGATGTAACCGATTATTGCAACAACGATGAATACTACAATATCCACGATAACATTGGTAAAGGAAGCAGCATCGATAGCGATAGGTGAGATCAGTCCCGATATACCGAGAATACATACAACATTTAAGATGTTGGAGCCCACAACGTTACCGATAGCCATATCGCTCTGGCCTTTACGTGCGGCAACGACGGATGTAACAAGCTCGGGGAGAGAGGTTCCGATAGCACAGATGGTAAGTCCCACAAGGGTCTCGCTCATGCCGATCGCAAGGCCCAGTGCCTTTGCGTTGTCAACAACGAGTGTACCACCGAATACGATAGCGGCAACGCCGCCAAGAATGAACAATGCACATTTCCACCATACGAATTTCTGCTCGGTTTCTTCTTCGGCTGCGTTCTTTCTTCCTTTGAGCGCAGAAACTACTGTCCAGATCATGTAACCAATAAGCAATGTCACAAGGATTGCTGCCTCAAGTCTGTCGAGGGTATTTGCCTGTGTACCTATGAAAAGACAAGCGAGGAACACAAGTACAACACCAATGGAAACAGGGAAATCACGTTTAATTACATCCTTGCTCACAACAACGGGGGTTATCGCAGCACATACGCCAAGCACCACAAGCAGATTGAACAGGTTTGAACCTACAACGTTACCTACTGCCATTGAGTTTGAGTTTGTCAGCGAGGACGAAACGCTTACTGCAAGCTCAGGTGCGCTGGTACCCATAGCAACGATCGTAAGACCTACAACAAGGGATGGCACCTTAAGCTTTCTCGCAAGGGAAGCTGCGCCGTCAACAAAGAAATCTGCGCCCTTTATCAGCAATACAAATCCGACAAGGACAAGCACGATATTAAGAAATATCTCCATTTTTTACACCTCTGAAATAATTGATTGTTTATATGGGAAATGATCAGTGCCAGCCGCACTCATCATAGTCCTTCCACTTTTCGTTGTACTTGAACTCATCAGCGAGCTTAAGGCAGATGTAGGCGATAGCGCCTGCCACCACGAGCACCGCACCGATTATCGGTACAAGAGTCTTTACAAACTGCAGATTGCTGTTGTTCTTTTCGTTCATGGGATTACTTCCTTTCGTTAAGCGGCGGTGCCGCTGGTTTTGTATTGATGCTGTGCTGTGTGATTGCGCAGCTATGTTTGACAGGTGTCAGTCTTTGATATCTATACTGCTTATGAACCATTTCAGATTATAGGTATAGTCATCAGTGATGTCGTCAAGAATATCGCTCCAAGTTTCAAGATATTCCACACGTTCATCAGCGTCATACCAGACCTCAACGGAATAGTATTCGCTGTCGCTAAGGCGTATGATAAGACGGACAAGGTAATGTGACGCTATCTCAAGCATAAGAGTGTCGTAGCCATCTACCTTTACACGGCGGAAATCCGTATATTCCACAAATGGACGGCTGAAGTCCTCCTTGTTCATGTGATAGAAGGCACATGGGAATTCAGCGGGCGTGAGTTTGGTAATGGTACAGCGTGCCGTTGTCCTGAAGCTTGACCATTCCTTACAGGTAAGGGATCGCTGATCGTACCCCGTTGAAAATTCAAAATATTCGGGCGCACATACTCCTACTCTGTCAAGATATTGATAGTTGTCTTTCGGGAAGTCCGTTTCCACGACAAAATCATCAAGGCTGTCGCTGAACCCATACTTATTATCTACCGAAAAGCTCAAATTGTCAAGCAGTATTCCTGTAAAATGTTTGATTTTTATGAGATATCCGAATCCGTTGTTGCAGATGAAGATGTTTTTATAGCTTCCGACAGTGAATATCACTGCCTGTCTGCCGCATAGTGTTACACGGCGAAGGTCTGTGGCTTCCTCCTGTCCATAGCCGTAAAATGTATCCATCAGCTTACGCAGATCTGTCTCATCGAAGATGCCGAGATCATTACGGTAATATTCTTCTCCGTACCATACCTCGCAGCAGATATAATCATCGTTGCTGTAATAGTATATGTTATGGCCTGCATCGGAGTCATCTCGCAGCACAGCGTCTGCAGGAAGATTGAAGCACAATCCGCCGTCGATCATCACATCTCTGAGAGAATACTCCGCATTTATTTCGGCAATATCCGAGATATCATCGTCGTATGCGTAATAATCGCTGTTTCTTTCGTTTACCGATATACTTTCATAAAAATCCGAAGCGAATTTTCGCCCGCCTTCACCGTCAAGTGTAGTACTGATGAATATCAGGTAGCTGTGATATTCTGTTTCAAGAACGGCATACTCCGCAAAGTGCTCATAAGAATCTTCAGAGGTCTCGGCATCACTTTCGAACAAAGCGGTAACGCTGGCTGTCTCGACGGTTTTTCCGTCTATGCTGATAATGTCCTGTTTTTGGTCTATTATCTCCGCATCCATCAGGTATACAGAGCCATCGGCAAGCTCATCACGGAGCTGCACGGCACTTAGGACTTCCTCATCACGGTCAGCATGATCTATTGTTATCACTGCATTATCGGAGCCGAGAAACAAGCCCCCCAGTGCATATTCATCAGCCTCAAGCTCTGTGTTGATGGAAAGCTCCATATATTCCACGATATGAGAACTCTCCTGAGATGCTTCGTCGGTCTCCCCGGAGGACACGACAGCGGTTTCTGAGCTTTCAGCATCTGCGCGGATATCGGAATATCCCTTGTCGGCTTCGTGCGTTTCTTCTATGTGGATAACTCTGCCGCCTGTGCAGCCTGTAAGCATTATCAATACAAGCAGCAGGCTTATAGCCTTTTTCATGCTTTATTCCTCGTCAAGTGCAAGCTTGTAGATATCCTGCTTCGGGAAGCCTGTTTCCTTTGCGGCTCTTTTGCAGGCAGCGGTGAGTTTTTCACCGCCTGCGGCATACTGTCTTGCAAGCTCTGCCGCTTGTTCAAGGGTGAATTCCTGCGCCTCGGCGGGCTTTGCGCCCTCGACAACTACGACATATTCGCCGCGGGGCTCGGTGCTTTCGTAGTACTCACAAAGCTCGGAAAGCGTTCCGCGGATAACTTCCTCGTGTATTTTTGTCAGCTCACGGCACAGTGCGCAGTACCTGTCGCCACCGAAGGAGTTTTTCATATCCTCCAGTGTTTTCTGCAGCTTGTGGGGAGCTTCGTAGAATATCAGCGTGTGAGGAAGCAACTTTATCTCTTCAAGACGCTTTTCACGATCCTTTTTGCTGACGGGCAGAAAGCCCTCGAATGCAAATCTCAGTGTATCTATTCCGCTTATCGCAACCGCTGCTATAGCCGCGTTGCAGGATGGGATGACCTCTATCGGGATGCCTGTTTCATAGCATTTCTGCACAAGGTATACTCCGGGGTCAGAGATACAGGGCATTCCCGCGTCCGAGACCAGCGCAACGTTGCTTCCTTCTGAAAGGAGCTCCAGTATCTTAGCGCTTTTTTCCGCCTCATGAGGCTTATAATAGCTAAGCATAGGCTTTTTAATGCCGAAATGTGTCAGCAGCCGCAGGGAAACGCGGGTGTCCTCCGCTGCGATGTAATCTACACTCTCCAGTGTTTCGATACCGCGCGGGCTGAAATCTGAAAGGTTTCCTATCGGTGTGCCGACAACATACAGCTTTCCTGTATCACTCATAAAGTCTTGTATACTCCTCTGTATAGGATCTGTCATCGTTGCGGAGTATCATGGGCTTCTCCACTATCATGCCCGATTTTGCTCCCTTTTTGCCCGTGATAAGGAAGAGCCACGGACGGTCGAGGATGCTGTTATGTACAAATGTGATGCTTTTGGGCTCTATCTTGTTCTCGCGCATAGCATTGATGACATCGGAAAGACGCTCGGGACGGTGGCACATCTTGAGCAGACCTCCGTATTTCAGCAGCTTGCCCGCTGCTCTGCACACATCGTCCACTGTGCACATAAGCTCGTGCCTTGCAATAGCCTGCGGGCGGGATATCTTTTCAAAACCGCTGCCGTTTGTCATGTACGGGGGATTTGCCGTAACGATATCCACTGTTTCAAAGGCAAGCAGGCTCTGGTCCAGCGTTCTGAGATCGGTCAGTAAGGGCTGCACAGTGTTTTCAAGACGGTTTTTCTCCACCGACATTTTAAGAAGCTCTATAGCTTCCTCCTGTATATCTACTGCGTACACCAGCTTGGGCATTACGTTCTTACAGAATATCAGCGGGATTATTCCGCAGCCTGTGCAAAGATCGCACACCACGCTGTCAGGACGTACTCCTGCATAATAAGCCAGCAGGAAAGCGTCGGTTCCGAAGCGGTGGTCATCTGAAACATACATGGTAAGTTTGCCGAGGGCAAAGGTCTCCATAATATCGTTTGTCCTTTCGTAAAGTAATTATCCTATAAATATCTGTCCTTCGGGAGCTATTACATTTTTGTATTTGTTATTATTCATTGCAAATGACATCATAAACGATACAGGACCGACTCGTCCGATGAACATTGTGATTATCAGCATCAGAAGTCCTGTAAAGGTGGTATTGGCTGTAACTCCTGCTGATAAACCTGTTGTTGACAATGCCGATACCGCTTCAAACAGACACGCAACTGCGCTTGAGTCCGAAGTGCAGTACAGTACTGTAAAGCAAAGCGCAGCAGCTGCCATTGACAGCATGGTCGTAACCAATGTGCGGTACACAGTTGACTGGGATATCTTACAACGCAGTATCTCCACATCTTTTTTGTAAGAGATATAAGACACCACAGTCATAACAAGCACCAGTAGCGTCGTGACCTTTATTCCTCCGCCCGTTGAAGCAGGTGAGGCGCCTATGAACATAAGGAATATAGTACTGAGCTGAGAAAAATCTGTCATTCCTTCTATCGGTATGCTGTTATACCCGGCAGTTCTTGCGGTGACACTTGAAAAAAATGAGTTGAGCAGTTTTTCGCCGACGTTCATGTCTTTCATTGTCAACGGATTATTCCATTCCGCAACGAGATATATAGCCATGCCACCAAAGATAAGCAGTCCGGTCATGATAAGCACTGCCCTTGTATGGAGACTCAGCTTTCTTACCTTTCTGTAATTCAGAAAGTTTTCCCATACGATAAATCCCAGACCACCAATTATGATCAGCAACGCAATAGTCATCAGTACGACCGGCTCATCCTGAAAATGCACAAGACTGGAAAACGCCTCTTCCTGTCCCATAAGATCAAAGCCTGCGTTGCAGAATGCCGTTATGCTCATAAATATGCTTACCCATATACCGTAAGCACCATAGCGTGGTATAAATACCACTGACATAACGGCTGCACCTGCAAGCTCTATGATAAGCGAATATTTCATTATGCTGATGAAGATCTTTCGCCCGCCTACAAAAATGTCCTCTGTCAATCCGTCTGCAACATTTGCAAGTGTTTTGAATCCAAGCTTTTTTCCTGCGGCTATATTGAAAAATGTGATTATAGTAACAAAGCCGAGACCGCCTACTTCAATAAGCGCAGCTATTACTATCTGACCGAATATATTCCATTGCGTGAATGTATCGTATATTACCAGTCCCGTGACGCAAGTTGCAGATGTTGCGGTAAACAGGCAGTCGAAAAATGGCGTAAAGCTTCCGCTTTGGGAAGAACAGGGAAGCCACAGCAAAAAGGAACCGGCCAGTATAATGATCAAGAATCCAAACACCAGCGTCCTTGCAGGCGAAAGGCGTTTCGCCGTTTTATTTATTATCGGCATACCGTTTCTCCTTGTTATCTTTATGCAGCGGGGCTAACGTAATCTACGTTCTTTGCCACAACATATTTAGAGATGTCCTCAGACATTTCTATTGTTATGCTTTCCAGCAGTATTTCAGCCTCGTTGTTGTTGCTGAGCTTAAGACGGACATTTTCAAGCTTCTCATCGATGGTTACCTGAAGCTTCAGCACGCCGTCTCCCTGCTGGATCACGGTGTAGTCTACTTCGTTCTCGCCCTTGTCACTTGTAAATGTGATAGTGGTCTTGGGGAGATCAACGCCCTCGCCTGTAGCAGTGAAGTAATAGGTTCCGGGCTTGTAGAGTGTAGTGTAGTTGGTGTAAACTGCGGATACTTTCGGACATATTGCAGTGGTATCTGTCTTCTGTACAGTTGATGTGGCAGGGATATCAGCACCGGAATAACATACATATCCGTTGCCCGAAACTGCAAGCCCCTGCTCCTTTGCCCAGTTATAGGCTTCTGCGGTACAGGCGAACAGGTTCACATTGTGGTTGATATCGCCGACGAGATAAACATCCTCGGCGCACATCTGCAGTGCGTCCTCGCGGTCGGAAACGATGAAATCGGGACGTTTTTCAAGCTTGCTGAGTGCTGACGCGCTGCTTGCTATTACAAATTCCATATCAGGATACAGGAACTGTGCTTTAACATAGCGTTCTTTTGCAAGCGAATAGCAGCATACCGAGTTGAACTTGCTGTCTGCTATCATATCGATAGCCTCCGACATATAACGTGCACCGACTGCGGCATTCCTGCTCTGTGGCTCGATATAATTCATATAGCAGAATATATTTGTATACATCATAAGCGCAGCCATCGGGAAAGAGAAGTATTTGTACATATTTCTCTTTTGTTTCAATACAAGCTGGATTATCAGTATCACAAACAGTATCGACAATACGGTTATGAATATTTTAAGAAAAGTTTCTTCTGTAGGCAGGTCTTTCATCTTTTCGCCATAGCGCATGGGTGCAAGGCCCATTATCATGGCGGATACCATGCGGTCGCCTGCTGTTACTACAGGAACGACAAAGATATTGGTCAGCAGGTTTATCACAGCCCCGCTGCAGAGTGCCGCAAAGGTATGCCACAGCGAAAGCTTGCCGCGGTAGACCAGTATAAGTGTTGCGAATATTGCGAGGGGATAGAATACTTCGGTGTATCTGCCGTAGATAAGCGTATCGGCGCGGGCTTCGAGCACTGTAGAGGTGCATTTGAATGCTACGCTTACAACGAACACTGCTCCCATTACAAGGAAAGCGAATATCGTCAGCAGTGCATCGTTATCGGAAAGAAGCGCCGTCGGGATTTTTTCGGCTCCGGTCTTTATTGCCTTGCTTATCTGCGCCTTACTTCTGAAATACATGAACATAACGCCGATGATAAGGGTCATGCATATCGCGCCGAATCCCCAGGTGGAGGAGATGAAATAGAAGAAATGACCTATCAGCGTCTTGAAAAAGTATCCGACAGCCTCGGTGTCCATACCGAGGATACGGGACAGCATTTTTTCTATAGTGTTGGTAGGGGTTTTGTCAAGCTGATCCACCAGCCAGAGGGCATTCTGGAAGTGATCTTTAAGAAGCATATCGCAGGCGAAGCCTACTACGATACTGCTGAAAAATCCGATAAATCCGAAAATGCGTTTCTTCATCACAAAGAATGCGGTCAGCACCAGAACGATACCGCCTGCCATCAATGCCAGCATTCTGCCATGAGTAGCGTAGCCTGCTACAAGGATCAGACCACCCAGAACAGAGAGGACCTGTTTTTTCACAGGGGACTTACATTCCAGCGACTTGAACATTATCAGCAGGAACACCCAGGGGATTATGTTACAGAGGGTTTCGTTCCAGGTGTATTTTGTGAGCAGTACATAACAAGGATATATTCCTGCTATCACCGAGAACAGTACCGATGCGGCTTTGTTTACATCGAATACCTTCCGGCTCAGATAATATGAGATTACAGGCGCAAAGCTCATTAATACACTGTTGATGCCTATCATCAGGTCATACTGCAGATATGGGTCATCTGTGAGCAGAAATACGGGCGTATAGAATAGCCCCTGGAAATAGCCGTAGTATCCGCCTGTGGATACAGTAGATGACCAGTCATAGCCGTTAAGGTATGCCGCGATGGCGGTTACGCTGTATTCATCGGGGGTGAGGTTGAATATCGTCACACACAACGATATAAGAATGTGTATCAGCAGCGTGCCCGCATACAGGCACAGCATTACGAAAAGATCTGTCCTGAAGAAAGCGGGTATGCTTATCTTTGATGTCTGAGTGTTTTCTGTATTATTGCTCATGGAATTCCTCCGCCTTATTTAATCTGCGGCATTGTTTTTGTATTTAATATAATCCCGCGCACCCTGTCCGTATGCAAGCACTGTGAAATCTGAGGTGGTTCCCATTACGTCATAATTATCGGGGGACAATGGTATTTCTGTGCCGTTTTTGATTATTATGATACCTGTTTCCGGCAGGCTGGTCGCTTTGCGGAAAAGGCTGACGGTGGTCTTGGGGTTGATGAACTGTATCAGTGCTGCGGTGCGGGTATCTGTTTTGTATGTGATTATACGGGGAGATAGTGAGTCATTGTACAGGTATTCTGAAACTTCTTTTGCGGGAGCCGTCCTTATTGCATTTTCTTCTGCTCTCATCGGCAGGTAATTGGTTGCGGCAAAAAGTGTGGTGTATACAAAAACTCCACAGAAAATTCCTGTTGTAAGCTGGCGTTTGAAGCGTCTTGTGCACATCACTGCGATGACAAGCGCAGCGAACATAGAGAATACCATAGAGGACATGATGAGCCAGCTCATGTCGGTAAAGCTTTTTGTGATATCCTCGCCTATGCGCCAGGGCAGCAGCCCCAGTACGGGGGATTCTCTATAGCTTCCTGTTTTGAGCAGCGGATATGCGGTAGTGCTGAAGCCCAGGCACACATATCCGTACACTGCAACGCTTCCGATGATATTTTTGATATTGTATCCATGCAGGAATATATATGCAAGTGCCAGAAAAACTGCCATCGGCGCTACATTGTCTGTATAGCGTCCGAAGATTATCAGATCCTTTATATCTCCGAACTGGTTTGAATTGAACTTGTAGAGTACTGACAGGAACAGTGAGCCGCCGACCGCCAGAAATGCGAATATGCCGTATATCATAATACGGATGCCGTAACGGTGTTTGGTAGGCTCATATACGCGGGTCCCGTCTTCGTTTGTGTTCCTGCGGTTTTTGCGCCACTCATTTATGCGGCTTGCGCACATGATGAAGAAGAACACTATTGCCAGTACTCCGATGCCAAGAGTCGAGGTGCAGAACGTATACAGGTGTCCGAACAGTGTTGCTATGAAATGGTCGAAGCCATCAGCGGTGAACAGACCCTCCAGTCTTTCGAGGCCGCCCTCCATAGTGTTGCCACGGGCTTTGTCGTCCCAGACGATACGCTGTATCATCTGCTTGCAGAAATGCTCTGTGACGAATGATATGCAAAGTGTTACAAAGAACGCCGAGAGATTCAGTATCTTTTCGCGGAAGAATATGGCGGCAATAAGCAGTGTCAGCGTCAGCGCTATCACCACTGCGATGAGTCGCGAGTGGGCGGCATAGCATACCGCACACAGAAAGCCGGACAGCACTGAAAATGTAAAGCGGGAGTACTTGTTTTTTCTGTCCCATGCCATGAATACGCACCATACAAGCACCCACGGAAGCAGGCTGGAGATGGCTTCGTTCCAGATGAATTTGGAGTGGGCGATGTAAGTTACATAGAAGCCGCTGCAGAATGCGATCGCAACTTTCTGCCATACATTGGGTATACCCAGCTTTGATGCGAGGTGATAGGCTATCATGGGGATAAAGCTGATAAGCACGCCGTTCATCACCAGCATTGCTTTATACAGCGCATAAGGCGAGCCGAATACAAGGAACAGCGGCATATAGAACAGGGCCTGGACATATCCGTAATAGTAGCCTATGGCTCCCATGAGCGAGGACCAGTCCTTGCCTGAATAGAACGCTGCAACACTGGCAACTCCGATCTCGTCGGGATTTACGGCAGGAAGCTCCATGTTTAAGGACAGTATCGCGTGTAGCACCACTGAAAAAGCGAACAGGATGAACATGACACCTCTGTCGCCGAAAGTGGAATAAAACTTTTCAAGCTTTTTTTTCATTATTTTTCGATTTCCTCTTTGGAGTAGCTGCAGACATTGTAGTTGTTACAGTCGGTGTTGTTGTATTCGATACGTTTTACATGGAACAGTGTTTCGTCCATTACTTTTCGGCAACCCGAGATGGCGTCGGCAACAAGCCCGAATATTCCTATCTGCATACCTACAATAGCAAGCACGGCCATAAGCACCAGTGACTGGATATGACCATCACCCTCACCGAGGCACATGTACACGATAAAGCGTATTCCGAGTATGAGGGCCGCGATAACAAAGACCGAAGCGATGCTGAGGAATGTGGTAAGTGGCTTTCTCATTACATAATTGCGGATGATGGTACCGCTGGAGCGCTTTATATAGCCCCACATGGACTTGAACAGGCGGCTCTTTCTCAGCTCGGGGTTTGTGTTGATATCCACAGACATTATCTTGCTGCGGTCGGCGCCTGCGGTGATTATCGTCTCCAGTGTGTAGGTGTAGTCGGAAAGCACGTTGAGGTGCATTGCAGCCTCTCTTGTATAGGAACGGAATCCGCTGGTGGTGTCGATAACATCTGTGCCGCTTGCCTTTCTTACAACACTGCTTCCCAGCTTCTGGAGCTTCTTCTTAAGCGGTGAGAAATGCTCGATGGAGTCGGTACGGCGGTTTCCTATTACCATTGTAGCCTTGCCCTCAAGCAGGGGGCGCACCAGCTTTTCGATATCATGGCCGCTGTACTGGTTGTCTGCATCTGTGTTTACGATGATGTCCGCTCCAAGGCGCAGGCAGGCATCGATACCTGCCATAAAACCCTTTGCAAGACCTCGGTTGTGCACGAAGCTTACGATATGATGTACGCCAAGCTCTTTTGCGCGTTCTACAGTATTGTCTGTGCTTCCGTCGTTGATTATCAGATATTCGATCTCGTCTATGCCGTCAATGTGGCGGGGGAGATCGTTTATTGTAACATCCAGTGTTTCTGCTTCGTTGTAGCAGGGGATCTGTATTATAAGTTTCATGTTGTTTTTCCGTCCTTGTTCATATAATTTTATAACAGCAGCATACCGGGGAGTCGTGTTGTAAGCTGCACTGCCAGTGTGTAGGCGAGTATTCCGATGATCGCTCTCAGCTTTGAGGGTGAGCCGCTCTGCGTCAGGGCTTCGTAGTAACCCTCTGCTTTTCCGTCGTCGAATTTCCGGCGGATCTTTTTTATCCTGCGCACACAGGTTTTGTAGTAGATATAGTCGCCGAATACGCATAGCAGAATCGTCACTGCAAGATTCAGAAAGCTTCCTACGACACTCAACGAGCCCAGTGTGGCGGTAAGATTTTCCGTGAACTGTATCGAAGCATACTGCGAATCGTAATACAGCAGCACATCGGGTAGTACCGCAGCGCATGAAAGCAGGATCACTGCGATCCCGATAAGATCCATCCTGCGGTAGAACTGGTGTATCGGCGAAAGGAAGCCTGAGCATAGGTTAAGAAAGATTCTGACAGGCTGTATCCTGCCGTCTTTCATTACGCCCACCCTGAATGCGGAGAACGCCTGCGAGTAGTGCATAATGGACTTCCCTGCGAAATGACAAAGCTCCTTGCTTGATACTCCGTCCTCTCCGCGGGTGTCGTCACTTGTGAGGTCGCGCATCTTGCGGTATATATCCAGATATGGATTGGGCATATCGCGCAGCATTTCGATCTCCGGGATATCGCTGTGCTCTTCGTTTTCGGAAATCGGTTCGGTATCTTCGTTTCCGTCGGGATAGAAGGCATGATGAGCGTCTGTGTTCTCAACAGACAGAGTCTCTGGAGGGCTTTGAGAGGCCTCCTCTTTCGGATCAGCGGTCTCATCAGGCAGTTTTCCGTTCCATGCGAAGCCCTCTACATGGAATTTCTCAAGTCCGCAGTTTCCTGTTTCTTTATAACAAGCCCTGTGGTGAGGGGTGCCGCATTCCGGGCATACCACCACATCATCCTCGTCCTTGAAGGGTATCCTGCAGACGGGACACAGCTTATGTGTAAATCTTGACATTACTGTTCCTTTCTTAGTGTTTGTGTCTCTGAATGATCGAGATGTCTTTTGGACACACATATACATTATTCAGTATACCATATTCTGCACTGAATTGCAATAATAAAACCTATTTAAATGTGAAATTTTGAGGAAAATCCACTTGTGCGGTTCCGATTGCCGCGGCCGAAGTCATTTCCCTTGAATTTCCTTGGAAAAATCCGCAAAAACATTTGACAAACAAGGAAAAATATGCGACAATATATACACAGTGAAAAGGTTTACTGTAAGGAAGATCATAGACGGAGAGTGAAATAATGTTCAAAAAAGCAATATCTCTGCTGCTGGCGGCTATGTTGGCGGCAGGAAGCTCTGCAACTGCTTTTGCGGAGGTCTCTGCGCCCTCTGCTGCAGGAAACGAGACCACTATAATAGACGCCCCCGACAAGCCTGAAATAGGTGTTACTGATACCGACTCAACGAAGCCCGAGACTTCGATCGTAGATCCTGAGGAGAGTGTGGAAACAGGCGGAGTAGACCTGTCCGACATAGACTATACACCCATCGATCTTACGGGATATGAGAAATGGGACGGAAAGACCGCTATGGAGGAGGGCAAAAACTACTACATAGAGGGTGCTGTCAAGCCCAAAAAGACATATACCGTTCCTGCTGAAAGCACATTGGTCATAACTCCCGGATCGTCTCTTACAATTTACAAGGGAAAGACTTTTAAGGTCAAGGGAAATATTATCGTTGAGCCGAAATCCACTTTTACGATTTCCGGTACAGTTACTTTCGGAAAGGGTAGTGCTTTTGAAAATTACGGTACGGTAAAGGGTACGCTCAGCTCCGTGTTCAATATATGGGGTGAGTATATCGTACGCAAGGATTCGCTTGCGTCTTATTCGGGAAAGGTATATGTCTATAAAGACGGAATATATCTCAACTACGGTCAGACCACACTGACCTCCAGCTCCGAGATGAAGGTTACAGGAGATTTCCAGAGCGCAGAGGGCGGCAAGCTGCTGAACAAGGGTTATTTTGCGGTTACCGTAAGCGGTCGTGCAAGCTTTGCAGGATACTATTATCTGTATGGAGAGACTGTAAACAGCGGCGTGTTCATCTTTGAAAAGACGGTGAGATATTACAAGTCAAAGTCGGCGCGCTTTGCGGTATCCAAGAGCAGCAGGCTTATCGACTACCGCTATGACAGACCCTCCAACAACAGGCCCGAAAAAGAGCCTACCGTAAATACCGAGCCTGATAAGCCTACCGATACAGGCATCAAGGGAATAGATGTTTCCTATGCACAGGGCACCATAAACTGGGCTGCCGTAAAGGATGCGGGAATTGAGTTTGCTATGATACGCGCTTCCAGAGGAGATATAAGCAGCACAAGGCCTATGGCACAGGACAAGACCTTTAAGTATAACATCGAGAGTGCGATAGGCTATGGTATCGATGTGGGGGTGTATCACTACCTGTATGCGTCTACTGTCAAGGAAGCGGTAAAGGAAGCGAAGTTTTTTATAGAGTCCATCAAGCCCTATAATATCACCTATCCTGTAGTTCTTGACGTGGAGGAGCAGTATCAGGCGGATCTTGGCAAGGAGAAGCTGACCAGGATCTGCAAGGCATTCCTTGACGAGATCGAAAAAGCGGGCTATTACGGCATGATCTATGCAAACAAGGCATGGCTCACCAACCACCTTGATATGGATGAGCTTGAGGGTACGGAAGTGTGGCTTGCCCAGTGGAATACTGTTCCTACATATAAGGGTAAGTTCGGAATGTGGCAGTATAGCAGCAAGGGCATCGTATCGGGAATCGACGGTTATGTGGATCTTAACCTGTCCTATAAGGATTATGCCAAGATCATCCGTGAGGGCGGATATAATAAAAAAGGTTAAGGTTTCCGATAATTAAAACAAAATAATCCAAGCGGAGGTTGCAGTGCCTCCGCTTTTTGTGTTATAAGCAAAAGAGCCGCTGTGAAAAACAGCGGCTCTTTCAAGAGGTATTACTGCCGTGTGAAAATAGGAGGAAAACACACGGCACATCGAAGATTGTTTTCGTTCAGGATATCCTGTCAATATCGTGTACGAAAAAGTGTTGATCTATATTAAAGCCGCTCAGCGGCGTTGTCTGTGATAATAATATTACAGCACAATTGTGAAATAAATATTACGCAATTGTGAAAATCATGAGATATTTCAGCGGTACTGTTTACTTTTGTGCTTTACAAGCAACGGAACTTGTGATATAATTAAAATGCAGTTTTATGCAAACAGTTACTATTCAATATATTCAGGGCGTAGCCCTATGACAGGAGATATGTTATGTTAAAAGAATTTTCCGATAAGGTATCATCGCTTCAGCCGTCAGCTATAAGAGAGATACTGAAATTCACCGCAGACCCCACAGTAATAAGCTTCGCAGCGGGCAATCCTGCTCCTGAGGCATTCCCTACAGATGTTATTGCCAAGCTCTCTGCCGATATCTTTGCAGAGGAGCCTATCAACGCGCTCCAGTACTCTATCACAGAGGGCTATCCCAAGCTGCGTGACTGGCTGAAGAGCGACCTCACAAAAAAGGGTATGTTCAAGGACGGCGACAATGTGATCATCACTTCAGGCGCACAGCAGGCTATCGAGACCACAGCAAAGATCCTCTGCAACGAGGGGGATGTTATCATCTGTGAGGACCCCGCTTTCATCGGCTCGCTCAATGCGTTCCGCTCCTATGGCGTAAAGCTGGTAGGCGTTCCTATGGACGATGACGGTATGATAATGGATGAGCTTGAGGCGGCACTTAAGGCTAACCCCACAACAAAGTTCATCTACACTATCCCAAACTTCCAGAACCCCACAGGCAAGACCACAACTTTAGAGCGCAGACAGCAGATGCTGGAGCTTGCAGAGAAGTATGGTGTTTATATCCTTGAGGATAATCCCTACGGCTCTCTGCGTTTTGCAGGCGAGGATGTACAGAACATAAAGGCACTGGATGACAGCAAGCACGTTCTGTATGCAGGCAGCTTCTCAAAGGTGCTGGCTCCCGGTCTTAGAGTAGGATATCTGCTTGGCGATGCTGAGGTGCTTTCCAAGGCAACTGTAGGTCTTCAGACAAGTACCGTACATACAAACATCTGGGCACAGATGCTCACATACCGCTTCCTTACCACGGTTGATTTCGACGCACATATCGCAAAGCTGTGCGATATCTACCGCGCAAAGTGCAAGCTGATGCTGGACGGATTAAAGGCAGAGCTTCCCGATTTCATCCAGCTTACAAATCCCGAGGGTGGACTGTTCATCTGGGGCACTCTTCCCGAAAAGTACAATATGAACGAGTTCTGTACAGAGGTAGTTCACCGCAAGGTAGCTCTTGTTCCGGGTAATGCATTCTCTACAGATGAAAGCGCAATATCCCACTCTTTCCGTATGAACTTCTCCACACCCACAGATGAGCAGATAGTAAAGGGTGTTGAGATACTCGGCAAGGCAGCAAGAGAGCTTCTGAAGTAATTTTAACATTCGAAAGGAAATACACATCATGGACGAACAGAAAAAGAATATGCTGAGTCTTATTCAGCCTACAAACACTCCGCATCTCGGCAATTATCTCGGTGCGATGCAGAACTGGGTAAGACTTCAGAATGACTATAACTGCTATTTCGGTATTGCGGATCTTCACTCCATTACCGTAAGACAGGATCCTGTAAAGCTCCGTGCGCAGATAAAGGAGAGCTATGCGCTGCTTATTGCGGCAGGACTCGATCCTGAAAAGAGCACACTGTTTGTACAGGGTCATAACTGCCATCATGCTGAGCTTAGCTGGATACTTTCCTGCTACACCCAGTTCGGTGAGCTTTCCCGTATGACCCAGTTCAAGGATAAGTCTGCAAAGTATGCCGACAATATCAATGCGGGTCTGTTTACCTATCCTGTGCTGATGGCTGCTGACATCCTGCTGTATCAGGCTGACCTTGTTCCCGTAGGCGCAGACCAGAAGCAGCATCTGGAGCTTGCCAGAAATATCGCACAGCGTTTCAACGGCGTTTACGGCGATACCTTCACAATGCCCGAGCCTTATATCACAAAGACCACCGCAAAGGTAATGTCGCTCCAGGAGCCCACCAAGAAGATGTCCAAATCCGACGAGAATCCCAATGCTTCCGTATGGGTGCTTGATGACAAGGATACTATCATCAGAAAGTTCAAGAGAGCCGTTACTGACAGCGAGGCTGAGGTATGTGCACGTGAGGGTAAGGATGGTATCGTAAACCTTATGTCTATCTACTCTGCTGTTACAGGCAAGAGCTTTGAGGGTATCGAGGCTGAGTTCAGCGGCAAGGGCTACGGTGATTTCAAGCTTGCCGTAGGCGAGGCAACAGCAGATATGCTGGCTCCCATGCAGGCTGAGTTCAAGCGCATCTCCTCCGATAAGACATACCTCGAGAACTGCATGAAGCAGGGTGCAGAGAAGGCGTACAAGGCAACCAGAAAGACTCTTCAGAAGGTTCACAAGAAGGTAGGATTTGTAACACTTTGATAATAAATATACATCGAGTATATTAAAGTGTTTTATTACAGGCGCAAATTCGTTAAAAATCACGAAATGCCCTCGGGTTATTGCTTGTAAAGCTGTGATAATCTACAAAAATCATGGTATTTTATAATTAACTCTTGCATTTTTGGGCGATTTCTGATAAAATAATATACGTTACTGAAAAATCACACTAGAGAGGTAGGTGCTTCAAATGGCAAAGTGCGAAATCTGCGGCAAGAGCGTTACCTTCGGTATCAAGGTATCCCACTCTCACAGACGCAGCAACAGAACATACAAGCCCAACGTTAAGAAGGTAAAGGCAATCGTAAACGGTACTCCTTGCAGAGTAAATGCTTGCACACGCTGCCTGCGTTCCGGTCTTGTACAGAGAGCTATCTAATAACTTGTAAAGAAGTTATACTTTTACAAAAATTATTACCCCTGTCCGCAATAGTGGATGGGGGCTTTCTGTTTGTGCAGTTGGGATAATACAGAAAACTCCCCGTGAAGTCTGGCTTCTGCGGGGAGCGTTTTATTTACTTGGCCATTATTTCGCACAGCTTGTTTGTGAACTCCACGGGGTTTTCGATGGGCATTCCCTCGATAAGCAGTGCCTGGGTGTACAGGATGTCTGCGTATTCTGCAACGGCATCCTTGTCGGTTGCGTAAAGTGCCTTCAGCTTTGTAAAGATGGGATGAGAAGCGTTTATTTCAAGTATCTTCTGCGCCTTGGCCATGCCTGCGTTTTCGCCGGGCATAGCGGAAAGCACCTTTTCCATCTCTACGGAGAGCATACCCTCGCTGGTGATGCAGACGGGGTGGGTCTTAAGACGCTGGGAGAGCTTTACAGCCTTGACCTTTTCGCCGAGCTTTTCGGTCATGAAATCGAACAGCTCCTTGTTGTCCTCCTCAGCCTTTTTGATCTCTTCCTTTTCTGCGTCGTTTTCAAGACCGAGGTCATCCGCGGAAACGGATCTGAACTCCTTGCCGTTGAAGTCGTGCATCATCTGTACGGTGAACTCATCAACGTGGTCGGTAAAGTACAGTATCTCGTAGCCCTTGTCCTTTACCATTTCAGTCTGGGGGAGTGCCTCTATCCTTGCGATGGAGGAGCCGCTTGCGAAGTAGATATACTTCTGCTCGTCCTTCATGCGGGAAACGTATTCTTCAAGAGTTGTGTAGCCGCCGAAGCTGCTCTTGAACATCAGAAGTTCCTGCAGGTTCTCCTTGTTTGCGCCGAAGCTCTCGTAGATTCCGTATTTTATCTGCATGCCGAAAGCGTCGAAGAACTTTTCGTATTTTTCACGATCGTTCTTCTGCATCTTCTTCAGCTCGTTTTTGATGGACTTTTCAAGGCTCTTTGCGATGAGCTTGAGCTGTCTGTCGTGCTGGAGCATCTCACGGGAGATGTTGAGGGAGAGATCCTCGCTGTCTACAAGGCCTCTTACAAATCCAAAGTAGTCGGGAAGCAGGTCGGCGCACTTTTCCATTATCATTACGCCGCTGGAGTAGAGGGTGAGGCCCTTTTCATAGTTCTTGGAGTAATAATCGTAAGGAGCCTTTGCAGGGATATACATCAATGCGGTATAGGTCGCGGTTCCTTCTGTCCTTGTGTGGATGTGGGAAAGAGGAGCGTCATAGTCATAGTACTTGTCCTTGTAGAAGCCGTTGTATTCCTCGTCAGTGATCTCGTTCTTGGATTTCTTCCAGATGGGGGTCATGCTGTTGAGGGTCTCGGTCACGATCTCCTTTTCGTACTCGTTTTCGGTTCCCTCTTTAAGCTTTTCGTGTTCTGCATCCATAAGGATGGGGTAGCGGATGTAGTCGGAGTATTTGCGGATAAGGGACTTTATCTTGAAAGGTGTAAGGAACTCGTCGTAGTTTTCCTCGTCTGCGTTATCCTTTATCTCAAGGATTATCTGTGTGCCGTAGGAAGCCTTGTTTGCTTCCTCGATGGTGTAACCGTCAACGCCCTCGCTCTGCCACATGAAAGCTTCTTCGCTGCCGTATGCCTTAGAGATAACAGTCACCTTTTTTGCTACCATGAATGCGGAGTAGAAGCCTACGCCGAACTGACCGATTATATTTACATCCTCGGTCTTTTCGTTCTCAGTCTTGAATGCGAGCGAGCCGCTCTTTGCGATAGTGCCGAGGTTGTTTTCCAGCTCTTCCTTGGTCATGCCGATTCCGTTATCGGTGATGGTAAGAGTACGCGCATCCTTGTCAGCCTCGATACGGATAGCCATATCGGAACGGGTTATACCTGTGTTCTCGCTCATGGACTTGAAGTACAGTTTGTCCATAGCGTCGCTGGCGTTTGAGATAAGCTCACGCAGGAATATCTCCTTATGGGTGTAGATGGAGTTTATCATCATTTCAAGCAGGCGCTTGGACTCCGCCTTGAATTGTTTTGTTCTCATTTTTAGCATCTCCTTGTTTTGTTGATATATTGCGGTCGTGCCGTAGTTTTTAAGCTTTTTAGCACTCTCTTTCTGAGAGTGCTAAAATTATTATATCACATTTTCAGAAAAAATCAAGGGGGTAGAGGTAATTTTTTGCCTTATCCGTGCTAAAACACTTAAATAAGGATTATTTTTATTTAAGGGTGTAATATTAAATATGATTTCCTGTTGAAAAAACGATGAAAAAGTTGTATAATTCAATGTGGATAAAGAACTCGGAAAGGACTGAACTCATGGACTCGGCGCTTATTATTGCATATCAGGCAGTTGTGATGTTCATACTGCTGTTTTTCGGATATTTTCTTTTCAAGGCGAAAATGCTGTCGGAGGAGAGCACAAAGCAGCTTTCAGCGATCACTCTGACTATCGTTAATCCTGTTGTTATCTTCAATTCTTATATGATGGATTTCAATACGGAGCTGCTTGCGGGGCTTGGTATTGCCGTGCTTCTTGGTGCAGCGGCGCATATTGCTTTTATTCTTGTGTCCAATATCGTTGTAAAGAAATGCAGGGACAACTGTGAGATAGAGCGCTTTGCCATGATATATGCAAACTGCGGCTTTATGGGTATACCGCTTATCAACGCTACTTTTGGGGCGGAGGGCGTGTTCTACCTTACAGGCTTTATCACGATGTTTAATCTGTTCATGTGGACGCACGGCACGCTTCTCATGAGCGGTAAGAAGAACGAAAGCTTCGGAGCTATGCTTAAGAACATCGGCAAGGTGCTGGTATCTCCTGCGATCATAGCCATCGCTGCGGGAATGGTGTTCTTCTTTACAGGACTGCGACTGCCCGATATATTACAGACTCCGCTTGACTATATCGGAAGCCTTAACACTCCGCTTGCAATGATAGTATCAGGTGCGACTATTGCAAAGGCAGGACTCCTTAAGGGTTTCAGGAGTCCGAGAGTCTACTTTGTTCAGGTGTTCAAGCTGCTAGCGGTGCCGCTTGTGCTGGCTGCGATCTTTGTGCCGCTTGGCAGGCTTGGCGTGTCCATGATGGTTATCGATACTATATTAATAGCGGCTTCTGCTCCCACCGCATCGGCTACTATCATGTTCTCGTACAGGCATGGCAGGGATGAGGCTTATGCCTCGGGGCAGTTCGCAGTGTCTACCATAGCAAGCATGGCTACAATGCCGTTGATACTGCTGTTTTCGGCGTTCTATGCAGGTGTTCTCGGGCTGGCTTAGAACAAACGAAAATGCGCAAAATAGCCAAATTCAACATTATAATTTTGGCAGTTTTGTAAATTGCAAAAAAGCCATCCGAATGATATAATTAAAGAGTAATAAATGTGCAAGACAGTATAGTAGCTTTTTAGCTAACATACTTCTTAATATATTTTCCCCAATTATTTTGCCGTGTAAAACCCGCTTTTCCCCAAGCGGACGGCGCATTGTTTGAGTTACCGCAGACACCCCCTTGTCTGCGGCTTTTTTTTATGCTTTTTTCGGTCTGTGAAATTTTTCTTGAATTATCTGCAACCTTTTTACATCATACTTTGTTTTATTAGCAGAATGAAGCGCAGACTACTTTACATTTCTATATTCATTTCAGACCGAAAGGAGTTTTATTATGAAACGCTATATTTCTGTATTACTGGCTTCTATGATGATATTGACAGCGGCAGGCTGCTCGGCAAATGCACCGAGCAGCAGCTCCGCTGAAATCGATGATGCCGCAACAAATGGCATATCCGCTGCTGACAAGAGCGACGGAGCTTCATCTGCGGCTTCGGCGGACGATTCGCTTACAGGCGGAGCCTCAGGTGCTCCCGAAGCGGTTCCCGAGATCGGATTTGCGGACGAGCGTGAAGAGGGCATTTTCGATGGCGGTGTTATGGATGATTACGACATAGCGGCAGATTCGGCAGTGGGTGAATTCGCAGGTGACGCGGGCGATTTTGTCATCGATGATGGCGGCGATATTGATATTGAGGAGCCCTATATCCAGCCGCAGGCAGGACTTCTGACAGGCGGCGAGTGGCGTGATAACGACCACTGGAACGACTGGGTGTCCCTTTATCAGAGCCACGAGGACTGGAACAGCTATCTCGGGGAGTGGGAGGCAGACCATGCAGTCCGCCACGAGGTCATTGTGACCGCCTATGGCGAGCCGCTTGAGGGCGCACAGGTCAGCCAGCGCAACTGCGGCAACATCGGTGTTACATCTGCTGTTACCGACAATCAGGGCAGGGCGTACCTTTTCCTTGACGAGTGCAATGATGACATGGAGCATACTCTTGAAGTGACCTACGGCGAGGTGCGCATGACCATCGAGGATGTTGATTCCGCCAAAAGCGGCACTTATACGATAGATTTCACGGAGTCCCTCGGAGAGAACGAAGTCGGTGATATACAGGCGCTGGAGCTTATGCTGATGATCGACACCACTGGCTCTATGTGGGACGAGCTTGCATATATCCAGGCGGAGCTTGAGGATGTTATATCCCGTGTGAAGTCCGACAACGGTAACATTCCCGTAAGAGTCAGCGTGAACTTCTACCGTGACGAGTATGACGATTATATCATCCGTGAGTTCGCATTCACTGATGACATCAACAAGGCTATTTCGGACCTCAGGGAACAGTCGGCAGACGGCGGCGGAGACACTCCCGAGGCGGTGCATACTGCGCTCAACAGCGTAGTGAGAAACCACGAGTGGCGTGAGGACGCTACAAAGCTGATGTTCTTTGTACTGGATGCTCCCCCTCATTCCGATGTACAGATAATCGACGAGGTTAACAACTGCGTTGAGATCGCTGCGGCACAGGGAATACGCATCATTCCCGTGGCATCCAGCGGAATTGACAAGTCCACAGAGTATCTGCTGAGAACTATGGCGTTCAGGACGGGCGGCACATATACATTCCTTACTAACCACAGCGGCATCGGCGGCGACCACATCGAGCCTACAATCGGCGACTACGAGGTGGAGAAGCTGAACGATATGATGGTAAGGATAATAAACGATTACCTTTCATAAAATAGTGCTTGAATGAATTTGACCGAGGAGAATATCCTCGGTCGCTTTTTTATATAAGTTCGATAGCCTTTTTAAGAAGCTGAAGCAGGGCCTGCTGTTTTTCGGGCGGCGTCTGCATGAAGAGGTCGTAGGCTTTTTGGGCAGGGGTGTTTTCCTGCTGATAGCTAAGCTTTTCAAACAGATTTTCGGGAGATAGTTCCAAGCCTTTGCATATACGCATTATAGTATCAAGTGAAGCTTTCTTTTCCCCTCGTTCTATCTGTCCGATATATGTCGGGTGAAGATCGCATAATTCGGACAGCTTTTCCTGACTTAATCCGCTCTTTTTGCGGTAGTATTTTACTCGTTCGCCGAACAGCTTTACAAAATCCTGCATGATATATCCTTTCAGCATTGTGTTATAAATATATACTATAAATATTTTTTTGTTTTTAAAACAGACTATTGACACTCGATTACAAATGATGTATACTTATAGTATGATTTTGGCGTAAATCATGACTATAATCGATATTTCGAGGAGGGCTTATGAAACTAAAGAAGTTTTTATCGGTGCTTTTGGCAGGTATAACTGCAATCACTGCAACGTTCAGTGTTATCCCTGTTTCTGCGGAAGCTGTATCAAAAGAACAAGTATATACTGGTGCTAACTATTATGTTCAAGACATACCTGTGATACAACCTGTTGAAGCAGGACACGAAGAAGGTCTTGTAGAAGATGTGTGGATTTATAATGATGACGGAGTTGGCACACGTTGGGATATAATTTATGCAAACCTGAGTGTTGATGATACCATTACCGTAAAGGTAACTCAAACAGGAAAAGAATATACAATGAATGTATTGCCATCCCTCTATATGGATTTGGATGATACACATAAAATGTATCCTGCATATCCCGAGGATGGTTGTACAAAGTCAGGACAAGCCATAAACGAGGTGTTAGAGCATTATACAGAAATGTGTAAGTTATATCCTAATAACTACGGCGGCGATAAAATGACATGTTCGCTGGAAGATGTTGAGTGGTTTTATACTTGTGACGATCATTCTGATTTCAAGAATAAGACGTTTGAAAAATTTACTTGGGAGATCACTATATCGTCATCCTCGGCTTCGACTACAAAACCTGAAGCTGTGAAACCTATCCTTACCGCAACTTCGTCTTCATGGATAAAGTTGGGGTGGTCTGACAACGGCGCAGACAGCTACAACATCTATCGTTCAACAAGCAGAAACGGCACTTATAAAAAGATAGCGTCAACAAAGACAAACGCTTATACAAACAAGAACCTTACATTAGGAAAGACATATTATTATAAGGTCACCGCAGTGGCTGACGGCGTAGAGTCCGATTTCAGTAAGATAGTGCTTGCAAGGCCTGAGATGATACCGCCGACCACTGTTAAAGCGGTGCCTGCTTCCACTACATCAATAAAACTGTCATGGAAAGACAACGGCGCTGACAGCTATAACATCTATCGTGCCACAAGCAAGAGCGGCACTTATAAGAAGATAGCTTCTACAACCAAAAACACTTATACAAATAAGAGCCTTACAAAGGGTAAGACCTATTATTACAAGGTCACAGCTGTAATTGACGGTGAGGAATCCGAGTTCAGCAAGATAGTATCCTCAAAGCCAACCTCTCCTATTCCGTCAGCGGTAAAGGCTTCGTCAAAGGCAAGCGGTGAGGCTACCGTCACATGGAAGAAATCCACAGGTGCAAAGGGCTATGAGATATACATGGCGACATCCAAGAGCGGTACATATAAGAGAGTGGACCGAGTAGGTAGTAAGGTGCTGACTTTTACAGAGGATGAGCTTACCGAGGGCAAGACGTACTATTTCAAGGTGCGTTCTTACACTGTCAAGAATGGAAAGAGGATATACAGTCCCTTTTCAAGCGTTGTTAAAATAAAAGTATAAAAACGATCCCCCGTGTATAACGGGGGATAATTTATGGAAATTTTGTTCCGCCTATTGACAGCACGTCTGTTATATGTTATACTAAAAGCGACAAAAAACCTTATCAAGAGTGGCTTCTGGTCTTACGACGGGGGACTGGTCCCTATGAAGCCCGGCAACCTATTCCAAGGAAAAAGGTGCTACATCCTGCGGCGCAAGCCGAAAGATAAGGAGTGAGTATGAGACTTACGCACTCCTTAGCGAGTGCGTTTTTTGTTTATCAGGGAGTCAGCCACGCAAGTTTTTCGCTGCCTCCCTCTCGGAACTTTTTCTACTTTATATCAGAAAGGAATCTTAATTATGGCACAGAAATTTTTATTTACATCCGAAAGCGTAACAGAGGGTCATCCCGACAAGATCTGCGACAACGTTTCCGACGCAGTGCTTGACGCTATCCTCGCACAGGATCCCATGGGCAGAGTTGCCTGCGAGACCTGCACAACAACAGGTATGGTCCTGGTAATGGGCGAGATCACCACAACAGCACAGATCGATATTCCTGCTATCGTTCGTGAGACCGTTAAGGAGATCGGCTACGACAGCTCCGAGTACGGTTTTGACTGCAACACCTGCGCAGTATTCACAACGATCGACAAGCAGTCCCCCGATATCGCTATGGGCGTAAACAACGCACTTGAGGGCAGAGAGGAGAACCTCTGTGACACGGGTGCAGGCGATCAGGGTATGATGTTCGGATATGCCTGCACAGAAACCCCCGAGCTTATGCCTATGCCTATCTCCCTTGCGCAGAAGCTGGCTCTCAAGCTGACAGCAGTACGTAAGAGCGGCGAGCTGCCCTATCTCCTCCCCGACGGCAAGACTCAGGTAACTGTTGAGTACATCGACGGCAAGCCTGCAAGAGTTGACACTGTTGTTGTTTCTTCTCAGCACAAGGCTTCCGCTACATTGGAGCAGATCCGTGCAGATGTTATCGAAAAGGTGGTTAAGACCACTATCCCTGCTGAGCTTCTCGACGAGAACACAAAGTATTTCGTAAACCCCACAGGCCGTTTCGTTGTAGGCGGACCTCAGGGCGACAGCGGACTTACAGGACGCAAGATCATCGTTGATACATACGGCGGTTATGCACGTCACGGTGGCGGCGCATTCAGCGGCAAGGATCCCACAAAGGTTGACCGTTCCGCTGCTTACATGGCAAGATATGCAGCAAAGAACATCGTTGCGGCAGGCCTTGCAGAGCGTGCAGAGGTTGAGGTCGCTTATGCTATCGGCGTTGCTAAGCCCGTTTCTATCCTCGTTGACACGTTCGGCACAGGTAAGTATTCCGACGAGCAGATCGCAGAGGCTGTAAGCAAGGTGTTTGATTTCCGTCCCGCTGCTATCATCAGCACTCTGGAACTCCGCAAGCCCCAGTACAAGCAGCTTGCTGCTTACGGTCACATGGGCCGTGAGGATCTCGGCGTTGCCTGGGAAAAGACAGACAAGGCAGAGGCTCTCAAGGCTGCTATGGCATAAGGTTTATCCTTTTTGAAGCAAGAAACACCTGCGAAGCATTAATGCAGGTGGTATAAAGAAGTATAACCCGTGGAGAATTTCTTCACGGGTTATTTTAATATCTCACAGATAAATTGGAATTTGTCAGACTCTGACAAACTGAAATTTATCTCTCCATTATTACTGTAAAATAGATACCCAAATCCACATTCCGTTCTGGATTTCCAAGCGATAAACAGCATTTCCGCTTTCATCATAAGCAGTTGCTTCAACTTCTTCGTTTGACTGTCCAAGTGGAGCGTCAAATGTAAACAGAACCACTTCACTCGAAGAAACTTCCTTTGTCTGTGTTTGCCCAAAGCAAGTTACTTCTATACTTTTCACATTTTCATCGTATACCCTAACTGGAAGTAACTGCACTCCTTCATCATACCGAAAGTGAAGAGTCGAACCAGCCATCTCAATGCCGATATTTTCTTCATATATACTCCATTTAGGCCAATTTAAATATGTATCAAATTGCTTCCACCCCAGTAATGTTCTTTCCACATGAACTACATCATAGCAACTATCACTATCATAAATATAAAAATGTAAATCATCCTTCCACTCATAACAAGCTACTATTTGTGATACATCCTTTAATCTGCCGCTTAAATCTGCCGCTGCTCTGGAACTTAGGCGATAACCATTGGCATAACATAAGCAGCTAAAACAAAATATCCCAACAAATAAGGCGATAAAAGCCGCTGTTATTTTTCTTTTCTTTCGCAATTTAGATGCCAGACGTACATACTTGTTCTCTTTATCATCTTGTTCTTTTATGGGCTCCATTTCTTTTCCAAGAGCCTCATAATATTTTGAACATTCCCTACATTCTGCCAAATGCTCAATTACAGTCTGCTCACTTGACTCTGAAGCCTCATGATCCAGACAAAGAGGCATCAAATCCTTTACCATATCACATCTATATTTCATAACCATATTCCTCCTTTAACCGTTGTCTAATCTTTACTTTTGCCCGTGAGAACAACACTTTTGCCGTTGCTTCTCTAATTCCTATTAGTTCCCCTATCTTCTTATAAGGCTTTTCATCAAACAAACGATACTCCACAACTTTTCGACTTCGTTCGTCCAAGTCTGCAATTACTTTTCTTATGTGAGATATCATTTGCCTTTTTTCCAGTTGGGTACTAATGTCTTCTCCCTCCTGTTGTCGCTGAAAGTCCTCGTCCAGATAGGTTTCCTTTGCATGAGTTCTAAGATATTTGTAATATGTATTCTTGGCAATCTGACATAACCAGGATTTTACAGAACATTCTCCACGAAAACGAGCAAGAGAAGTAAATGCCTGGTAAAAGCTTTCTTGCGTCACTTCCTCTGCTATATGCTCCTGATAATCCGTTAGCTTCAATACATAATAAAAAACATCTTTATAATATAAATTATATAAATCTTCAAATTCGCTCATGCTGCACCTCCTTTCGCCTTCATCTATTAGTACCGAATATCCCCAAAAAGTAACACTAAATTTCTATTCTGGTAAACACTAAAAAAATTCCAAGAGACAAAGGTATCTGTCGCATACCCTGTCTTTGGAATTCGTCATACTTCCAAACATTCAAACTATTATGTAAATGCAAGTGAAAATTCTTATTTATTGTTGAGTTAATTATAACAAAACGTCTACATAAAATCAATGCTATAAGCAACACAAAGTCACTTTTGATATTGTGTCAAAAGTGACTTTGTAATACTTTTATATGACAATCTGACTTAAGTTTTGCGGGTGTTTTTGGTCATTCAGTTCAGCTTATATTCAAGTATCGTATATCCGCTTTCAAGTTCCTTTATTACGAATACTCCGTCTTCATAGGTCATATAGCTGCGGGGGTTGTTCTCCTTAGGAAGCGAGACCGAGCCGTCGTTAAGGCAGTGTATGCCGTCCTTTTCAAAGGCTTTCAGCACGTGGGAGTGCCCGTTTATCAGCACGTCGCCTTTTTTCAGAGGAGGAAGTGCATCGGGATTGTGATGATGTCCGTGGGAAAGGAAGAAGCTTCTTCCGTCAACAAACAGAACTGCATAGTCTGCAAGCACGGGGAACTCAAGCACCATCTGATCCACCTCGGTGTCACAGTTGCCGCGTACACAGAGGAGCTCTTCCTTTACCTCGTTCAGCATAGCGATCACCTTTTTGGGAGCGTGTCCGTCGGGGAGATCGTTTCTGGGGCCGTGGTAGAGGATATCGCCCAATAAGCACAGCTTTTCGGCACCCTCGCGGCGATAGGCTTCCAGCATCTTTTCGCAGTACAGTGCCGAGCCGTGTATATCTGAAGCAAACATAAGTTTCATGGTCTTGTCCTCCTTAAATTATACCTATCCAGCCTGTTATGAGATCCGCTGCGAATGCCGCTCCGCAGGCACTAAGAGCCACCGTCAGCAGCCCCTTCTCCGCGAAAGAGAGTATCACGGCGGTAACAAAGCCTGCCATCGAACTGATTATTGCCGCAGTGCTGTCACCACAGCTTGTGAACACTGCGGGTATAGTCATGGCACTGAGTACGGCATAGGGTACATAGTAAAGAAAATTGAGTGCAAACTGTGACTTGATCTTTTTACGGAACACCGCAAGCGGCAGCATCCTTATTAAATAAGTGACCATAGCCATAACGAGAATGCTTATTACGAGATAGAGCGTGCTGTCATTCATCTGCGGTCACCTCCCCTGTTTTCTGCGGGAAGAACGCTGCTCCGAGTACCGCTGCGATAACGGCGCATATGATCACGGATATTCCCGAGGTTATGGTGATGTACTGCGAGATGAACGCCACGATGCTGCTGAGAAGTGCGGCGATAAGAGCTACCCACAGTATTCCGCGGCTCTTTTTGGCGGGAGGGATAACGATAGCGATGAACATACCGTATATTGCTATGCCGAGTGCCGCCTGTATGCTTTCGGGGAGTATCGCACCGAGCAGTGCTCCTGCTGCAGTACCAGTCGCCCAGAATATGTAGGGAAGAGTAATGAGTCCGTACATATATCGTGGCGGGATATCAGTTTTCTGACCCGAAGCTACCGCGAAGATCTCGTCTGTGATACCGAACGAGCTGATGATACGGTGAAGCAGGCTGTATTTCTTGTCCAGCTTCTGAGAAAGTGAAATTCCCATCAGTGCATAACGCATATTGATAACGAGCTGTGCCAGTGCCATTTCGATATATCCGCCGCCCGCAGCGATGATGTTTATCCCCTGCACCTGACCTGCCGAGGTAAGGTTAGTCATTGAAATAAGTATTGCGGCAAGGGGAGGTATGCCCATGCCTACTGCGGTTATTCCGAATGTAAAGGACACCGAGAGGTATCCGAGGGCAATCGGGAGTCCGTCCCGCAATCCTTTTTTATAGGTTAGTTGTTCTGTTTGTTCTGACATGATCTGATCTACCTGTTCTCTTTCTGTTTGCGATATCTTGCGTCGCAATCGTTAATATTGTATCACAGATGCCGACTATTTTCAATATTATTCACAAAATTTCTCCAAACACTTGCAATTGCTGCCAGTTGTATGATACAATATAAAAGTATTTTATTTGAAAAGGAGAAATCTATGGAACTCAATGTTTTGACTATCGTGGCATTTGTGCTGTATGCACTTATGATCCTCGGTATCGGTATCTATTCTTTCAAGAAGTCCAAGAGTATGTCGGATTATTTTATCGGCGGCAGACAGCTCGGCCCCTGGACCACTGCTATCTCTGCTCAGGCTTCCGATATGAGCGGCTGGCTGCTGATGGGTCTGCCCGGTGCCGTTCTGGTAAGCGGTCTTACTGAAAGCTGGATCGCTATCGGCCTTTTTATCGGTACATATCTCAACTGGAGGATACTTGCTGCAAGACTGCGTAAGATGTCTTATGCCGCAGGTGATGCTATCACTATTCCTGAATATCTTCAGAAGCGCTTTTTCACTGAAAGCCCTGTTGTAAGACTGGTTTGTGCGGCTATCATTTTTGTGTTCTTCCTTATTTACACAGCCTCTGCTTTCAGTGCCGGTGCAAAGCTGTTTGCTTTTATCTTCAACACTGACAACTACACATTGTGTCTTACTATCGGTGCGCTGATAATCATTTCCTACACATTCCTCGGCGGATTCTTCGCTGTGTGCTGGACAGACCTTATCCAGGGCATCCTGATGTTCGCTGCACTTGTTGTCCTGCCTGTTGTTGCTGTATGCAACATTCCCGATATGGGAAATGCAGCTCTCGGTACTATGGATGCTGCAAAGCCCATTACCGATTATTACCTCAGCTTCATCAACAGTGCAAACGGTGATATCGCGTGGACCACCATCCTTTCCGGTCTTGCATGGGGCCTTGGTTATTTCGGTATGCCTCATATCCTTGTAAGATTTATGGCTATCAAGTCCAGTGACATGATAAAGAAGTCCCGTATTATTGCTACTGTCTGGGTGTTTGTGACACTGGCCGCTGCTGTGCTTGTTGGTATTTTCGGTAATATGTTCCTTACATCCAATCCTGAGCTGATGGAGAAGTTCCTTGCTCTTGGCGATGCGGAGAAGATCTTCATGTTCCTGTCCTCTTCGCTGCTGCCTGCACTTATTGCCGGTGTTGTGCTTTCTGCTATCCTTGCAGCTATCATGAGTACAGCTGATTCTCAGCTTCTTGTAACTGCTTCTGCTGTTACCAATGATATGTTTGCACTGTTCAAGAAGAATGCAAGCCAGAAAACACTTATGTGGGTAAGCCGTGGTGCGGTAATTGCGATCTCGGTTATTGCTTACTTTATCGCTCTTGATCCCAACAGCTCTGTTATGGGTCTTGTGTCCTACGCATGGGCAGGTCTTGGTGCTGCGTTCGGTCCCGCTATGCTGCTGTCCCTGTTCTGGAAGCGCATGACCATCTGGGGCGCTGTTGCAGGTGCTGCAGTAGGCGGTGCATCCGTTATCATCTGGGAGAGCGTTCCTGTTCTTTCGGGCACCGGTATTTATTCGCTGCTTCCCGCGTTCTTCCTTGCACTCGCTGCAGTAATCGTTGTTTCGCTTCTTACAAAGGTTGATTCCGTGAAGGTTGAGGAGCTGTTCATAAAGGCAAACAGTACAACCGTTGACGCTATCGCAGATAAGTAATATCAATACAAGTCAAAGGGCAGGGTCATCCTGCCCTTTTTGTGTGCGAGCAATTTATTGGGTATGGGCAGAAATACCACATCTTGTCATATTGTTCAGAAAACGACTGCAAATGCGGTCGTTTTTTGTCTATATATGCGTTGCAGACCATAAAAAAATATGATATAATTATAAGATAAGTAAAATGAAATAATTATATGTTGATATATGCAGTAATGGCGAAAGGAAAATAAATGATAAAAGAAAATCAGAAGTTGTTCAACAGACTGAATGTATTCAGCGATGCGGCAATTTCTATTCTCGCAGTCATGGCGTCGTATTTCCTTGTTTTTATATTGCTTGATATGGAGCATAACTATCCACTGGATGATTATGTGAAGCTTGCATTTGTGTTTATCCCTGTACAGCTTATTACCTATGGCTGTCTGGGATTGTACGATTCTTACAGGGCGAGCAATTTCGGCAGGGAATTTTCGAAGCTTGTACAGGCGTTTTTTATCGACGGACTGCTCATCGTTACAATGCTCTACATAGTGAAGATCATCAACTTTTCTCGATTGGCACTGGTGATCTTTTTGGTGCTGGATCTGTTGCTTATCGCACTCAAGCGATATATACTGCGCAGATCTCTGAAGCGGTTCCGTCAGAGCGGTTACAACAAGAAGCATATCGTTATCATAGGCGGCGGAGATATAGCCAGAGATTATCTTGAGACCATAAGGCGTGAAACACAGATGGGTTTTGAGTGTGCGGGTTATATATCTGACAGCGATACGCTGGACGCCAAGTGGCTTGGCGGATATGATGACATTTTCAATATCCTCGACAGGTACAGCTATAGTGAGGCTGTGTGCGCGCTGGAGTCCGCAGATATGGAGCATCTGGGAGATGCGGTAGAGGCTTGCGAGCGTACAGGAACAAAGATATCTGTTATTCCTGTGATATATAAATATATGTCGGCGACTCCTGCGATCGATCTTGTAGGCGGAATACCAATGATGAATATCAGGCGTATTCCGTTGGATAATATAGGTAATGCGGTGCTTAAGCGCACGTTGGATATAGTTTGCTCACTGATAATGCTTATCGTTGCATCGCCCGTGATGCTGGTCTCGGCGATAGTGATAAAACTGACTATGGGCGGAAATGTGATATTCAGACAGCAGCGCGTCGGGCTGAATAAAAAGATATTCACCATGTACAAGCTGAAATCCATGAAAGACAATGATGAGTCAGATACCGCATGGAGCACTGATAACGATCCCAGAAAGACGAGGTTCGGCTCGTTTATAAGAAAGTTTTCTATCGATGAGCTTCCGCAGCTCTTCAATGTGCTTAAAGGTGACATGAGCCTTGTGGGACCGCGTCCGGAGATACCGTTCCATGTCGATAACTTCAAGACAAGTATACCTATGTATATGCTTAAGCATCAGGTTAAGCCTGGTATTACGGGCCTTGCTCAGGTCAACGGATATCGCGGAGATACATCGATAGAACGACGTATCGAGTATGATATAGAATATATCGAGAACTGGAACTTCTTTTTGGATATAGCAATATTGTTCAGGACGTTGTTCAGCATCATGAACAAGGAAAAACTAAAACAAAGCAGCAAAAAAATCAAATCGGAGAAATTTTTAATGAAGAACGAAGCACAAAAGACAGATCTTACATCGCTGGCGATATTTTTCCCGGCTGTGGTGGCACTGGCGATAATACCCACTATAATGAGGGTCACTGTTGTTGTTACTGATATGTTAGAGGCATATCGTTATTTCAGAGCGACTCCCGGAGATAACGGATTGTACTATCTTGCGGATGTAAATGCACAGGGCAAGGCGTTTGCAGTGGTACTGCTTGCTATGATAATGCTTGGAATGGCAGTGGTATGCTGCGGATTCCTTTTCAGGCGCGCTGAGAAGCGCACACTGGTATACACAGGCGCATCCGTAGTGTATGTGCTGATGGCACTGATATCTGCACTTTGCTCGGATTATCAGCATATAGCCTTTTACGGAGTACATGACCGTGCCGAGGGCTTCTTTACGATGGCGTGTTATTTCGTGATGTTCTTATTCACGATGTATGCTTTCCGCAAAACACAGAATTTCCGATATATAGTGATCGCACTGATGATCTGTACAGGCGTGAACTTTATTATCGGTATGTTTCAGTACACAGGACACAACCTGTTCAGCTTTGACTGGTTCGCTGCATTTACGGTAGACAGCGATTATCGCGATATGCTCGAGCTTGATACCCATAGTGTTTCTTATGGAAGTATGTACGGCGCACTGTATCATTACAATTACGTCGGAAGCTTTACGGGTATGGTAATCCCCTTGTTCTCGGTACTTGCCATCTATGGAGAAAAGGTATGGCACAAGCTCGTGTATGCAGGCTTTGCAGGCATAGCACTGTTTATGCTGCTGGCAAGTACAGCACGAAGCGGTATCGTTGCTGTGGCAGTAGCGTTTCTGGTTGGCGTCATCGTGTTTGCAAGAGTGCTTATCCGCCGCTGGAAGATCACGGTATCTGTGATCGCTGTGGCTCTTGTAGCGGTAATAGGTGCAAATGCGGCTTTGAACAACGCTCTGCTGGAAAGAGTACCTTCGTTGTTCCAGGATGTGGTGGATTTTGTTGCACCCTCTGATGAGGCCGATCTGTTTTCAAAACTCCCTGTAAGAGATATCAAGCACAACAACGACGGAAGCGTATCGTTCACAACGCAGACAGATGTTTTGAATATTGCTTTCGATGCCGAAAACAACAAATATAATATAACCGATAAGAGTGGCGCGGAGCTTAAGCTGATAAAGGCTGCCAACGATTATCAGGCGATCGATGACGAGGATTTCAAGGGAATAAGACTTGAGTTTGTATCTACAGGCGAAAGCACCAAATATAACGATGCGTTCTTCGTGCGGTTCAATTCCGATACTGACAAGTCGCTGGCCTTTGTCCTGTTCAACAAAAAGCAGATACACATGGTGGATATGGTGATCGGCGACAGGATCACACCTGAAAATGCTGAGGCTATCGGATTTGAAGGAAAGGAACTTCTGGGATCTTCCAGAGGCTATATATGGTCGAGAACCATTCCGCTCCTCAGGAACTGCCTGTTCGCAGGTTACGGTCCCGATACGTATGCTTATGTGTTCCCGCAGAATGACTATCTCGCTAAGTATTATGCGTATAAAGAAGGCTTCTACATGACTGTGGATAAGCCGCATAATCTGTATCTTCAGATATTTGTGAACAATGGACTTATTGCGCTTGTCGCATTCCTTACTATCTGTGTGTTCTATCTGGTGGATTGCTTCAGGCTTTACGCTTTGAAAAAAAGTTACAGAACAGAGCAGATATATGGAATATCGGTCATGCTGGCGATAATAGGATATCTGGCGGCAGGCGTTTTCAACGACTCCGTAGTGGCGGTTGCTCCGGTGTTCTGGATACTGCTTGGAACAGGCGCAGCGATGAATACCATTAACCGTCGTATGGATAATAACGAAAGCGTCGATGTGGATGAGGTAGTTGCAGTTAAAAAGCGCAAGACTGCGGCTGAGCAGAAGCATGACGAGGCGATCCGTACCGAAGCAGAGGAACTGATAACACGCATAAGAGGAAACCGCGAGGCAGGTACTACTATGGCGGATGCGGAGATCAGCGGTAATGATGTTGAAGCACTTATGCGCAGGGTGCAGGATATAACAAAGCGTCACGGAAGCGGAACATGGAAGGCACCGGATCAGAGGAAAGACGAAACAAAAGATGAGTAATATGTTCGAGGTTATTCGCTAAAGGCTCTGACATTCTGACGGAGAAGGTGATGGATTGAAGTTCGAGCTTCGCGACATTACTAAGCTGCCCAACATACTATCTCTTGTAAGGATCGCACTTATCCCCGTTTTTATATGGGCGATACTGTGGGAGGATGGTCTTGTAAGAGATACAGGTATTATTGAGCACAAGACTAACGGGTATATGCTGGCGGCGGCTATTGTTATCCTTTCGGGACTGACAGATGCGGCTGATGGCTTTATCGCCCGCAGATTCAACATGATAACCGATCTGGGTAAAGCTCTGGATCCGCTTGCCGACAAGCTTACCCAGGCTGCGGTGGTAGTATGTTTATGTATACGCTACCGTTCGATATGGTGGATGATAGCGGCACTGCTGTTCCTTATCGTCGGCAAGGAGATCACAATGCTAGTTGTGGGATTGATGTTCTTGAAGAAAGGGCAGGATCTTGGCGGTGCAAAGTGGTTCGGCAAGGCAACTACGATCATATTTTATATTCTGGCTATAGTACTTATCGGCGTGCCAAGGATCAGCATTACTGCAGCGCTGGTGATGATAGGTATTATATTCGTGATAAATGCCGCTGCTTTCATATTGTATATGAGAGAATATTTCAGACTTTATAAGCAAAGAGGTGCAGAGGATGATAAGGGCTGATCTTCATGTCCATTCTTCCTTTTCCAGCGACAGCGAGGAGAAGCTTGAGAACTCGGTAAAAGCCGCAATAGGTGCGGGATTGGATATATTGTGTGTGACAGAGCACATGGATATGGATTACCCCACGGGGGAATTTATGCTGGACACTTCTGCCTATAAGGCTGAACTGTATTGGCTTAAGGAACAGTATTCCGACAGGATAGAGCTTTTGTACGGTGTTGAGCTGGGACTTATGGATTATCTTGCCCCGCGCCTTTACGATTACACCGCTTCGGAGGATTTTGATTTCATCATCGGCTCATCGCATCTTGTGGATAGTGTGGATCCCTACGAGCCTGAGTATTTCGGAAGATTTGGTGACCGCAACGGAATATTGCGTTATTTCGAGAGTATCCTTGCCAATATTTCGGCGTTTGATGACTTTGATGTTTACGGACATCTGGATTATGTGGTAAGATACAGCTCGGCAAAATGTTATGCCCCCGCCGATCATCGTGATCTCATTGATGAGATACTGAAAAAGCTTATAAGTATGGGCAAGGGTATAGAGCTTAACACTGCAGGACTTAAGTATGGTCTGGGCTGGGCGCATCCACATCCCGAGGTGCTGAGACGTTACCGTGAGCTCGGCGGCGAGCTGATCACTGTCGGATCCGACGGGCACAAGGGCGAGCATATTGCCTATGATTTCGATAAGGCAGCCGATATACTGGGAGCCGCAGGTTTTGAGTACTATACCGTATTCCGCAGAAGAAAAGCTGAGTTTATCAAGATATGAATGTATAAAAACCACTTCCGTTCCTATGGCGGAGGTGGTTTTGCTTCTCACTGTTTTGTCAAAAATTTGATAGCTGTTTTGTTAGGTTGTCCAAAAAAAATAAAAAAATATGTAAATTTTTTAGAAAATCGTCATTATCGCTTGATTTATTTATTTTATTATTGTATAATATAAAAGAACTATTCTGCCTTAAAATGCGCATAAGAAAGCGCATCGGGCTTTACATCATACAGTAAGAGGATTGATGCTTTTGTTTTTTGGGAACAAGATCATAAAAGTCGAGATCCTGGATAAAAACGGCGTGATTGCCGTTACATCGGAGAAGAATTTCGTTTTCCCGAAGAATATAGAAAGCAGTGAAGAAAGCATCCTTATCATAAAGGGGCGCGACCTGCGGGAGTTTTCAAAGGGAGAGAGGGTTCATGTCATCGCCACCACCAAAGGCGGCGACCGAATAAAATATCCGGGAAACGTTACCGTTTCACTAGACACCCAGCTTAATGTCAGCATAATTAAAAACCGTGACACACAGGTGCTTGAAGAACGACGCAGGTATTTCAAGATCAAAGTAAATGAAAGAGGACGTGTTCTTTTCGTTGTACGTGATGATGAAACGGTCCGCTTTGAAGAGCCTATCCCTATGGAGATACGTGACATCAACATCGGCGGCGTGTTTATGGCGTGTGACGGATACAACTTCCAGGTGGATGATTTCGTCTGCATGGATATTGACCTGTTTATCGACTATCGGCTCAACGCTGTGGCGCGTATACTGCGCGTGCAGAAAGATGCCTATGGCGAGATAAGCGGCTACGGATGTGAGTTCCAGGGGCTTACAGCTTCGCAGGAAGACTACATCGGAAAGTTCATTTATAAGGTCCAGTTCGCACAACGTCAGAAGGAGATCGCCAGGGAGCTGGATTACTAAGCATAACTTCAAAACATATAATAAAATCAGGGGGATCAATTCAAGATGGCTAATGCAAAACTTAAGGTCGTACTTACGGCTATATTGCTGGTTTTTGCGATAGTACCCGCGCTGATCGTCGGCGTTGTGGGAACTTTCTCGATCATCGGCTATGAAAGCTCCGCTAAGACGGATACACTTGCTGTTGTGGCAAGATCCAAATCCGTTGCGCTGGATCAGCTTTTCTCTTATTACACTGCTAACGTAAGCACCATAGCAAAGTCGGAATTCACCATTGATGCGGTGAAGGATGGCGATAAGGACATTCCTGTACTTGATGCTTTTGCGGACGCAGATGCGGACATTATCGATATTCTTGCTATCAACCTCGAAGGTGATATCATCGCTTCTGCAAATGGTAATTCCGCACTGAAGTTTGATCACTTCGACGACAACCTTTCTCCCGTTTCCGGTATACTCAAGTGGGAGAGCTACGGTAACGCCGATGCTTTCTATGTAGCCAAGGAGATCTACGAAAATGCAAATGCGATGACCGGCAAGCTGGGTTATGCGGTTGCAGTCATCTCTGTAGGTGCTGACAGCAGCCTTGCAAAGGCACTGGGCGGCGAGTTCCTCAGTGGCGGTCACATGGTTGCTTTCGATACAGACGGCAATTCCGTGAACCTGAACAATGATATGATGGTAACCAAGGATGCTTCTCTCGCAGGCAACCTTTCAGATATCGCTTCCAAGACCACCAATGTTTCCGTTACATCTTCCACACAGATCCTTGAAACAGGAAGCATGGGCAAGTATACATACGCAGGCGGCGTTATCCCCAACGTTAACACATGGAGATGGGTAGGTGTTGTTGAGTCCTCTACACTCAGCTCCTTTGCGCTTACCACCATCATTATCGGATGGGGCGTTATTCTGGTAGCCTGTGCTCTGGCTTCTCTCTGTGCATGGCTGATAATCGGCAAGTTCACCGGCAGCATGCAGGATATGCTCCGCACAATGGATGCTATCTCCGAGGAAGAGAACGGTTACGACATCAGATTTACCATCAAGAACAGAAAGAGCGAGCTTGGCCGTATCATGGAGTCCTTCAACGATATGCTGGACGAGGTTATCCTGAGCGAGGAGCGCCACCGTACTATTGCTGAGCTGTCTGACAATATGCTTTTCGAGTGGGATTTCCACAAGGAGAGTATGTATGTTTCCAAGAATACACTTGCAAAGTTTGATATCGATACCTCGGTTGCTACTCTGTCAAACGGTCGATTCATCGACTCCCTCATGACCCCTGAGGATGCAGAAAAGTACAAGAGAGATATCAACCAGCTTCTCAGAGATAAGAACGGCTACAGCGGCGAGTACCAGCTCAAGGCTAAGTCCGGTGCAGTTATCTGGGTATCCCTCCGTGCTGTGTGCATAACAGACCGTCTTGGCGAGCCGCTGAGAGTTATGGGCGTTATGACAGATATCGACAACGAGAAGAAGATGGAGCTTCAGCTCTCCGAGCGTGCAAGCTTCGACTTCCTGTCACAGCTCTACAACAGAAACACATTCACAAGAACACTTACAGCAGAGCTTGAGCGTCGCGGTGCAAACAAGATCGCGCTGCTGTTCATCGACGTTGACGACTTCAAGTTTATCAACGACAGATACGGTCACACCATCGGTGACGAGGTCATCAAGTATGTTGCTGATATGATCCGCGTTAAGGTTGACGACAAGGGCGGATTTGCAGGACGCTTCGGCGGTGACGAGTTCGTTCTCTGCTTCACAGACCAGGAAGATATTGAAAACATCGAGAACATCTCCATGGATATCATCAACGAGCTGTACGGCGGATATACAACCGCTGACGGCAGCATGACCATCAACGTTAAGGCAAGTATCGGTATCTCGCTGTGTCCTGAGCACTCCGAGGATGTTAACGAGCTTCTTGCTTTCTCCGATACCGCTATGTACTTCGTTAAGAAGAACGGTAAGACAAACTACCATATGTATTGCCCCGAGGACAGCGAGTCCGGCGAATACATCGACCCCGAGTTCTGATCGGGCACAGGCCGCAGCCGAAAACCGCCATCGCGTGATCGGCGGCCGTAATACTGTAACATATAGGGCGGACAGAAATTGTGCGCCCTATAATGACTTTGGAGGTACAAATTTTGGCAAAGGTTATTGCAATCACCAATCAAAAGGGCGGTGTAGGAAAGACCACCACCTGCTGCGGACTCTGTGGCGGACTTGTTCAGCGCGGATATAAGGTCCTTGCCATCGACCTCGACCCGCAGGGTAATCTCAGCTTCAGCCTTGGCGTTGAGGCAGAGGATAACTTTACTGTTTACGATCTTTTTAAGGGAAACTGTGACATCACTGACGCTATCCTTACAGGCGGTGTCTGCGATGTGATCCCCTCTAATATCCTGCTTTCGGGCGTTGAGCTGGAGCTTACAGGAGTCGGAAGAGAGTATGTGCTGAGAGAGCAGCTTGAGCAGATAAAGAATGATTATGACTATATAATCCTTGATACACCTCCGGCGCTGTCCGTGCTGACTATCAATGCCTATACAGCTTCGGATGAGCTTGTTATCCCCATGCTGTGTGAGATACTCAGCCTGCAAGGAATTGCTCAGCTTAAGCAGACGATCTTCGCTGTACAGCGTTATTATAACAAGTCGCTTCAGGTACGCGGTATTCTGCTTAACAAGTACAATCCCCGCCTGACTCTGACAAGAGAGGTTGAGGAGCTTGCTCAGATGATCGCACAGCAGCTCGAAACGGATATCTTCAAGTCGCGGATCAGTGCCAGCGTATGTATCGCAGAGGCTCCCGCCCACGGCGAGTCGGTTATGACATACTCGCCCAAGTCCAAGGCAGCCAGAGAATTCAGCGCGTTCATAGACGAGCTTACAGGCAAGAAAAAGAGCGGAGTTAAGAGTAAATGAGCGTCAGAAAGACTGAAAACACCGAGTCCGAGGTAAAAAAGCGGAGCACGGGTGCATCTAAGAAAACGGATGCTGTTAAAGCACCTGACAAGAAGAACGCATCATCAGCAAAGAAAACCACCCCCAAGCCTGCTGTGGCTAAAGAAAAGCCCGCGAGCGCTGCTGTTAAAAAGTCTGATGAGCCTGCAAAGGCAGCGTCAAAAGCCGGTTCCGAGAAGAAAAAGCCGCAAGCCAGGCGGAATAAACCTGATCCGGACCAGGCAACTGCGGCATCGGGTAAGTCGACCGCAAGGAAATCGGTAAGCGGTAAAAGAAAATCTGCCGCAGAGCCTGACTCAAGAGGTGGCGAAGCAAGCAGCAAGACTCCACAGGTCATGAAGCTTGTTGAGCAGAAAAATGACATGGTAAATCCCACCATAATGGCAGGTAAGAGCAGTATCCCCCGCAAACTGCGTGGCCTGGAGCCATTGTCCAGAATAATGAAGCGTGATGCGGCAGAGATCTTCGCGATGGACGGCGAGGCAGAGACATATAATCTGACTGCGCTTGTGATCGAGGATAATGCCGGTGAGATACTCCGCAGATTCAATGCCTGCGATTGTGAGATATGCATTGAGAAACTCTCACAGCTTACAGCAGAGGTCGTGCCTGCGAGGTTCGCGAAGCTCACAAAGAAAGCGGTTGAGTACAATGTTTCAGAGGTACAGGAGCTTAAGGAGCCGCTCAAGAAAACAGTTACCTCGCGTATGATAAGGCTTGTAATGAAGAACAAAAAGCGCAGTTATCACGATGTTTGAATTATTATAGCGAAAAATCCGCCATTGAAAAACAATGGCGGATTTTTTGTTTATCAGTCTGCATATTTCGGATAATCTCCGCCATATACACCCGTGACCATTACAGAGAGGAAACGGAAATCTGAGCTAAGGTCTATCTCCTCGCCACTGTTCTGTCCCTGTATCCTTACAACGGGACGAAGAACGGTCTGGTTTGTCTGGATGACAATTGCGTGTCTGCCATCGGAAAGGCTTACCATCGTACCTACAGGGTAGGGATTGAATGCCCTCATAAATGCAGAGGTGACATCGAAATCAAAGTGCGAACCGCAGGAGCCGAGTATATATTCCTCCGCTTCCGCAACTGACCAGGGCTTTCTGTATGGTCTGTTGGAGGTGAGCGCATCAAACACGTCGCATACCGCGATTATCCTTGCGATAAGAGGGATCTCCTTTTCCTTAAGGCCCGTAGGATAACCCGAACCATCATACTTTTCGTGATGGAACAGCACACCTGACAGGATATTTCCCGAAAAGTCGCTGCCTTCACTGTTCTTCAGTATGTTATAGCCGATGAAAGGATGACGTTTTATCTCGTTGAACTCTTCCTCTGTCAGCTTACTGGGCTTTATGATTATGTCGTGATCTATGCTTGATTTTCCTATATCGTGCAGCAGAGCGGACACGATGACCTCTTTGGAATCCTTTTTCGAGAGTCCGAGCTGTGCTGCAACGCTTGTGGCAAGCATGGCAACACGCAGACAGTGCTTGTAGGTGTAATCGTCATAGTTCTGCAGAGCGATCATCTGGTTGCCAAGATAGGTGGAGTCGTTTCCGATATCGACAAGGATATCGTCCGCGATATCGTTGACCTTCTGTACTGCTTCCTGTGACAGCTCCTTGATTTCCTCGTGCTCGCTGAAGATATCATTCAGTTCGGTCAGTGCCTTGCCGATATGCTGATTTCTGACTTCGTCAGCGGCGGGGACAGGGGGCATATACTCCGGTTCTTCAATGACGGGTGCGGCAGGAGCTTCCGACTCCTTTTCGTGGATCGCGGTCTTTGCCATTACTGCTTGCTTGTCACCGACTATGGTAACGGATTTTATGCCCTTTTTACGGAGCATAGAGATCATTTCGGCAGTAAGGAATGTACCCCTGATGAGCAGGGTGCGGTAATCTGTCGCTGAAGTGGTAGCGACATCTCTTGCAAGCACCATTCCCTCTCTGAGGTTATCTACCGGTACGATAATCATAGGATCCTCCAATGCTGTTTGATATCTTGCCAGGGAACTTTTTTATTTCCAGAGCGGATCGGTATAGATTCCGCTGTTCACATTTTCAATAAGTGTAAGCTTTGCCTGCTCGACATCAGCGGCGTAGGTGATTCCGAACCATTTGCTGTCTGTTGTGAGGTTTCTCATGGTGTAGCCGTTATGGCGTATCTCTGCATCTACAGCATCTGCTATTGTAAGCTCAGCCTTAGGCTCGTTCTTGTCAAGCCCTTCAAGGAATTCACAGAAACGCTTTTCAAGCTTGGGCATGAAATCGGCACCAAATCCCCACATGCTCATAGATACTGTATCATACTCGTCCAGAGTGAGTGTCTTTCCGTTATAGGTACCTGTGATTATTCCGTTTTCGCCACGCTTTATCTCACGGGTTTCCTCAACGCTGCACAGCAGGCCCATATCGTTTGCCTTGCATACACCGCGGTTGACGCTGCCGTATTCCGAAAGGGTATTTTTAAGCATAAAGCCTACAGAGCATCCGTCTGCATCGAAGTTTGAGAGGAATCCGCCAAGGCGCAGGAATGCATCGCGGCCGTAGAAATCATCAGCGTTTATTACTGCGAAAGGACCATCAAGAACATCCTTGCAGCACCAGAGGGCATGAGCGGTTCCCCAGGGCTTGCTGCGATCGGGGAAATCACCCTCACGGCAGGGCAGGATATCGGGGGACTGGAATACATATTCAACGGGGATGTGCTGGGCGGTGCGCTCGCCTATGGTGCTTTTGAAAAGCTGTTCAATATCCTTGCGGATTATGAATACAACGCGGTCGAAGCCTGCTTTGATAGCATCATAGATCGAATAGTCGATAAGCAGCTCGCCTGCAGGGCCGAGAGGCTCCAGTTGCTTTATTCTGTCACCGAAGCGGGAACCCATTCCCGCAGCAAGAACTACCAGTGTAAGGTTAGCCATAGCGTTTCCTCCTCTTTATCGGGTCCCGTTCTGTCACATCTGCGACAAAACGGGATATTTTATTTTACTTAAGTCCTGCAATAGATTCGTTGATCTTTGCCATTTTTTCTTCTGCCTTTGCAAGCTTTGCACGCTCGTTTTCGATCTGCTGTGCGGGAGCCTTTGCGAGGAAGCCGGGGTTGTTGAGCTTCTTGGAAAGGAACTCGATATCCTTTTCAGCCGCCTTCTTTTCCTTTTCAAGGCGTGCAAGCTCCTTCTCCTTGTCCACAAGCTCGCCCATGGGCATGAATACTCTTGCACTATCAGAAACAACGGTCATCATGCCATCAGTATCTGTTACGCTCTCACATACGGAGAACTCACCTGCGCCTGCAAGCTTCTCGAAGAACGCCTGACAGCCCTTGAACAGCTCTGTGAACTTTGTCTCAACGATCATGGTAACCTTCTTGGAAGGAGGTACATTAAGCTCGTTGCGCTGTACGCGGATAGCCTTGATAACATCAACTATCTTGCTGAACTCTTCCTGCTCTGCGGCAAAGTGCAGCTTTTCGTCATACTCGCACCACTTGGAGATCATGATGCTCTCTGTTTCGGCACCGGGCATACTGCTCCAGATCTCCTCGGTAATGTAGGGCATGAAGGGATGCAGAAGCTTAAGGATACCCTGCATGATGAATACCAGAACGTTCTGCGCTGCAAGTGCGGTCTCGCCGCCTGCTGCGATACGGGGCTTTGTAAGCTCGATGTACCAGTCGCAGTAAACATCCCAGATGAAGTCTGTGAGATTCTGCACTGCGATACCAAGCTCATAGCTTTCAAGGTTGGAGGTAACATTCTTTACAACGTCGTTGTAAAGGGAGAGTACCCACTTGTCCTCAATGGGGAGGTTTTCGGGGAGAACCGCCTTGTCGAAGTCCTCGGGCAGGTTCATGAGAATGTATCTGGAAGCGTTCCAGAGCTTGTTTGCAAAGTTTCTGGAGTTTGTTACCTTGGTCTCAGTCCAGCGCATATCGTTACCGGGTGCGTTACCTGTAACCAGTGTAAGACGGAGCGCATCAGCACCGTACTTGTCGATGATCTCGAGGGGATCAACACCGTTGCCGAGGGACTTGGACATCTTGCGTCCCAGCTCGTCACGAACGAGGCCGTGAATAAGTACATCCTTAAAGGGCTTTACGCCTGTGTGCTCAAGGCCGCTGAATATCATTCTTGCAACCCAGAACGGGATGATGTCATAGCCTGTAACCAGTGTTGTTGTGGGATAGAAGTACTCAAGCTCAGGAGTCTTGTCGGGCCAGCCCATTGTAGAGAAGGGCCAGAGAGCGGAGCTGAACCATGTATCAAGGGTGTCCTCATCCTGCTTCATGGCACCGCCGCACTTGGGACAGGTGCATACTGCCTCGGGAGAGATAACGGTATTGCCGCAGTCTGCGTTCTGGCAGTAGTAAGCAGGAATTCTGTGACCCCACCAGAGCTGACGGGAAATACACCAGTCACGGATGTTCTCCATCCAGTAGAGGTAGCCGTTCTCAAAACGCTTGGGAACATATCTCAGCTCGCCGCTCTTTACAACATCGATAGCGGGCTGTGCAAGCTGCTTCATGGATACGAACCACTGGTAGCTTGCTCTCGGCTCAACTGTTGTGCCGCAGCGCTGGCAGCAGCCAACGTTGTGCTTGTGAGGCTCTACCTTTACAAGCAGGCCCTGTGATTCAAGGTCGGCTACCATAGCCTTTCTTGCCTCGTAGCGGTCCATGCCTGCGTACTTTCCGCCTACATCGGAGCGGATGGTAGCATCATCGTTCATCATGTGGATAAGTGCCAGGTCATGGCGCTTTCCAACCTCAAAGTCGTTGGGGTCGTGGGCAGGTGTGATCTTTACGCAGCCTGTACCGAACTCCTTGTCAACGTATTCGTCTGCAACGATGGGGATTTCTCTGTCGGTGAGGGGGAGCTTAAGCATCTTGCCTACAAGGTGGGTGTAACGCTCATCCTCGGGATGTACTGCTACTGCGGTATCGCCGAGAAGTGTTTCGGGACGGGTGGTAGCTATCTCAAGGTATCCGCTGCCGTCAGCAAGGGGATAGTTGATATGCCAGAAGAAGCCGTCCTGCTCCTCGTACTCGCACTCGATATCGGAGATGGATGTCTTACAGTTGGGGCACCAGTTGATGATACGCTCACCGTGGTAGATAAGACCCTTGTTGTACAGGTCGATGAATACCTTCTGTACAGCCTTGGAGCAGCCCTCGTCCAGTGTGAAGCGCTCACGCTCCCAGTCACAGGAGGAGCCGAGCTTCTTAAGCTGTTCAACGATACGTCCGCCGTAAACTCTTTTCCACTCCCATGCTCTTTCAAGGAAGCCGTCACGTCCGATGTCGTCCTTGGTTACGCCGTCCTCTTTCATTGCGGTAACGATCTTAGCCTCAGTTGCGATGGAGGCGTGATCTGTACCGGGCAGCCACAGTGCGGAGTAGCCCTGCATCCTTCTCCAGCGGATAAGGATATCCTGCAGGGTGTTATCCAGTGCGTGACCCATGTGGAGCTGACCTGTGATGTTGGGTGGGGGGATTACGATGGTATAGGGCTTTTTCTTGGAGTCAATCTCAGCGTGGAAGTAGCCCTTTGCCTCCCAGTTTTTATAGATGCGATCCTCAAACTCCTTAGGAGCGTAGGTCTTTGCAAGTTCTTTTCTCATTGGTGTTATTTGTCCTTTCATTATGTGAATGTCAGGCTGGCGATAAAGCAGCATCTGCGTCGTCACTCGCATAATGGCAGGCACAAAGCCTAGCCATTATGCGGATTTCTAGCATCCGGCACTTTTTCGCCACCCTTTTTATAATTATTTTTGAGTGGGTCATTTTGCCTTAAGCGAATCCACTAGCTCCTCATCAGGAGCAACGAACAGCGTCCTGTTGTTTGTGAATATCACCATTCCGGGCTTTGCGCCTGCAGGCTTCTTCACGAATTTAACTGCTACATAGTCAACAGGCACCTGCGAGGACTCACGACCCTTTGAATGATACGCCGCAAGCTGCGCCGCTTCAAACAAGGTCTGCTCGGGAGCCTCTCTGCCCTCTGTTTTTATAATAACATGAGAGCCTGCGATGCCCTGCGTATGCAGCCATATATCGGTAGCCTTTGCAGTTTTAAGAGTAAGCTGGTCGTTCTGTCTGTTGTTTCGTCCCACAAGGATATCAAATCCCTCAGAGGAACGGAATCTTAACGGCTCGCTCTGTTTCTTCACCTTTTCATCGGGGCGGACGCCGCCTTTAAGGTAACCCTGCTCACGAAGCTCCCTGCGTATCTCCGCAAGATCTGCCTCGCTTTCGGTACGGCTCACCGCATCGAATACACTGTCGATATATACAAGCTCCTGCTGACCCTTGCCGATAAGCTCTGTCAGCATTTTTTCGGCAGTGTCCAGCTTTCGGTACTCGTTATAGTATTTCTGTGCGTTCTGCGCAGGCGTGAGTCTTGCGTCCAGCGTTATCTCACGTTGTTCGCCCGTATAGAAGTCCTCAAGGGTGCATTTTGTCATGCCCTTTTCAAGACGGTAGATATTCGCATTGATGAGGTCGCCACAGACTCGGAAGACCTCTCTCTCCGAGCAGTCTGCAAGCTCCTTTTTCTGAAGCTCCAGCTTGCGTGAAATGCGTTCGTACGTGTTCAGCAGCAGCTTTAAAAGATCGTGTGCACGCTGTTTGGTGCGCTCTGTCTTTCCTGCCGCAGCATAAAAGCTGTCAAGCAGACCGTTTGCGCTTTCACAGTGCGAGATTAACATTCCTGTGGAATACTGCTCGATATTTATAAAGCAGAGATCCTTTTTCTTGCCGTTGAGTTCGGATACTATAGTAAATTCCGCCTCGCCGTCAAGGGCTCTTTTAGCTTTGTTTATGATAAATCTGAGCCTGTCCTTTGCGCTGTCGGATAGTCCGTTGCAGGCAACGTCCACATCCTTTGCGGCATAGTAGGCACATTCCCTTGTGAATATGGGAGATACACCTTCCAGCACCGCTGTCAGCTTTTTTGAAAGACGCTCGGGGCTGCCTTCAATCGCAGTGATAACATCATCCGCACTGCATTGAAGCAGGCACAGCCTGTCTTCACGAGGGGGAGTCTCATAAACGATATTGGGTAGGATGCGCCTTACAGACGATATGTCATCGGTAACACGCTTTACACTGTCGATGACTCTGCCGTCACGTACAAGAATGATGTTGCTGTGACGTCCCATTATCTCGGCGATAAGGGTGTTTGTTACGATATCGCCTATTTCATTGGTGCATTCAAAGTCAAAATACAGTATGCGCTCCAGGCCGTCCTGCCTGATATCAAGTAGCCGTCCGCCGCCGAGATGCTTTCTCATAAGCATACACAGCATTGGCGGCTGCTGGGGATTTTCAAATGCAGCCGAGGTAAGGTTTGCCCTTGCGCTCATGCTGTTTGCGGAGAGGATGAGTTTCTTTGCACCGTCTTTGGGAGTGCGCAGGGATATCACTATTTCCTCGCGGGACGGTTGATACACCTTATCCACGCGGCTGCCTACAAGTGGCAGAAGCTCGTTTCTGACGATATGCAGAAACGCTCCGTCAAGCGACATTCTCATTCTCTCCTTTCTGTGATGTTATAAGATAATTAAATTCAGACGTATTTACAAGGCTCGGTATCGCTGTCGGCAGCAAATACCGGAACACCGCCGAAATTCCGGCTTAAAAGTGCCGCAAGTCGATGGGATGCGCACTTTTCAGTGCCATAGTGCCCTGCGTCAATAAGCGAGAAGCCCATATTCCGCGCGTCTATCCAGATATTGTGCTTGATGTCGCCTGTGACCAACGCATCGCATCCCTTTTCTGCCGCGACTTCAAGAAAGCTTCCGCCCGAGCCTGAGCATACAGCGACACGCTTTATTTCCTTTCCACCGTCGCAGTATTTCACGCTTTCAAGGTACAGCGCATTTTTGCAGTGCTCAGCCAGTCCCTTTGCGGTGAAACCGAAGCTAAGATCACATACCGCTCCGAAGCCGAGTCCGTTAGGGTGTATCTGCTCCAGCACCTCGGTGCTTTCAAAGCCGAGCAGCTCCAAAAGGGCATCGTTGACTCCGCCCTCTGTCATATCGAAGTTGGTGTGAACGCATATTGCGCTGATACCGCTTTTTATGAGCTTATATACAGGCGTGCCCGCCCGTACATTTTTCAGCGGATCAAATATTACAGGGTGATGCGAAACAATAAGATTTGCATTTTTCTTCGATGCCTCGTCTATCACATTGTTGGTGATGTCAAGGCAGGTGCAGATTCCTGTGATCTCGTCGTTTATATCGCCTGCAAGCATTCCTACGTTGTCGTATTTTTCTGCAGCGGAAAGCGGGCTGATACTGTTTATATAATCAAGTACATCTTTTACAGTCATACAAGCTCCTCCGCTTTTTTTGTTATTTTTTCCGCCAGTGAGCGGAGCTTTTCTGCTTCCTCTGCGAAGCTCTCTGATATCTCCATCCCACGGCAGTTTTTATTCAGCTTTTCAGCCGTCAGCTTTAGAAATTTCGGGTCTGTGACCTTACCTGTATATGCAAAAAATTCATCGATGTCGCAACGATTTCCTGTATAGGCAGCCAGCATCACGACATAGGCACGTTTTCCGTCATATGCGGTGCGCTCCTCAAGTATCTCAAAGCCGTCGGCGTAGAGCCTGCGACGCAGTATCTCCGCTTTTGTCATAGGCTGCAGTATAAAACGGGTATCCTTTGTAAGGAACCGACAGCCTGCGATTATATCCGCAATAAGCTCGCCGCCCATGCCGCATATTATCACATCATCGGCATAGTCGATCTGTTGAAGTCCGTCTGATTTCAACACGCGGACATTGTCGCAGACATCCTGCTCCACTGTTCTGCGGGCAGACTCCAGCGGACCGTCGTTTATGTCCGAGGCGATGACTTCTTTTGCACCGTTTTTTGCAAGATAGCAGGCGAGCAGCGCATGGTCCGTTCCCACATCGCAGACGACTCCGCCGCTTCTGCAAAGAGCAGCGGCGGCCTTCAGCCTGTTGTCAAGGGTCAACATTATCAGCCGCCCATTACCTCGTTGAGCTTTGCAACTATCTCGTCAGCGTCAACGCCGTGTACCATGCAAGCCTGCTCTACGCTCTCGCCTCTTGCGGAGGGGCAACCTAAGCAGTGCATACCCATGCCAAGAAAAATGGGAGCTGCTGCCTCGGGGTTTGTGTCGAGAATATCGCCGATAATAGTATCCTTTGTTACGATCATTGTTTTTGTTTCCTTTCAGTTCGTTTATGAGGGAATACTTCCTCTATTGTACAAATATACATATTATATTATAGCATAATATGCGACATTTGTCCAGTAGTATTATCTCCATTAACCACAGTTCATTTGCTTTATTTTTTAGTTGGTTTTCTTGGCAAAATCCCTGAATCGGCATTTTCACAAATCCTGCGTATTTTTTAGCGCTTTCTTTGGTGAACTTAACAGAATATTTATAAACAAAATATTAAAAAAGGACAAATATGCAACACTATGTTGCTTTAGGGTCTGTGTGTAGCTTGTTGTCCATTGAAAAATTTTACTTATTTAATGTATAATAATTGCAGAAACCGCGGAGTCTCCGCACAAAGGAGCGTATGATGAAAGAAAACAAAGACGCTTTGAAGCAGTCACTGTGGGGCAAGATATTCCAGAAGCTGATAACTGCCACGGCGTACTTCCTTTTCCGTCCGAAGATAGTATGGGAGGACAAGCAGCTCAAAAAGCAGCTTAAGGGACAACCTGTGGTGTTTGTCGCAAATCACACACACCATTTTGACGGTGCGCTTATGGGCGCGATACTGGGCCGATACAGGCCTTATGTGCTGGTGTCGGAAAAATGGTACAGCAAAAAAGGCATGGGCACCATGATACGCTGGTGCAGATGTATGCCGATAGACCTGAGCGGCACTGACGCCGACTGGTACATAAAAGCCGAGGGCCTGCTGAAAAATGGCGGTTCCATGATAATATTCCCCGAGGGCGGCATCGCACGGGAGGGCAAAATGCTTCCGTTCAAGCCCGGGGCGGCGCTTCTTTCAGCTTCTACGGGAGCTTCCATAATACCGATGGCGATATACGGCGAATACGACAAAGTCTTTGGCAAGCGTCAGAAGATAGCTGTCGGAAAGCCGATAGAAAGCAATTGTCCCGAGGATATGCGCCATTCCAAATATGCACGTCAGCTTATCAGCGAAGCGGAAACCGAGGTGAAACGCCTTTACGGTACGCTTGAGGCGCAGTACGGTAAGCTTCCCGTATACATGGAAAGCTATACAGCAATAAAGTAAGCAAGCGGAAATTCCGCATAAAATAATTAAAAATGAGAGGTATTTATTATGAACACAGAAATCGCAGAAAAGATCAAGGGAATGTTAGTTGAAAATCTCCGTATCCCCGCAGATGAGCTGGAATACACCTCCGAGCTGTTTGGTGACGATATCGGCCTGGACTCCATCGACTCCATTGAGATCATCGCAGGTATCGACAATCTGTTCGGCGTTCAGATGACAGGCGCAGCGAGAGAGAACTTCCAGACTATCGAGACCCTCACAAAGTACGTTGAGGAGCACATGGGAGAATAATCATGGGCAACGAAAGAAGATGCGTTGTAACAGGTCTTGGACTTGTATGTGCGCTCGGCGACAGCGTTGACAAATGCTGGAGTGCCGCAGCAAACGGCGTGACAGGTATACGTGAGGTCGCTACCGTTGATACGACAGGCTGCTATGCAAATATGGGCGCAGAGGTTGAGGCGAGATCCTCGGAGCTTTCTTCAGAGAACTACGACCGCTCCTCACTGCTGTGCATAAAGGCGGCAGGCGAGGCACTGGCTGACGCAGGCTATTCCGCTGACTGCTTCGACAGTGACAGGATAGGTGTTATCATCGGCAACTGCGTAGGTGGTGCGGCAAGCATCGACAAGTATTACACGGACGAGATAAAGAACGGTAATGCCGACACTTCCGATATTCTCAAAATGCCTGCTTCCGCTATTGCAAACAATGTGGCTAAGCATTTCGGACTCAACGGTGCTACAGCGAACATAGTTAATGCCTGTGCAGCAGGAACTATGAGCCTTTCATACGCCTGCGATCTTATCCGCAGCGGCAAGGCCGATGCTTTTGCGGCAGGCGGATCGGACAGCTTTTCCTCCCTTGCGTTCAGCGGCTTCCATGCACTGCACGCATTGGCAGAGGGTCCCTGCTCTCCCTTTAACAAGAGCAACGGCATCACTCTCGGCGAGGGCGCAGGTATCCTTATCATTGAAAGCTACGAGCACGCTGTAAAGCGTGGTGCAAAGATATACTGCGAAGTGCTGGGCAGCGGAGTAAGCTCCGATGCGCACCATATCACCGCCCCCCGTCCCGACGGACAGGGACAGATGAGTGCCATCAGACGTGCTGTGAAGAACTCGGGTCTTGAGTTTACAGATATCGACTACATAAATGCTCACGGTACAGGAACCGCCAAGAACGATGAAGCGGAATTCCTGTCCCTGCATACGCTTTTCGATGTAAACGATCATGTTTCGGTAAGTTCAACAAAATCCATGACAGGTCACTGTCTGGGTGCGGCAGGCTCTATCGAGGCGGTGTTCACTGTCAAGGCAGTGTGCGAGGATACTGTTCCTCCCACCATCGGATACACAGATGAGGATCTTGAAGCGCTCAAGGAAAAAGCAGGCAGTATCGACTTTGTGCCCAACACCAAGAGAGAGAAGCCCGTTAATTATGCAGTGTCCAACTCTTTTGCTTTCGGCGGCAACAATGCCAGCATCGTGTTTGCGAAAAATCCCCACGATATCCCTGACAACACCAACAAACAGCGTGTTTTCGTCACAGGTATCGGCGAGCTTCTCGGGGCTTCCGATGAAGCGGGCAAGGGTCTGCGCTGTGATATCACAGGCGACGACTACAAGGAGCACGGCATAAAAATGGCGTTCTACCGCAAGCTTGACCGTTTCAGCCAGCTCCAGCTCATCTCGGGCATGAGAGCGCTTGCAGACGCAAAGATAGCAGTAGACGAAGCAAATGAGAACGACATCGGTATCATAATCGGAACCGCTGACGGTCCTATGACCGAGATCGTAGGCTTCCAGAAGAATACCATCCTTAACGGCACGGCAAACGGCAGTGCATTCAGCTTTCCCAACACCGTGTACAATGCGGCAGGCGGTTATTTCAGCATCTTTGCGGGAATAAAGGGCTACAATGTCACAGTTGCAAACGGTATCCAGGCGGGACTTCAGAGTATATGCTATGCGGCTGATGTCCTTCACAGCGGCGAGGAGAGCATAATGGTAGCGTCCGGTACGGACGAAAACACCGATGTTACCTATGAGCTTTATGAAAAGCTTGGTTATACCGAGAGCTTCAGACTTGGCGAGGGCTCGGTTTCTATCGTACTCGAAACTGAGGAGAGTGCAGAAAAGCGTGGCGCAGAAAAACTGTGCGAGATAGCCGGTACATCCATGACGCACAAGTCGGTAGAATTCGGCACACTGAGAGGCTCGGAGGATGCCATGAAGCGTGCGATACTTGAAGCCTGCGAAAGCGCAGGTATCGCTCCCGATGAAATATCCGCAGTATGCGGCTTTGCAGACGGAAACAAGACCGTCGATGATATCGAGCGCGCTGTATACAGCGAAGTATTCACAAAGGATATTCCCGTTATCAGCGTAAGAAACGATATCGGAGAAGCAAGGGCGGCTGCCGCTGCACAGCAGGCGGCTTATGCAGCAAAGCTTCTCAAAAACGACAGCGAGGGCAAATATAATTACATCCTTGCGGTCGCAGCAGGAGTCGGCGGATCTTATTCCGCAGTGGTGCTTAAAAAGATATGATAACAGCGGCGGGCTGCATGGCCCGCCCTGATCGCATAATGAATAATACAGGAGGACAGAAAGTGAGCAAGGTTGCAATAGTAACAGGTGCTTCCCGTGGAATAGGCAAGGCATGTGCGCTTAAGCTTGCCGAATGCGGCTATGACGTTGCGGTGAACTACGTCAGCAACGAAGCCAAGGCGCAGGAGGTGGTTTCCGCCATAGAAGCGATGGGACAGAAAGCTATCGCAGTAAAGGCAGATACCGCTGATCTCAAGCAGGTACAGGCGATGTTCCGTGAGGTTCATAAGACCTTTGGTCAGCTTGACGTACTGGTGAATAACGCAGGCGTTGTTGATGACGCTTATCTGCTGATGATAAATGAGGATTCTCTTTCAAGAAGTCTTGACATAAATATCAAGGGTTACTTCCACTGTGCACAGCAGGCAGCGCTTAAGATGATAAAAACAGGCGGACGTATCGTGAACATCTCCTCTGTAAGCTCCGTGCTTGCAGTAGAGGGACAGGCTGTTTACTCCGCCACAAAGGGTGCGGTGAACTCCATGACCGCAACTCTCGCAAAGGAGCTTGCGCCCCGCAATATTCTTGTAAACGCAGTGGCTCCCGGATTCATCGAAACCGAAATGATGGACGCTATACCCGAGGACAAAAAGGAAGCATATATAGCTGCTATCCCCATGCACAAGTACGGCAGGGCAGAAGATGTGGCAAATGTGGTTGCACAGCTCTGCTCAGATAATTTCGCATATATGACGGGACAGACTATCGTACTTGACGGAGGACTCAGCTTATGATGAATCTACTTGAGATAAACCGGCGGATAAAGCAGCGTCCTCCCTTTCAGATGATAGAACGTGTTATCGAGCTGGAGCCTAACGTTTCTGCAAAGGGAATCAAAAACGTATCGGTTAACGAGCCTTATTTTGTGGGACACTTCCCCGATGCGCCCATCATGCCCGGCGTGCTTGTCATTGAGTGTGCAGCACAGCTCTGCTCTCTGGTTATCGCTCCCGATGAGGCTGCCAATGACGAAAACAAGCTGTATGTGCTTCTTAAGGTAAAGGACTTCAAGTTCCTGCGTCCCGTCATTCCCGGAGATCAGCTCACTATCGAGGTCAAGGCAACTATGGCAACAGCAGGGGCATACGAATTTTCCGCAGTGATATCCGCGGACGGTATAGTCAAGGCAAAGGGAAGTATGCTTTTCACCTCTATGGATAAGAGTGCGGTATATGGATAATATTCTGGATCTTTCCGCCTGCATTGTTGCGGGAGGAGATAACCTCCGCCCCCGCGTGCAGCAGGCGCGCACCCTCTATTCCGAGATGAGCGAGGAATATTTCAACTATATCTTAGAAAAAGAGGACAAGGCGTTGTCCGAAAGCGCCTGTGGATTTCTTCTGCTGGACAATCTGCTTTCAAAGCATGGGATAGAGAAAAATGCTCTTGTCATCTCACGCAACGCTGACGGCAGGCCATGCATCATAAACCGCCGTGATATTGATTTCAGCATATCCCATTCCGAGGGGGCAGCGATATGCTGCCTTTCGGCAGGCAAGGATGCAAGAATCGGCTGCGACATCCAGAGGGCGAGGCACTATTCCGATGAGAAGATGGCAAGCCTTGCAAAGATATTCATGAGCGAGAACGACTATTCCGAGTTCCTTAAAAACACTGATGAAAAACACTTCTACACTGTCTGGACACGCCGTGAAGCCTACATAAAGGCTGAGGGCGGCGATGTGTTTGCAGACCTCAGAAGTGTGGATCTTAACGGTGACAGATACCGCACAGGTGTGATAACCGCCTGCGGAAACAGATATTACTACAGTGTTTATACTACGATAAATACAAGGAGAACCAATGAGAGTATTAGTACTTAACGGCAGTCCGAAATCAGAGCGGAGCAATACCCTTAACATAACAAAAGCATTTCTTAAGGGATTCCCAGAGGATACCGATGTGGAATATGTAAACATCTATAAGCTTAACATAAAGCCTTGTGTAGGGTGCTTCTCCTGCTGGAGCAAGACTCCCGGAAAATGCGTGATAAAGGACGATATGCAGGAGCTTTACGGAAAGATCGAGGCTGCTGATATCGTGATCGAAAGCTTTCCGCTGTATTTCTTCGGTATGCCCTCGCAGCTCAAGTGTATGACGGATCGCTGCCTGCCCTTTATGCTGCCTTATATGGGCAACCTTGTAGAGGACAAGAATGCATCTTTTCACGAGCTTCGTGATGAATCCATGCACGAAAAGCGGCTTGTGGTCATCACGACCTGCGGCTATGTTGACGCAAATCCAATGTATCCCGCACTGTTAAAGCAGCTTGATCTTATCTGCGGCGACGGACACTATACATCTATCCTTTGTCCCGAGGGAGAGCTGTTTATCGCAGAAAAGGCAAAACGCCAGCGCGAGGGATATCTTGCAGAGATTACAAAGGCAGGTGCTGAGTTTGCGCAGAACCGCTGTCTTTGCGATGAAACAAAAAAACGCATCGCAAAGCCTATCCTTTCACCCAAGGGATTTGAGGCTATAACGCTTGCCCACTGGCAGCAGAATAGCTGATATATAGCGAACATAATATAAAAAGTCTGAGAAGAGCATCTCAGACTTTTTTGATATGTCGGGCCGTTTACTGTTTTCGTGCAATAGCGTATTCGTCATCGCTGCTGTAATAGGGGCAGTTGTAGTTTGTGCCCGTCATGAAGCGGCACATCTCGTCCTCGTCAAGGTTTACAAGGCATACCCAGCAGTCGCACTCCTCGTCATAAACATAGTTTACACAATCGTCACAATTAGTCATTTTTCTTTCCTTTCCGTATAAACAACAGGAGGTCGGTCGCTGCGCACAGCACACCTCCTGTACAATAGCACAAAATATCATGCCAGTCGAATGTTGCTCCCATCAGCACTGAAATAAAGCTATCCTTACCGAAAAACGATGAGAGCTCTGTAAGCTGGATGAGCTCCACACCTATCGCAAGTGCCATCACCGCTGCAGACAGCCATGTAAATCTGCGTGGGAATACTATTCGTGCACCGCAGTAAACAGTTATTACCGCCAGCACATCACCGAGATATGGACGCACAAAGCTGTCGTGCACAAAAAGGGCTATGCAGACCTCTGTGCCCAGCAGTATAAGGAAAGCAGCCGCCCAGATAAGGCGTTGCTTTGCTGTGCTCATTCTTCCTTCTCCTTTGGCTTGTCGGCAATAGCACGGAATGCCTGTTCAAGCGTCCTTGCGCCGATTATCTGTATCCCGTAGCCCTCGCTTTTGCTGAGGGAGGAAAAGTTCTGCTTGGGTATTATACACTTTTCAAAGCCGAGGCGTGCGCCCTCTTTGACACGCTCTCTTACATGAGAAACCGCACGTATCTCTCCGCCCAGTCCCACCTCGCCGAATACCATCACCTTTTCGGGAATGACCTTGTCGCACAATCCCGAATACAATGCCATAGCCACTGCAAGGTCTGCCGCAGGCTCGTCAAGGCGCAGACCGCCGACGATGTTGACATACACATCTACTCCGCCAAAGAAGAAGCCTGTGCGCTTTTCTAGCACCGCAAGTATCATGTAAAGCCTGTTGTAGTCAAAGCCGTTTGCGACTCTTCTGGGCGAGGAAAGCGAGGATTTCGTCACAAGTGCCTGTACCTCTGCGAGGATAGGCCGTGTGCCCTCGACAGAGCAAACGACACAGCTTCCCGAAACGGAGCTGATACGTCCTGACAGCATCATCTCGGAGGGGTTGGTCACCTCTTTCAGTCCGTCGTCATCCATATTGAATACGCCGATCTCATTAGTCGAGCCGAAACGGTTCTTGAATGCCCTTAAAATACGATAAGAAAGTTGTTTTTCGCCCTCAAAGTACAGCACCGTATCCACGATATGCTCCATTATCTTCGGGCCTGCAATGCCGCCGTCCTTGTTGACATGACTGACTATAAAAACAGGTATCTCCTCGGATTTTGCCATGCGCATAAATGCGTTAGTACACTCACGCACCTGCACTATGCTTCCTGCTGAGGAGGTTATAGCATTGGAGGTTATCGTCTGGATGGAGTCGATTATAACTATCTCGGGCTTGTTCTGCACAACGGCATGAATGATGCTCTCGCAGTTGTTGTTGGAGGCAAGGAACAGATTGTCGCTTGCAACGCCCAATCTGTCTGCACGCAGTTTTATCTGGCGCTCGCTCTCCTCGCCCGAAACATAAAGTATAGTGTGCTCGTTGCCCATAAATCCACATATCTGCAGAAGAAGTGTGGATTTGCCTATGCCGGGATCACCGCCGATAAGCACCAGCGAGCCTTTTACAAGGCCACCGCCAAGCACCCTGTCAAGCTCGGATATACCTGTGCCGTAGCGTGTTTCGTCCTCGTAGCTTATCTCGCCGATGCGATTGTATTTGAACTCCCCTACGGGAGCGGTAGATTTACCTGCGACTACCTGCGCGGGAGTAGCCTCTTCAATGCTGTTCCATGCGCCACAGGACACACAGCGTCCGTTCCATTTCGGGTATTCCTGACCGCAGTCGCGGCATATAAAAAGCTGTCGTTGTTTTGCCATTTTAACGTCCTTCTTTAAATAAATTAAGCTTCCGCTGTAAGCGAATAGTCCTGTACATCCTCGGATGTGGCCTCTATGAATTCCAGCAAGCCGCAGTAGATCGTGAATGCTATCTTCTGCTGGTATTCGGTGGTTGCAAGAAGTGCCTCCTCCTCAGGATTTGAGAGGAATCCGCACTCTATCATAAGCGAGGGGTTTGTGTTATTCTTAAGCAGAAATAGCTCGTCGCCCGAGAGCTTTATTTCACGGTCGTTGCCCTCCTGCAGGATAGCGAACCTGTTCTGCATTATCTGCGCAAGCGTGCGGTTATCGGGGTGATTGTTATTGTAAAACATCTGACCGCCGAAATAATCGGGATCGGTAAAATTGTTCTGATGTATGCACAGGAAGATGCTGTCGGGATAGCTTTGTACTATCTCCAGGCGGTTATCCATATCCGAGAGCTTCTGATTGCGTATACCCTCAACGCCTGCGTCGTAGATGGAGATATCTTCGTCACGGGTGACTACCACCTGAAACCCCGAAAGCTCCAGCATCTCGCGCAGGTGTTTTACGACGGAGAGATTCACGTCCTTTTCAAGGACTCCGCTCTTTCCTACTGCTCCCGAGTCAAGACCGCCATGACCTGCATCCAGAACGATGACGGGACGCTCGTCGGCTATTGCCGAAGCGGGTACCACCTGATCTGTGAGCCGTGCACCGACCGCTAGCAGTGCGAAGCATCCCAGCATAGCGGCTGTGAGTTTTATTGATCTTTTATTCAGCTTCATATTCTTCCTCCATAAATATTATTGATTTGTCCAATAAATATGAAGCTGTCCGAAAAAATATTACAGTATGTCTGTTATTCCGAGGTGTCCTCGGTTTCTGAGGTTTCTGTACCCTTTAGTCCCGCCATTATGTCGTGTATCTTGTCCGAGGCGGATTGTGCGGCATCCAGACCGCTGTTTATATCTAGCTTATCATCAAGCCCCTCAAGGCTGTTGATGATGTTTTCAGCATTATCTGCCGCCTGCTGTGCGTTTTTGATGGTCTGTCCGAATTCGTTTATCTCTGCCATCCTCTTTGCATTGTGGAGGATACCGACTATCTGCGGCAGGCATATAATAAGAGCGGCGAGAAGAGAAACTGCATAGATCAGTGCTTTTGTCTTTGGGGGTGTATCGTCCTCCTGACCTGTGGTGATCTTTCTCAGATATCCGTACCATGCACCTCCGAATGGAGTCAGCCTGCATATTATCAGCGCATATATCAGTATCAGCGTTAGTCCCAGAAGTGCAAAACCAAGGATAGTAAACAGCCTTGTTTCGGTGTAGCTGTCGTGGTATTCTTTCGGATACGCTTCGGTTATCGCATCGTTTTTATCAAAAAAGATGATAATACGATCTCCCTCGGACAGGTGATACCCGGACAATCCGAGCCTCTCCTGCGAAACGCGTTTTTCCACATCCTGTATGTATCTGATGCTTCCGTCCTCCTGTACCGTGCCATAACGCTTGTCACCGCTTCCGAGGAACGGCATATTGCAGAAAAACACAGCCAGAAGCCCTATCACATAAGCGATCACTATCGCTATCGTACCATAGAACACACGTCTGAAAGCCTTCGCTGCAGCGATCTCATCTTCCGTCTGTGCGGTAGCTTCAAGCTGCATACCTTGCTTTATGGCAGGGATGCTGAAAGCACAGAATATCGATCTTATTTTATCTGCAAGCTGCATATTACACCTCCGAACAACTCACTGTATCAAGTATACCACATTCCTGCCGTCAAATCAATATTTCCCTGATAAAAACTGAAAGAGGCGGTCTATACCGCCTCTTTTTTCTGTTCTCTTTTGTTCCGCAATAATTATTATCTGTTACTCAGCGAGGAGCTTTTCAACCGTAGCCAGCTTAACGCATACGCAGAATATCTCCATAGCCTGACGCAGCTCGTCAACAGTGGGGAATGTGGGAGCGATGCGGATGTTGCTGTCCTTGGGGTCGTTGCCGTAGGGGTAGGTAGCGCCTGCGCCCGTCATAACGACGCCTGCCTCCTTTGCGAGGGAAACGATGCGCTTTGCACAGCCCTCAACAGCGTCAAAGGATATGAAATATCCTCCCTTGGGAGATACCCACTTGCCGATTCCGAGAGGAGCGATCTCCTTATTCAGCATATACAGCACTACACTGAACTTGGGCTGGATGATGGCTGCGTGCTTCTTCATGTGAGCCTTGATGCCGTCGAAATTCTTGAAATACTTGCAGTGACGGAGCTGATTAAGCTTATCGAAGCCGATGGTCTGAACTGTCATCTGGTTCTTGATGAAATCGATGTTGTTCTTGCTTGCAGCGATGACTGCAAGACCGCCGCCGGGGAAAGATATCTTGGAAGTGGAAGTAAACTGGAATACCATATCGGGATTTCCTGCTTTCTTGCACTCGTCGATGATATTGAGCAGTGCATCGTGGTCGTCGGAGAGGTGGTGTACACAGTATGCATTATCCCAGAATATACGGAAATCATTAGCCTTGGGCTTAAGGTTTGCAAAGCGTCTTACCACCTCATCGGAGTAGGTGATGCCTGTGGGGTTGGAGTACATAGGAACGCACCAGATACCCTTGATCTGCTCGTCTTCAGCCACCAACTTTTCGACAATGTCCATATCGGGACCGTCGTTCTTATAGTCAACAGGTATCATCTCGATACCGAGGGACTCGCAGATAGCAAAGTGTCTGTCATAGCCGGGAACGGGACACAGGAACTTCACCTTGTCGCACTTGTCCCAGGGCTTGTCGCCGCCGTAGACGCCGAAATGCAGCGCACGGATAATGGTATCGTACATAAGCTGCAGGGAGGAGTTACCACCCACGATGATCTCGTCATCGCCTATGCCGAGCATCTCTTCGAAAAGCTTCTTTGCTTCGGGGATACCGTCGAGGATGCCGTAGTTGCGGCAGTCAATGCCGTTGGAGGATTTGTAATCTCCGTCAAGGCAGTGGAGCAGCATATCGATGGAAAGATCGAGCTGCTCGGGCGCGGGCTTGCCTCGGGACATATCCAGCTTAAGGCCCTTTGCCTGATACTCTGCGTACTGCTTTTCAAGCGAGTTCTTTTCAGCCAGGAGCTGTTCCTTGTTCATTTCTGTGTAAAGCATAGTTGTAACCCCTTTTGTATATTGTGATGAATTTAATTTGTCTAATCTATGCAGAAATATTCATTTCTTTATGCATTATATGCTATATTACTTAATAATGCTGCCTGTAATATTATAGCATAGCGGCCATGTTTTTGCAAGCGTTTTTAGAAAATCTTGCAAAATCTCGCAAAAAAACAAAACCACGACAATTACTGCCGTGGTTTTTGGTAAATATGCTACGAAACTTAGGAACGCCGGGTCGCGCTTATTTCTTTGATGTTTTCTCCAGTATCTTGTTCTGGGCATCCACCACCGAGCGAAGATCCCTGCGCTGGTTGTACAGCTCGATGATATTGTTGATGCGTCTGCGAACAAATCTGATATTGAAGGGCTTTGAGATAACATCCGCCGCACCAAGATCATAAGCACGGGAAAGGGACTTGTCCGAGGTGTCCGCACTGATGATGAACACAGGGATCTCGTCTATGTACTTGTTTTCTACAAAATACTCAAGCACGCCGAAACCATCCATTACAGGCATCATGATATCAAGAAGAACAGCGCAAAGCTCGTCCTTATGCTTTTCAAATTCCTCTATGGCTCTCTCGCCGTTGTCAGCTTCGATTATATTACGGTCACTGAAGGTATCGCTGAGCATAAGCCTGTTAAACTCGAAATCGTCAACGATAAGTAATGTATTGCGTTCTTTCATTACGGAACCTCCTTGTTTTAAAAAGACAAACAAATCAGCTTTGTTTATTATTTAATTATATCGCATCTGACTAAAAAAGTCAATAGCCGTCCGATGTGAACAGAAAATTTACTTTTTTGTCAGTGCTGCAACCGAGATATCATCGCGGCTGCCGCCTCTTGTGCGTTCTCTGAGATGGCTTTCCAGTTCATCTGTCTTTCCTGAGGATACCGCTGAGGTTATCCTGCCTGTGAATTGCAGGAAATCCTCGCTGCTGCAGAAAGAGTTGATAAGACCATCGCTTGACAGCACCACGCTACGGAAGCTGCCGGGCTCATAGAACCAGCGGAAATTGCTTATTGCATCGTTATCGCAAAGAGAGGTGGTGAGGTTTCCGATAAGTCTGTCGTCCTCCGGCATGGGGAAGCACATTTTTCCCCGCTCCTGTGCGGTAAAGGTGCCATCGCCTATCTGCAGGCCGAAAAGTCCTCTGCCTGTCACGGCGGCGACTATAAGCGTTGCACCGTAGATGTTTTCTATAGGGAGTCCACCGTGCTTGTCGGATATGGCGGCTTCCTTTTCGGTCAGTGGCGCATAGCTGAAATGCGCGGCTATCTCCTCGTTCCAGCTACATATCATATTTGCTGCGATACGGCGCGCGGCATTACGGGGGTCATCGCGGAATATGCGGTCCAGCCCGCCGTTGCGCTCGGCGAAATCCATTATGGAGCGTATTGCCACACGGGTCGCCATATCGCTTCCTGCTGCGCTACGGAAGTGCTTTTCGCTTCCGTGGCCGTCAGAAACAGCGGCGATCGACAACTCCCGCGAGGTATAAACGCGCGCGGAATCCTGGCACGGCTCGTCTGCGTCCTCATGGGAGGCGCCTCTTACCGATACACAGTAGCCTTTGAAATTCATTACCATCCTGCCTCGATATCAGCACTGATCTCATCGCTATCAGCGAACTCACGGATCTGCTCTGCTGCAGACTGCTGCTTTGTGCGCAGATCGTCCTCTGTTTCAGCGAGACGCACACTGCGGCTGCCGATCTGGGAGGATGTTACTGCAACGAACTTTATGAGCTTAGCCAATGCCTCGCCGTTGTGAGCTGTAACTACGCTGTCGGGGCTGCCCGTAAAGCGCGCAAGGATATCAAGATCAGCGTCCTCACCGATAGCAACAGCCGCCTTGATACCTGCGGAGTACCACTTGTTCTGCTGAAGCTCTGCAAGGCCCTTTTCAAAGTTGTCGGTGGGATAACCGTCGGACATAAGGATCATTACAGGTGCAAAGGACAGGGAGGGGGACTTCATGAACTCGTTTCTGGACAGCTTACCTGTCAGTGCGGAGAACGCGCTGCCGAGGTCGGTAACATTTTCTGCATCGAGGGGCTGCCACTCGAACTCATCAACGGAAACAGGCTCGTCATACATCCACTCGCTGCCGCCTGAGAACTTAAGCACAGCAAGCTTGATATCAGCGTCTGCACCGCCGATACCGCGGATCTCGGGGATAAGCTCCTCCATAACAGAGTTTACAGTTCCGATCTTGCTGCCGCCCATGCTGCCTGAGCAGTCGATAAGAAAGAAGAGCACCATGGATTTCTTGGCGATCTCTTCGGCATCGTCAAAGGGATTTGCGTTGAATAAAGCCATTGTTCTGAACCTCCTGAGTTATTTTATATAGTTATCTATATTATAACACCGAGTACAGTAAAAGTCAATTATCAGGTTGACGAAAATATGTTAAAATGTTATACTGTATCGTAGAAAGACGAGAATTCAACGGAGGTATGAAAATGACACTTATTCTTGTTGCCGACAATGACTGGGCGATCGGCAGGAACGGAGATCTTCTCACACGTCTGCCTGCTGATATGAAGCGTTTCCGTGAACTCACCACGGGGCACACCGTAGTAATGGGACGAAAGACCTATGAAAGCTTCCCGAAGCGTCCGCTTCCCGACCGAGCTAACTGCGTGATATCACGCACCTGCACCGATATCGAGGGGGCAGAGGTGTTCGGTTCGATTGAGGAATTCCTTGAATATGCCAAGGGTGTACAGGACGAGATATTCGTGATAGGCGGTGGTGAGATATACCGTCAGATGCTTCCCTATTGCGATAAGGCGATCATCACCCGTGTTTACGAAAGCTTCGCAGGGGATACGTTCTTCACAGACATGGACAAGCTCGATGACTGGGAGATATCCGAAGCATCCGATATCATCGAGACCAACTGTCACAGGATACGCTTCATCAATTATGTGCGCAAGGGTTGAGCCATGACAAAGGAACAGTATCTTGAATATCTCCGTAATATGGGAGGGGCAACAGTAGACCAGCCCTTTGATGAGGACTTTGACACATGGATAGCACGTCATACAGATAACCTCAAATGGTTTGCCGCTATACTCAATATCCACGGACGATTCGGCGTAAATCTAAAGTGCGAGCCGATGGAGGCAGATCTTCTCCGCAGCATCTATGATGGAGTGACCGCAGGCTGGCACATGAACAAGACCCACTGGAACACCGTGTATTTTGATTCGGACGTGCCTGATGAGGAGCTTATCCGCATGACGGAAAACAGCTTTAAGCTTACTGAAAACAAAAAGAAAAGGAGATAACATAATGCCGTTTTCTCAAAGTTCGATAGATTTTCTGTTTGAAAACCGCCTGCACGACAGCAAAGAGTGGTTCAATGAGCACAAAGCTGATTACAAGGTGCTTGTCACTGAGCCCCTTTCACAGCTTGTGCTGGATCTTACACCTACCATGACAAAGATCGACAAGCTTATCGTGTGTGATCCCAAGCGTATCTCAAGGCTGTACCGTGACGCGCGGCTCCATCCCGATTCCATCTTCCGTGACCATGTGTGGTATACATTCAGCCGCACCCGCGAGCAGTATATGGCTCTCCCGGGGTTCTATTTCTCGGTGGGCGCGGGCGGAATGGAGTTCGGTTGCGGCTTCTATTGTGCAAAGCCCGCAACGATGGAGGCACTCCGTCAGCTCATCCTTTCGGATGACGACAGCTTTAAAAAGGCTTTCCTTGCTGTAAAGTCGCAGAAGACATTCGGGCTTTACGGTGATCTGTACAAGCGCAGTAAATTCCCCGATCAGCCACCCGAGAAGCGCGACTGGCTTGACCGTCGCGGCATAGGGCTTACAGGGTCGATAACAGATCCCAATCTTATGTTCACCGATAAGCTTTCGAGCTATATCGCTAAGGAATTCAAGAAGATAGCACCATTTTATGAGCTTTGCATGAAAGCTGAAGTACTTGCGACCAATATATAAAAACACCCGCTTTCGGAGTAGTCCGGGAGCGGGTGTTTTTTGCTTATTTTACTTTTCTTCGGCATAGTACAATGTAAGCTGCAAGGGCGGCTGCGCCTGCCGCAAATACTATCATACCCTCGGCAAAGCCTTTCACGTGATAAGTGAGCTTTATCTCATGTGCTCCCTCGGGAACTCTTATTCCGATAAGGCCGTTGTTGACCTCGAAGACCTCTGTGGCTTCTCCGTCTATCGTAGCTGTCCAGCTTTCGTTGTAGGAAACGCTGTAAAATACAAGGTCTTCCGAGTCGAGATCAACCTTTGAAACAAGACCGTCACTGACATATTCGGTATGTTCTGCCGTGTTTTCCTTTCGGAGTGCGATCTGTTCCGCATATTCTTCATCCGTGAGGGTAAGGTCGCCCTCGTATAAGCTCAGGATATCACTGAAGGCCGATGGATCATCCGCCACAAGGTACTTTGCGTATACTCTGTGTTTGTCTTCCTTTTCAAGCTTTGAGAAATCCTCGTGGGATATTACATAGTCATAGGTGAATCCCATAGGTATGCTTTGGGGATTTTCATAAATACTGTATGCGCCGTAATCCTGAACATATATCATATCATCTCCGAGCGGTTCTCCCTTCGGTATGTAATAATACCTTGTAGAAAGGATGTCCATAAGCTCCTTGGTGTTGATGCTTACGGATTTATAGGTTCCGCCGGGGTATTTGAGCTCGTTTTCTTCAAGGAAGCGAAGATGTCCGTTGTCGTATATGCTGTTGAAATATGCCGGGGAATCCGCGCCGAAAGCAAGGTTGTAATTTACTATCTGTCCGCTGCACAACACTATACGGTCGGTGGAGAGTTCCTGACACTGCTGCGTGCTGTTGTAATACTTGTCATATTTATCGAATTCGTCGAACGAAAGCATATAGTACGTCATTATACCGTAGCAAAAATAGACATTTGCGAATGCCAGGATGCAGAATTTTTGTGTGAACTCCTTGTCTCTTTTCATCTTTACAACTATAACAAGAGAAATTATACCTATTGCGGTTATTGCAAGATGTATATAGTTAAGTAAAATAATGATGGTACCGTTAGCTGTGACAGATGAGATAAGAGAGGGAGTATCCACCAGCAACTGGTAAACTGTCATTGCGCCAACACATGCTGAGCAGAATATTATTCCCCATTTGAAGCTAAGCTGTTCCTCCAGTGCTTTCAGCGAAACAAGGGCAGCGATAAGTATGGGCATATAGAACCATCGTGCGTAGTAAGCGTTGTTGAATGCAGAGAATGATTGATTGAGCACAGGTACCAGTGCCATTACAGCGCACACTGCCAGAAGTATGCTTTCCCATTTCTTTCTGTGTGCGATGATATATGAGATAACACCTGCAACGGAGAACAAAGGCAGATATGCGGCCATCGAAGAACCGAGCGTTCCAAACGGATATACGTTATCATCCTCAGGGAAGAACGAGATGAAATGGAATCCGTCGGGTATCATTACTGCACTCTGGATAAGCTTCAGGTAATGGAATACATCATCATACATCAGCATATCCGAAGCTGCGATGGTTCCCGTTGCCTTTGCGCTTTCCATCAGAGTGAATGCCACGGGCAGCAGCAGGGGTGCCGACAGCATTATGCCGATGATAGCCTCGGCTGCCACAGACAGGAATTGTTTCAGACTCAGGCCGAAGTCCTTGTCCGTTCCTCTGATAAAGTAGTAAATGACGATAAACACAGCCTGCCCGAAGAAGAAGTAATAGTTAACATAAGCCATAAGGGCACAGGCTATTGCAAAAAGTCCTCTCCTGCGTTTGGTGCAAAGCTCTTCAAGGCCTATAAGCAGTAGCGGGAACAGTGCTATGACATCCATGAAATGGAACACCATGTTATACGCTGAAAAAGAGGACAAGCTGTAAAGTACACCGCCTATGACGGCATAGCTCTCCTGTTTCAGGAATCGCTTCAGATAGATATATGCAAGCAGCGCGCCTGTTCCGTATTTGAGGGCTGTTACATAGGTGATAGCATACAATATCCACTCACGCGGAATAATCAGATATATAAGACTGAACGGGCTGCAAAGATTATAGTAGGAATAGGAGCTGAGGAATTGTGCGCCCATTCCCGCGGAATGATCCCATACGACATTTCCGTTCAGTATACTTTCGCGGATATGGAATGTAAACGGTACCGACTGTATTGTCTGATCTCCTACATACATCAGAATACCGTCCTGTGCGATAAGCTCGGGAAGCACTACCAGTATATACATTATAAATCCCGAGGCAAAAGCGATAAATGCTTTATTGGATACAAATTTTCTGACCTTATCCACTATTGCACTTCCTTTCATTGACAAATCAATTTTACCATAATTCTCTGAATAAAGCAAGTCTGTCTTGTAACTCTGTCAAAAATATAGTATAATGTATAAAACAAGCTGAAAGGGGTGACGAGCTTTGTCAGGATTCGTGCATCTTCATGTTCATACCGAATACAGTCTGCTTGACGGTGCCTGCCGCCTTAAAAAGCTGGTCATCCGTGCAAAGGAGCTTTCCCAGCCTGCACTTGCGATAACCGACCACGGTGTCTTATACGGTGCAGTGGAGTTCTATGACGAGTGCATTGAAGCAGGGATAAAGCCGATTATCGGATGTGAGGTATATGTCGCCCATGGTAGTCGGCTTGAGAAAAACCGCGGCGATCGTGATCCGTATCATCTTACTCTGCTTTGTGCAGATAACGAGGGTTACAGAAATCTGTGCAGACTTGTTTCGGACTCATCGCTGAACGGAATGAGCGGTGTTCCGCGTTGTGACAGAGATACTCTGCAAAAGTACAGCAAGGGGCTTATCGCACTTTCGGGCTGTATAAACGGTGAGATACCCCGTCTGCTTATGCAGAACAGGTTTGCAGAAGCAAAAGAAGCGGCACAGTGGCATAACGCGGTATTCGACAGTGGCTTCTTTCTTGAGCTTAACGATCACGGTACCGATAACGAAAAGCAGCTTGTCATGCGTATGCGGCAGCTTTCCGAAAGCTGCGGGATACCTTTGTGTCCGACTAACGATGTCCACTATATAAACCCCGCGGACAGCCGCACACAGAGGGTGCTGTCCTGCATAGGACTTAACAAAAAGCTTTCCGACAGCAATCCCCTGCAGCTTCCCACGGAAGAGTATTATCTGAAAAGCTATGAGGAGATGCGCCGCCGTTTCTCGGAGGAGGAGCTTTCCAACACATTGAAAATAGCCGAACGCTGCAACGTAAGCTTCGAGTACGGTGTGACAAAGCTGCCCCGTTTCACTGCCGACGGAGTGACGGATAACCCGGCTTATTTCAGAAAGCTTGTATTCAACGGGGCGAGAAAGCGTTATGGCGTAATTACCGATGTAATAACGTCCCGTCTTGAATATGAGCTGGATATCATAGAGAAGATGGGCTTTGTGGATTATTTCCTCATCGTGTGGGATTTCATACGTTATGCCAAAAAACAGGATATCCCTGTCGGCCCCGGCAGAGGCTCGGGAGCAGGAAGCCTGTGCGCCTATTGCATGGGAATAACCGATATCGATCCGCTCAGATACAACCTGCTGTTTGAGCGCTTCCTCAATCCCGAGCGTGTAAGCATGCCCGATTTTGATATAGACTTCTGCAACGAGCGCAGACAGGAGGTCATCGAGTATGTCCGCCGCCGCTACGGTGCGGATCATGTGGCTCAGATAATAGCATTCGATACCATGAAAGCAAGAGGCGCACTGCGCGATGCAGCCAGAGTAATGGGCATATCCTACTCGGCGGCGGATGCAGCAGCAAAGCTTATTCCGCATTTCCGTTCCGCTCTTGACGAGGAATCCCGAAGCGGAGAGCTTGCGAAGCTGTGCAACAGCAATCCGGAGATACGTACCCTTGTAAGCGTCGCACGCGAGATAGAGGGAATGCCTCGTCATGCTACCACCCATGCGGCGGGAATAGTTATTACCCGTGATCCTGCTTCGGAATATGTTCCGCTGCGTACTGATGATGGCGAAACCGTCACCCAGTATACTATGGGGATACTGGAAAAGCTGGGACTGCTGAAGATGGACTTTCTCGGACTGCGCAACCTTACTGTGATAAAGCGCACAGAAGAGCTTATAAAGCAGCACGATCCCTATTTCAGCATAAAAGATATCGATGAAAATGATGCTGAAGTATATAAAATGCTTTCAGCAGGCGGTACGACGGGAGTGTTTCAGTTTGAAAGCGACGGTATGACAAGTGTGCTTCAGCGGCTTAAGCCCGAATCCATAGAGGATCTTACGGCGGCTTTGTCACTGTATCGCCCCGGACCTATGGCGTCTATCCCTACCTATATTGAAAACAAGCACAAGAAACCGTCCGAAATAATCTACCGTCATCCGCTTCTGAAGGATATACTGTCCGTCACCTACGGCTGCATAGTATATCAGGAGCAGGTGATGCAGATATGTCGTGTCATAGGCGGATACTCCTATGGCAGGGCTGACCTTGTGCGTCGTGCTATGGCGAAGAAAAAACACGACGTAATGGAAAAGGAGCGCAGCGCATTCATATTCGGCACGGATTCAAACTGCGGTGCGATAGCTAACGGGGTCCCCGAGGATGTCGCAAATCAGATATTTGATGAGATGTCGTCCTTTGCTTCGTATGCTTTCAACAAATCCCACGCTGCGGCTTATGCAACAGTAGCGTATCAGACGGCTTATCTGAGAAAGCACCACTATCTTCCCTACATGACCGCACTTATTTCAAGCGTGCTGGACTGGACGGATAAGATGCTTGAATATATCTCCGATCTGTCGGACAACGGAGTTAAACTGCTTCCGCCTGACATCAATCACAGCATGGCTGAGTTTTCAGTAGAAAACGGTTGCGTCAGATATGGATTGCTTGCGGTCAAAAACCTAGGCAGAGGATTCATAAACGGTATAATCTCCGAAAGAAATAACGGAGAGTATACATCGTTTGCGGATTTCTGCAAGCGCATGGCAGGTAACGATAACAACCGTCGTTATATGGAGGCGCTGATAAAAAGCGGCTCCCTCGACCAATTCCCACAGAACCGACGTCAGATGATGTTTGCACTGGACAAGCTTCTTGACACCGCTCAGGCAGAATACGAGCGCGAGTCCAGCGGACAGCTTGATCTTTTCGGGGATAGCGAAAGCACCTCGGAGAGCTTTGATTTCCCGGAGGTGGAGGAATATCGTCGGAGTCAGCTTCTTGAAATGGAAAAAGAGATGATCGGACTGTATATTTCGGGACATCCCGCCGATGAGTATATCGCAAACGCTCCCGATGACTGCTGTTATATTGCGGATGCACTGGAACAGCCCGATACCAGCAGGATATCCGTGATAGGAATAATGACAGGCAAAAAGAACCATACCACAAAAAACGGTAAGGTGATGGCATTCTGTGAGTTTGAGGACCGCACTGCATCGATAGAGGGCATAATATTCCCCGAGCTGTACGACAGCAGCGTCCGTCAGTTGAGGGAGGGCGATGTGTATCTCCTGCGCGGACGTATCTCGCGAAAGGACGGATCACCCAAGTTGTTGGCGGAGTCGGTATTTTCTGCTGAAACACTGCCGCCAAAGCATCAGCAGACTCTGTATGTGAATCTGCGTTCCGACGATAATGTACGGATATCTGCCGTTTCGACGCTTCTGAAACGGTTTGCGGGAACCTCAAAAGTGCGGTTGTGCTTTATGGATACCCGCAGTGTTATTAAGCTGAATGATATCCGCGGTGTAAGGATATGTGCAGAATTGACATCTAAACTTGACAAAATTTGTGGAAATAGCAACATTATCATAAAGTAAGAAACCTAAAACTAAAAAATGACTTGACTATGGAACCAGTTTTGTAGTACAATATAATTTGAATGAAACTGGGTATGTATGTCCAGTGTAATATGATTATCGGGTAATACCCGACAGAAATGGAGAGTATAAACCATGACAAAGAAAAAGATAGGTGTTTTAACAAGTGGCGGCGACGCTCCCGGTATGAATGCTGCGGTACGAGCAGTTACCAGAACAGCCATCGACAAGGGTTTTGATGTTATCGGTATCCGCCGTGGTTACAACGGTCTGCTTAACGGTGACGTTTTTGATATGAACGCACGTGCAGTATCCGATATCATCCAGAGAGGCGGTACAGAGATCTTTACCGCACGCTGCAAGGAGTTCAAGGAATGGGAATACGTTCTCAAGGCTAAGGATAAGTGTGTGGAGCTTGGTATCTCCGGTATCGTTGTTATCGGCGGCGACGGTTCTTTCAGAGGCGCTGCTGACCTTTCCAAGGCAGGCATCCCCTGCGTAGGCGTTCCCGGTACTATCGATAACGATATCCAGTGCACAGAGTACACTATCGGTTACGATACAGCTATGAATACTGTTATGGAGCTGGTTGACAAGCTGCGTGACACATCCCACTCACACGAGCGCTGCGCTGTTGTAGAGGTAATGGGCAGAAATGCAGGTCACATCGCACTCAACACAGGTATTGCGTGTGGTGCAACAGCTATCCTCGTTCCCGAGGTGTCCTACGATCTTGAGTTTGATGTTATCAACAAGATCAAGGCAGGCCAGAAGGCAGGCAAGGAGCAGTTTATCGTTGTTGTTGCAGAGGGTATCGGCGGCACAGAGGAGCTTGCAAAACAGATCGAAGCCGCTACAGGTATCGAGTCCAGAGCTACTATCCTCGGTCACGTTCAGAGAGGTGGATCTCCCACAGTACGCGACAGAGTAATGGCGAGCGAGATGGGCTACTATGCGGTTGAGCTGCTGGCTCAGGGCATCGGTAACCGTGTTGTAGGCCTTAAGGATGGCAAGGTATACGATGTTGATATTCAGGAAGCACTTGCTATGAAGAAGCCTTTCAACGAAAGACTTTACAACATCGCAAACGAGATCAGCCTGTAATTTAGAGAAAAAAGCAAGGCCATCGGCTTAAAGAGTGGCAGAGTATTTTTGTCAGAGTAGAAGACCGCGCGTTAAGTGCCCGACGGACGGAGAGTTGCCGACGGGACGAAAAAGCGATATGGAACGGTAAGTGTTTGCGCTATACTATTCCGAAGCGGCTAGAAAGACTCAGATTCAAGGAAGCCACACCGAGGCGTACTGTATGTACGTTGAGCGTGTGGCTGACACAGAAGATGAGTTTTTATAGCTGCTTCCTCGTTTTGCGGTGCGGTTTTCGCATCTCGCTGTACATAAAACCTATGAGTTGCCATAACTTGTCCGTAATTTATGTATATGCGTAAAGGAGGATGAATTATGGCTTTTTTTAGAATGTTCAAAGACTCGGCTCTTGAGCTGAAAAATCTGCGCTGTATCACCGTTACTGCGATGATGATCGCGCTGAATCTTGCACTTAAGTCCATTACTATCTATGTTACGGATGACCTTAAGATAAGCTTTTCTTATCTTGCGCTCGCAACGATAGGAATGTTGTTCGGCCCCACTGTGGGATTTTTTGCAGGTGCCGTTACAGATATTCTTGGATTGCTGGTCCAGCAGATGTTGAGCGCTTTCAATCCGCTGTATACTCTTGTAGAAGCAACAGGCGGTCTGCTGTACGGACTTTTCCTATACAGGCTTCAGCCTGTGAAGTTCGATAAAGAGTTATTCAAGCCTGCAGTGGAAACGAGTGTGGTCCCTTTGAACGGTATCAATGCGAAGCTGTTGGCGGCTTTGATGATTATCTCTGTTACCGTGCTGTATAATATCTATAAGTTCAACGAGCTGTTCGTTGTGTATGTGATAGTATTTGCCTTGCTGTATGGTATATTCCTGCACAAGCTGGCGGCACTGCCCTGGAAGCAGCTTATGCGTATAGTCGGAGCGAAGCTCTCAGTGGCGTTGGTGTGCAATATAGTGATGAATCCTGCCATAATGGTGATTACAGGCGTATGGGCTGCAGATCTTGCGCTGGACGTGAAGATACCGATCCGACTGCTTAAAAATGCGATCCAGTGTCCTGTGGATATAGTAATACTTACGCTTATTCTTTTCCCGATAATGACGGCATACAAGAGCATTTTCAAGAATCAGAACAACACAAGAAAAAACAATAAGACCACCGCAAAGGTGTAAAGAGGTATTTTATGAACAAGCTTGGCGTTATCGGCACAGGTAATATGGGTGCCGCAATAATCAACGGTATAAACAAAAGCGGAATGGACATCGAGGTGTTTGCCTACGATAAATTTACGGAAAAGCTCAGCACGCTGCCTGTTACTCCCTGTGGTGATGAGATAACAGTAGTTAAGCAGTGCAAGTATGTCCTGCTTGCCGTAAAGCCACAGATGCTTGCCGAGGTGCTGGACACAATTGCTCCTGCTGTCACTGCCGATACTGTGTTTATTTCTATATGCGCAGGCATTTCTGCGGATTTCATCCGTTCACACACTATCGAAAACGCTAAGGTAGTGCTTGTTATGCCAAACACCCCTATGATGCTTGGGCTGGGAGCCTCGGCTATGAGCCATGATGAGCTTGTTACAGACGAAGAATTTGCTTTTGCACGTTCCGTTATAGGAAGCTGCGGTATAACAGAGGTGGTTCCTCCTGATAAGATGAAGGAGGTAATTGCGATAAACGGCAGCTCGCCCGCGTTTGTTTACCTTTATGCAAAGGGATTCATTGACTATGCGGCTCAGGTCGGAATTGATAAGGACGCTGCGCTTAAGCTGTTTGCGCAGACTCTTATAGGCTCGGCAAAGATGCTTACCGACAGCGGTATGACCGTAGACGAGCTGATAAAGCAGGTCTCCTCGCCCGGTGGCACAACGATAGCAGGTCTCGAAAAGCTGTACGAGGGCGATATCACAGGCGATGTACAGAGGGCCTGCGGCGCCTGCACAAAGCGCGCTTATGAGCTGGGACAGTGATCCTGTTAAACGCAGATAAAAACAACCCGTGAAGATATTTCACGGGTTACTTTTGTTTTAACTACAACTGGGAATGTACCGTTATAATCGATTAAGAAACGCATCTGCTTCATCCCGACTTTTTAAAATATAAATGTCTTTATGTGAGTATTTCTCCAGCAACTCTATTATTCCGGGTCTGCTTTTAAGAGCAAAGTCCTCTATAAACTCAATGAACTCTGCATCTTCTTCATCTTCGTTCTCTGTCCATGGCATATCAGAGCGCGGTTTGCCCTTGCGTTCTCTGATACCTTTCAGGCATACATCAGGCGGAAGATCCAGAAAAAACACAGTATCACATGCTTGTAATCTTAACTCTATTGTAGAACCATAATTGCCATCGATTATCCATTCGTTTTTATTGATCGTGTCTGACAGCCGTTTGCGAAAAACAGCTTTTTCTACAGTAGTTCTGTCGGGATTCCAATACAGCATATCCAGATGAAACAGCGGGATACCCGTTTTTTGGTGTAATGTTCTGGAGAATGTACTTTTGCCGCTGCCGGGGCAACCGATTATCATGATCTTTTTCATTTTTTTACCTGCAATTAACAATCGATATTCAAAACAACAATATGTTGCAGAAGAAACATAAAGCCACTTTTGACATCAATATCAAAAGTGGCTTTGTATTTTTTGAATCTGTTATCAGATGAATGCGAAGTTGGACTTACCGTTCTTCTTAACGGAGTACATCGCGTCGTCTGCCTTACCGATAAGGTACTCAACACGTGTGTTGTAGTCGTCCTTGATAAGGGCAATACCGATACTTACGCTGATTCTCAGGCGGTCACCGCTGTCGCACTCGAAGCCCTCGTCAAGTCTTGCGATGATATCCTGTGCAGCACGGGCGGGATCGTTTATCTCTGCGTTGCGGATGCAGGCGATGAATTCGTCACCACCATATCTTCCTGCAAAGCCGTACTCGCCGACGATATTGTTTACGGTTCTTGCAACGAACTTCAGTACCTGGTCACCTGTTGCGTGGCTGTACTGGTCGTTGAAGTGCTTGAAGTCGTCAACGTCAACGAAGAGGACTGCCATCTCGGACTTTCTTGCCTCGGAGAGGGCGATCTCGTTGTCGATCTGGCTCTCGATGGTCTCTCTGTTATAAAGCTCTGTAAGAGCATCGAAGCTTGCGCGGGCGGTAAGCTGCTGCTCACTCTTCTTGGCACGGTCGATATCCACCATAACGCCTACGATCTTGATGGGGTTGCCTTCCTTGTCGCGGAGTGTTGCTGTTCTCATCAGCACCCAGATGAAGTCGCCGTAGATGTTCTTCATTCGGTACTCGTTACCCTTGAACTCATCACCGTTGCCCAGCTTTTCAAGGTCGGACTTATAGCGGTCAGAGTCATCGCTGTGGAGCTTTGCCTTCAGCAGGAAGCTGTCTGCGAAGTGATCGGAGGGAGCACGGTAGCTGAACTTCTTGTTGAAGTTATTGGAGAAGAATACCTCGTTAGTCTTGAAGTTCCACTCGAAGATGATGTTGTCGGACATCTCTACGATGGTTCTGTAACGGTCCTCACTTACTACGATCTCGTCAACGAGGTTGTTGAACGCACGGGAGATCTGACCGTATTCGTTGTTGCTTACAGTTGTGATACGCGCCTCGTGGTCACCGCGGCGGATCTTGATAAGTGTTTCTTCGATGGTGGAAAGGGGCTTGGTAACTACAACAGAAACTGCTATAGCGGCAACAATGAACAGTATGGAAAGAATAACAACTACTGTAATGATACCTGAGCTTGCGGAACCTGCAATAATACCGGACATATTGGAAGGACAGCTTGCTATAACCACAAAACCATCCTCGCCGCCTACGCGGGTCATAACGGCAACGTTTTTCTCAATGCCTGCGATAGCACCCTGAGAGTTTCCGTCGAAGTTGATGAGCTCGGATACTTCTCCGTCGCCCAGAGTAGCCATGCGGTCCACTACTGTCTGGGAGAACTGGGAAACGAGGTTGGAGCCTGTGTTTGCCTCACTGATCCAGTTGTTGCGGGAGTCAACGACTCTCACCATACCCTTGTTATAGAAGGTGCTGTTCGCGGGGATCTTGCACAGGAATGTATCAGATGCGATATTGTAGAATACAACGAGATTTGCGTTGCCCACTTTGGTCTTTATGAACATAAGCTTGCTTGTGCTGTCGCCTATGTAAAGAACATCATTTTTATACTCGGAGAATGTATCGGGATTTGCAGCCTGAGTATTGGGCTTCTTGCCGCAGATCACTTCACCGTTATTATCGGTAAGGATAACAGCATTGATAGCAGGGTTTTCAGCAGCAAGACGTGTGAACATATCGCCGACATAATTCTTGTTGCCGCTGCCGCTTGCCACATCCTTCACATCCTGCATACTTGCGATAGCCTGATTCTGCTTCTGAACAGTATCAAGATATGTCTGGATGGTCTGCGACTGGTTCTTTACAAGATCTGTCATCTGTCTGTGGAATTCTTCGGTGCCGTTTGATGAAACAAACATATTGGCAAATACCGCATAGATGACCATCGGGATTATCGCAAAGCATATAGCTGCGATCATTAACATGGTTTTGATCTTCATTTGATATATACTCCCCATTTCTATCCGCGCAGAACGCAGATTGATAATAATACATAATAATAGTATTTATATTATTATAGCACATAAAAAATACAATGTAAACACATCTTCCATAAATCTCCTGCGTGTTTTAAAAAATTCATTAAAATTCACCAAAAGCCTATTTTTTATTTTGTTCAGAATATCATGCAAAAATCTTTTTTCCCGAATAGCTATTGATTATCCTGCAAAATTGTGTTACAATATTGATATATATATCTATCTCTACACTTCACGGAGGTAAAATTATGGGCTCCAAAATAGTAAAATATAATACATATCGCCTTATCGACAGCAATTATTTTGAGCTGCCGCTGCCGTTCCGTTTTGATATCCTTAAAAAGGATATTCCCATAGCGGCTTACGAGATCACTGAGGACGAGCAGATCATCTGCAATATAATCACCAAATACAAGGAGGATATGCTGACTTCGGTCCACCGTCCTCTTGCTATTTCAGATATATATTTTCTTTTTTCCTGCCGTGTATTCCAGGATATGACTCCTTATACAGCACATATGCTGAATTGTATAGGTCTTGAAAAATACAATATTCCTGAGATACTCTACAGAACACACGGAATCATTCCTTATGATAATTACTGGATCAGGTTCGACGGTGAGGAAATAACCTATGAAGCGGCAAAGGCATCTTTTGACAGCATGATGGAGCCGCCTATAGTACCTCAGCCTTATCCTGCGGCAGAGGAAGCTGCCATTTCTCCGAATCTTAACGAGATACTTAATCAGCACACTATAGATATCAGCGGTCTTGTTGCGCAGAGTGACGGTACTCCTGTATCACAGGGAGAGGCAGAGAATATGATACGCACTGCTGTTGCATATTCTCATCCCGAGCAGCAGGAGGATGAAGTTGTAAACAACAAAATGAGTGAGAGCGAGATAGAGGCACTGCTTATGACGGCGGGAATTTCAGGTCCTGCTGTTGCGGACAGCGGTTCTTCCATGTCGCAGGCTGATATAGAAGCTATGTTCGCAGTGAACGCTCCTGCGGCAGAGGAGCCCTCTGGCGGACAGATGTCACAGGCGGACATTGAAGCCATGTTTGCAGGAAACGCGGCGGCACCCGCGGTTGAGGAAGCACCTGCTTCTGATGGCGGTAAGATGTCACAGGATGATATAGCGGCACTGTTCGCAGCGAACGCAGCATCCGAGCCCGAGCCTGCACCCGCAGTAGAGGAAGCTCCCGCAGCAAGTGGCGGCAAGATGTCACAGGACGATATCGCAGCACTTTTCGCAGCAAACGCGGCATCCGAGCCCGAGCCTGCCCCCGCAGTCGAGGAAGCTCCCGCAGCAAGTGGCGGTAAGATGTCGCAGGACGATATCGCAGCACTTTTCGCAGCTAACGCGGCATCCGAGCCCGAGCCTGCACCCGCAGTAGAGGAAGCTCCCGCAGCAAGCGGCGGCAAGATGTCGCAGGACGATATCGCAGCACTTTTCGCAGCAAACGCAGCTCCCGAGCCCGAGCCTGCACCCGCAGTAGAGGAAGCTCCCGCAGCAAGCGGCGGTAAGATGTCACAGGATGATATCGCAGCACTGTTCGCAGCAAATGCAGCTCCTGAGCCCGAGCCTGCACCCGCAGTAGAGGAAGCCCCCGCAGCAAGTGGCGGTAAGATGTCACAGGACGATATCGCAGCACTGTTCGCAGCTAATGCAGCTCCCGAGCCTGCACCCGCAGTAGAGGAAGCCCCCACAGCAAGTGGCGGTAAGATGTCACAGGATGATATCGCAGCACTGTTCGCAGCAAACGCAGCTCCTGAGCCTGCACCCGCAGTTGAGGAAGCTCCTGCTTCTGGTGGCGGCAAGATGTCACAGGATGATATCGCAGCACTGTTCGCAGCAAACGCAGCTCCTGAGCCCGCACCCGCAGTTGAGGAAGCTCCCGCAGCGAGTGGCGGCAAGATGTCGCAGGACGATATCGCAGCACTTTTCGCAGCGAACGCGGCATCCGAGCCCGAGTCTGCACCCGCAGTAGAGGAAGCTCCCGCAGCAAGTGGCGGTAAGATGTCGCAGGACGATATAGCAGCACTTTTCGCAGCTAACGCAGCATCCGAGCCCGAGCCTGCACCCGCAGTTGAGGAAGCCCCCGCAGCAAGTGGCGGCAAGATGTCGCAGGACGCAATCGAAGCGTTGCTCAGCAGTATGCAGGACGAAGTCAACAAATAATTTCACTGTAAATTCACATATTTTTTACACAAACGTGAATTGTACCTGTTAGAATGTAGACATAGCACTAACGCTTTTCGTATTCTGAAAGGACAAATAATACATAATGTTAAAAATGAAGAAAAAATCACACGCTGTCGAAAATGAGCTGCAGCCTGTAAAGCAGCTTATTCCTGCTGAAACCCAGGAGAGGATACTGGATCAGCTTTATCAGTTCATGGAGCTTGAGCATCTTTATGAATCCGCGATACGCGAGGTCAAGACCAAGCTTGAGATACTGGACAGCGAGTTCAAGACCAAGTACGATTACAATCCTATCCATCATATTGAGGACAGACTCAAGTCGCCACAGAGCATCATGGAGAAGCTTCAGCGCAAGGGTATGCCTTTCAACAGCACGAATGCACGTGCTACTCTTAATGATATTGCAGGTGTAAGGGTTATCTGCAATTACATAGAGGATATCTATGCAGTGGCGGAATTCCTTACAAAGCAGGATGATGTAACACTCCTCAAAACCAAGGATTATATCCGTGAGCCGAAGCCGAACGGATACCGCAGCCTGCATCTTGTGATAGAAACTCCCGTGTTCCTTTCTGACAGAAAGGAGCTTGTGAATGTTGAGGTACAGATACGCACTATCGCTATGGATTTCTGGGCAAGCCTTGAGCATCAGCTCAAATACAAGACAGACAGCGAGGTGTCAGCGGAGCTTGCGCAACAGCTTAAGGACTGTGCTGAAACTATCGCTGCCACCGATCTTAAAATGCAGGGCATCTATCAGACGCTGAAAGCGATCGATTGATGATCGTCACGGCGCAGCACACAAATTGAAAACATAAGTAAAAGCCTGAGATATTCTCTCAGGCTTTTTGTTATTTCCGCCCCACAGGAGCGCAGGGCGTTGCCCGATAACTCAGGGACGCTGTATCCCGAATCTGATAAAGTTATACTCTCTTGCAATAGCATCCCATGTGGGAGCACCTACGACCCCTGTAACATCAAGCCCGAACAGCTCCTGAAACAGACGCACTGCGTTTTCCGTCTGTTCGCCGAAATATCCCGTAACAGGAACAGTTGGAAGTGCCTGATAATTCGCACCGATAGTGTTGAGATAGGTCTGCAGCTCTCTTACATCATCATTTGAAAGCCCCGGGGTGAGATTGTATCCCGGATACAATGCCGCCGCTCCCTCTGCGTAGCCTTCGGGAAGCCCTGCAAGGATATCGTTATATATCTGTTGTATCAGCTGCCATGTGCGGAAATTCACGATACCGTCGGGAGTCAGCCCGTAGAACCGCTCAAACGCGGTCACCTGTGCTTCTGTATCGGAGCCGAAGACACCGTCGGCGGTTACTTCGGGAACCTCGGGATTGAAGTAGGATATCACATTGAGGTAATACTGAAGCGAGCGAACAGGCTGGCCGTAATCTCCGCGCTGCAGTTGTTCGGGGAAGGTCTGCTCTACCTCGGACAGGCGCAGTCCCTCGCTTGTAAGCTCTGCAAGCCCCTTTACTGCTGCAAATATATATTTTATCTGATACCATGTGGCTTTGTTTACCACCCCTGTCTGCGGCAGGCCGAATACTCCCTGAAAGACTCTCACAGCCTCGGCGGTGGATTCCCCGTAGATACCGTTGGCGGGTATGATCTTCGGGAGGGCGGGGTAGTTGTCTGATATGCGGTTAAGCTCCACCTGTATGGTGCGGACCTCGTTTCCTGAGGAACCGATGCCGAATGGCGTACCGGGATATGAGGGTATATATGGCTCAACAGGTGCGTTTCGCACGATGTTGATATCATCGCCGTAATAATACTGAAGTATCTCGTATGGAGTATATCCTTGATTTGCAAGGGGCACGGTGCCCCACTGGGACAGACCCTGACAGGTCACGGTCGTTCCGTTGCAGAACTGTGTGAACAGCGGCTCGATACTTCCTTGACGTACAACATAATTATTGAACACCTCGTCCACGATACGGCTTATATTGTCGAAGACCTCTCGGCCGTTTACAAATGCCTGATCGTACTGGGTGGAACTGGTGATGTCGAAATCATATCCTCTGCTTCTGTACCATTCGGTAAAAACTCTGTTCAGCGCGAAGGATATCTGCGCGTAGATATTGGCGCGCAGGGCGGCCTCGGGCCAGGTAGGGTATATCTCGCTTGAGGCTACATTTTTGATATAGTCGGGAAAAGTGACGGTCACATTCTGCGCGGGAGAATTTGGTGGACCAAGGTGTACCGTTATAGTTTCGGGGACGGTGGGTACTTCGTATCTCGGCATCATGCACCTCCGTTAAGGTCTGGCTCCTGTTCGGTAATGATCTCGGGAGATTGCCCCGCATCGGGGACAAGTGCGACCCGCTGTACGGATGTGATGCCCTCAAACACAGGGAGATTTCTGACCATTATTGTGCTGAAGCCCTGCGCTGTAATCTCTGCGTCATATACGGAATATGGAGTTATAGTACTGTCAGGAGTCTCTGAAAGCTCTTTGGGCGGTGCGGGAAGCGATATTAACGCGGTCTGTCCGCTTTTGTCTGTTGTAAGCGAGTAAAAGACGTGCTTTTTACCGCCGATAGTTTTTGATACGACGATACGGGCATCAGGTACAGGCAAAGCATCCCGTGCGGTATAGGTGCGGAAGCGGACTGTGCCACGGCGGTTGTTTACATCCACGAAATCCTGCAGCGAAGCGTATTCCCGCTCAGGCGCAGGGAGGGCAGGCTCACCACTCTGTACAAGGGGGCGGATATCATCTCTGGAGTTCACTGTTTCGGTCTGTTCCTCAAAATCCCGTTTGCCGAGCTGTTCTTCCGGTATCCTGCCGCTTTCGGGGATATCATCAAGGCGTTCTGCTTCCTCGGGACTTACGGTAGTCACACCATTATCCTCAGAGATATCGGGTTCGGGAAGTTCTATCTGCGGAGGCTCCTCGGGAGCAGGGAGCATATCCGCCGGCACGTCAGCGGGGAGGTTTTCGGTGAGTTCTGTAAACATATCGCTGAAAGCCTCCATGACATCTCCGCCATCGCTGCTGTATCCGATTATCTGCGGGCTGCGTGAGGGTTTCATCTCCTCCTGTGGCTCGGAGGGCGATATGATCGGGTTGGCTTCGGGCAGGTCTTCCTTTGCTTTGGTGATCTCAGGAAGCTCTGTTTCGGTCATCTCGGGGAATTCCAGCTTCTGCCTCGGTGGCTGCGCTGCGGAAGCGCGGCTGAATTCCATAAGCTCACGTTTGTATTTTTCTACAAGCTTTTTCATATCATCCATGGCAAATCTCCTTTCTGCGCATATTTCTCATGACCTGCGCAGTAACGTAGTTTTCACGATAAATATATGAAATGAGATGTTTGATTATGACGATACCGAAACGAAGTTTATTCTCATAATGAAGCATAAATGTTGCACATTTGTGTATGAATATTGATTTTTTCTGACAAATATGCTATGATATATGATACCCGTTACGGTCAATGTTAAGGAGATATCTATGGCTGATAAAAACACAAGAAAAGGAAATTATATACAATCATTGTCCGATAAATATCACAATTCCAACAGAAGCAGCCTGATCGTTTATGTGGTGCTCAGAGTGATAATCATAGGCATTATGATACGTATGGCGTTTCTTGCGGAGTGGCATAATGTATTTCTGTGCGGACTTTCTCTTCTGCTTATGTTCATTCCGCTGTTCCTCAGAAACACGTTCAGAGTGAATTTCCCGAGTGTGCTGGAAACAGCGGTGTTCGTATTTGTTTTCGCGGCGGAGATACTGGGCGAGATGGCGAATTTCTATGGGCATATCCCATTCTGGGACACCATGCTGCACACAGTTACGGGATTTCTTGCGGCGGCAGTGGGATTTGGTATGATAGATCTGCTTAACACCCATTCAAAGCGCATTAATATGACGCCGCTTTTTGTTGCGCTGATATCTTTCTGTTTTTCTATGACAGTCGGCGTGGTGTGGGAATTCGCGGAATACTCCGTAGATAATCTTTTTGGTTTTGACACCCAGAAAGACCGCATAGTCACTGAGATATCAAGTGTAAAGCTTAATCCCGAGGGAAAGAATGAGGAAATAAAGATAGACGGGATCGCTTATAGTATATTGTATGATGAGAATGGAGAAGAGCTTATCAGAGTAGATGGAGGCTCGCTGGATATCGGAATTCACGATACAATGAAGGATATGTTTGTAAACATGATCGGTGCGATGGTGTTCTGCGTTTTCGGATATCTGTACATACACAGGCGCGACAAATACAAATTTGCAGAAAGCTTCATCATAACACCGCTTGAGGGGTTGGTTCCCGAGGATGAACAACAATCTGTTACAACGGCTGCAGAAACAGAATAGTAAAAGGCGCATATCATATCGGATATGCGCCTTGTTTTTATTGTTTTTTCAGCTTTGCCTTTTTGATGACCTTTTGTCTGGAGAACTCTTCGCGCTCTTTTTCTTCAAGGGCATTGGTGATAAATCTCACCATGTTCTCGAATTTTGGTATCATTATGTTTTTGAGGGCGTTTGCACGCTTCTGCGTCTTTTTTATTGCTATTGCAAGGCGATAGATGCTGTTTTCTGTTTCGGCAAGCCTTACGGTGAGCTCCTTTGCTTTGCTGAAGCTTATATATGCTTCGTCAAAGGCAGAATTCGTACGGCGCATGCCGTATTGTATATCGAATTCCTGCTTGTGCGCAGAAAGCTTCGGAAGCTCCACACCCATGACGCTTCTCACGCTTAATTGCAGTGAATCATCCACAGGGAATGTCTTTGCGATATCGCTTACAACACCCATTGAGATATTTGCCCGCTGCAGTGAGTTATAAGCAGCGGTATAGGTGTCATCTATGCTCTCGCGGATGACTTTGGCTTCATCGGTAAGCTCTACCATCTCACGTATCAGGATGTTGCGCTTTCTGTCCATAAGCTCGTAACCCATCTTCGCCTGACGCAGGGAGCGTTTAGCTTTTATTAGGTTTCCTTTGGTGGGAAATATCTGTTCTGCCAAATAAATACGCTCCTTTCTGCGGGATCACCTGTATTATTTCGGATCGGATATTCCATTGAGAAGATCGTTTTCTGTCAGGCGTTTTGCTCTTTCGGGATCGTATTGCTCGTCCAGAAGCTTATCGTCTATACGGTCAAGTTCTGTCCTCGGGAGCGAGCAGAGAAGATCCCAGCCGAGATCGAGAGTCTCGTCCATAGTGCGGTTCTCATCGAAGCCCTGATTGAGGAAGTGGTCCTCGAACAGGCGACCGAATTCCATATACTTGCGGTCGTTTTCGGAAAGCTCCTCCTCACCGATTACAGAGGCAAGGGAGCGTGCATCCTGTACTCTCGCATACGCTGCAAAAAGCTGGTTGGATACGGCGGAGTGGTCCGCTCTTGTATAGCCCTCGCCGATGCCGTCTTTCATGAGTCGTGACAGTGACAGCAGCACCGAAAGTCCGGGGTATACTCCGCGCTGGTCAAGATCACGGTCGAATACGATCTGTCCCTCGGTGATGTAGGCGGTAAGGTCGGGGATAGGGTGTGTTATATCATCGTTGGGCATGGTGAGTATGGGGATCTGGGTCACAGAACCTGTGCTTCCTTCTACTACGCCTGCACGCTCGTACAGTGATGCAAGGTTTGAGTAAAGGTATCCCGGATAACCCTTTCTGCCGGGAATCTCGCCCTTGGAGGAGGAGAACTCACGCAGTGCTTCGGCGTAGGAGGTCATATCCGTCATGATGACGAGGATATGCATATTCTTCTCGTAAGCGAGGTACTCTGCCGCTGTAAGAGCGCACAGAGGGGTAAGGATACGCTCGATGATCGGGTCGTTGGAGAGGTTAAGGAACATCGCAACACGCTCGATCGCGCCTGTTTCCTCAAAGGAACGGCGGAAATATTCGGCAACATCGTTCTGAACGCCCATAGCCGCGAATACAACTGCAAAGTCGGCACCGCTCTCATCTGCGATCTTAGCCTGCTTTACTATCTGCACTGCAAGCTTGTTGTGGGAAAGACCCGAGCCTGAAAAGATAGGAAGCTTCTGTCCGCGGATAAGGGTCATAAGTGCATCTATTGAGGATATGCCTGTGTGGATATAGTTTCTGGGATACTGTCTTGCTACGGGATTGAGTGCCTGTCCGTTCACATCTCCCATTTTTTCGGGGAATACGGGACCAAGTCCGTCGATAGGCTTGCCCGCTCCGCTGAATACACGACCCAGCATTTCGGTGGCGAGTGGTATTTCAAGGGGCTTTCCCGAGAATACGGTCCTTGTATTGGCAAGGGAAATTCCGTTGGTTCCCTCGAAAACCTGAAGGATAACACGGTCGCCCTGCATCTCTACAACACGTCCGATACGCTCGGTGCCGTCATCAAGGCGGATGGTGGCTATTTCGTCAAAAGCAACGCCCGAAACACCCTCCAGTGCTATCAGTGGTCCGTTGATATCCTTAAGCCCCATGTATTGTAAGCTCATGTTTTTCTCCTTTGCCCTCAGACGGAAAGTGTGCGGAATGCCTCGTCCATTTCTCTGAAGCACTGCACGAACATTTCGGGTCTGTCATTGGGGATATCGTATTTCATTTTTACAAGCCTGTCAAAGAAGCCGAGTGCCATTATCTCGGATATCGGAACCCCGCTTCTTATCGCTACAAGCGACAGGTTATACAGCTTGGATATGGCTTTCATCATCAGCATCTGCTTTTCAAGCGGGACATAGGTATCGTCCTTGTGGTATGCGTTCTGCTGTAAAAAGCCTACACGCACCACTCTTGCTATCTCTATGCTGAGCTTCTGGTCATCGGGAAGAACATCTGCACCGATAAGCTTTACTATCTCCATCAGCTTGTTTTCTTCCAGCAGGATGTTGTTTATCTCGCGGCGGAGCTGCATGAATTCGCCGCCGACATTCTTGTTGTAGAAGTCGGTGAGATCATCGATGTATTCGCTGTAGCTGTTGTTCCAGTCGATTGCGGGGTAGTGACGTGCGTAAGCTAGGGACTTGTCCAGTGCCCAGAAGCAGCGGACAAATCGTTTGGTGTTCTGGGTAACAGGCTCAGAGAAGTCGCTTCCCTGTGGTGATACGGCTCCGATGATGGTCACGCTTCCTTCGTTTCCTCCCAGTGTCTCGGCATAGCCTGCACGCTCATAGAAGTCGGAGAGTCTGGAGGGAAGATATGCGGGGAAGCCCTCTTCAGCGGGCATCTCCTCGAGTCGTCCCGATATCTCACGGAGAGCCTCGGCCCAACGGGAGGTGGAGTCCGCCATTATTGCGATGTGATATCCCATATCACGGTAGTATTCCGCAAGGGTTATGCCCGTGTATATAGACGCCTCACGTGCCGCAACAGGCATATTTGAGGTGTTTGCGATAAGCACTGTTCTGTCGGTGAGCGGTCTGCCTGACTTGGGGTCGATAAGCTCGGAGAATTCTTCGAGCACCTGAGTCATCTCGTTTCCACGCTCGCCGCAGCCGATGTATACGATGATATCTGCGTCACACCACTTGGCAAGCTGGTGCTGGGTCATAGTCTTTCCTGTGCCGAAGCCGCCGGGGATAGCGGCGGTGCCGCCTTTGGCGATAGGGCATATCGTGTCGATGACACGCTGTCCTGTGATAAGCGGTCTGCTTATCGGCAGGCGCTTTGCAACTGGTCTGCTCTGTTTGATGGGCCATTTCTGTACCATGGTAAGGGGTAGCTCCGTGCCATCGTCAAGGGTAAGCATTATTATAACATCGTTTACGCGGTATTTGCCATCGGCAACGGTAAAGGATACAGTGCCGCTGACATTCGGCGGTACCATACAGCGATGAGTGATGAGGGCAGTTTCAGGGCAGGTGCAGTATACATCGCCGCCTGCAAGCTTGTCGCCTGCTTTTACGGTGACTGTCACATCAAACTCACGCTCCTCGTCCAGCGAGGGGATGGCGCTGCCCTCGGCTACGAATACGCCGTTAAGCCTTGTCATATCCTTAAGCGGACGCTGTATGCCATCGAATATATTGGAGATTATACCGGGACCGAGTGTTGCGCACACGGGTGCGCCTGTGGGTATAACAGGCTCACCTATCTTAAGGCCTGCGGTATTCTCGTATACCTGGATGGTGGTGAAGCCGCTGCTGACGCCGATTACCTCTCCGATAAGGCGCTTGCTGCCGACATACACCATTTCCAGCATTGAGAAATCCTTAGCGTCCGCTACTTTTACAACGGGGCCGTTTATTGCATGAATAGTATTCAATCGGGTTCATTCCTTTCAGAGAGTTACAGTCTGAGCTCTGTTTTTTCGGTGAAGCGCTTTTTTTCATCGATAAGCGCCATATCAAGAGTGACATCGCACAGTACATTTTTGTTGCGGCATACTGCACGCAGGCCGCCGAGTACTATGCTGTTGTCTGCGGTTACTTCGCAGCTTGTGAGGGCGCGTACAGTATCAACATCACAGGCTCTTGCATATATCAGTGTGGCACTGTCAAGTGCTATTGCGGCGCGTATCTTTTCGAGGGAGCGTTTCAGAAACTCCTGATACTGTTCCGAAGCGGCAAATTCCCTGAGTTTTTCCTCGGTCTGCGCGAAAAACTCGCTGATAAGCCCGTTTCTGTGCTGGAGCACGGCTTTCTTTGTGTCGTAGTCGCAGCGGGACATTTCCCTGCGGAAAGCTGCTTCTCTGCGGCTCATATCGTTCCTTATCCTTGTAATGACAGCCACTGTGGCAAGCTCGTTTTTATATTTGCGGGAGGCTTTTCTTCTGGCGCGCATCTCCTCGGTGAGTGCTGCTGCCTCCTCCTGAGCCTGTTTGTTTATGGACTGTCTGAAGGTGTTCAGTTTTGCATTGGTATCCATTAGGTATCTTACCTTTCTGCCTGTTAAAGCTTGATTCCTATTGCTTCGCTGACATAGTGGCTGATAGCTTCGCTTACGCCCGAGTTTCCGTGGCGGTCAGGTATCTCCACTATAAGAGGTCGGCGGCTGTTGAGCTTGAGGTCATATACTCTCTCCCGGCACAACGTTACAAGCTTTTCTGTCATAAGCACCACCGCGGTATCAGCGTCTGAAAACGCACGATCAAGGGCTGCGTTTACCTCTTCCGGCGTATGGGCGACCTCACCCTCCACTCCTGCAAGCCGCATACCCATCTGGGTGTCTATGTTATCGCTTATAAGATAGAATTTCATGATATCGTATTATCCGAACAGGATAAGGATGGAGATGAGCAGGCCGTAGATAGCAACACCCTCGCCCAGCGCAACGAAGATCAGTGCCTTTGTAAACGCCTTGTCATTCTCACTTACAGCACCGATAGCTGCGGGCGCAGCGCTTCCTACTGCGATACCGGTACCGATGGTAGCCATACCTGTAGAAAGTGCGGCAGCGAGGTACTTCATACCCTCGGTGAAGCCGTCGGCAGCGACTGCTGCGGTCTCGCCTGCTGCGAATGCGCCTGTGAGGGGCATGATAGTCATGAGTGCCATAACACCGATAAAGGAAGCAATATTTGTGATGACTGCACGTTTTCTGTTGGTGGGCTTGTTATCCTTGGTCCTCTTGAGGTTGATGATAAGTGGCAGCAGGATAAGTCCTACTGCGATAAGGGGCAGTGCAATAAGCATTACGATTTCCATTTTTATTTCCTCCAAAAAATCATTCAAATGTTATTTCTACGGGACGGAAGCTCTGTCCGTTTCCGCTGTAGAAGCGGTTGAATATCTCGTAGAATTCAAGACGCAGGATCTGTATTCCTACCAGAAGTCCCTCTACGCCCATTACGATAAGGTTGCCTATGATATAGGTTATTACCGTGCCGACAGTGATCTCGGCACCGGGGACATTTGTGCCTGCAAGCTGTGCAACTACCAGCATCATACCCGCGTGGCTGAGTATAAAACCGCCGATACGCAGGAACGACATGGTGTTTGAAAGGAAGCTCAGTGCTGCTTCAAACAGGTCGATAAAGTTTTCTATGATGAAATTGCCTATTGACATCTTTTCGTCGTGCTTTGTGCCTGAGATAAGGTCACTGAGCGGATGCTTGAAGAATATCAGCACCAGCGGCAATACTATGAAAGCGACGATATACAGCGGGCTGAAAAGTTCGATCCCGAACAGGAACATACCCGCAACTCCTGCGACCAGTGCGATGTAGAACACCAGTCCGCATACGCCGTTGACGCTGAACAGAGCCTCGCCCCATTTGCGTCTGCGGAAATTAAGCACTGTATTGAACGTCATGGAAATGACTATCAGCACGATTCCTATACACAGTGCGGCGATAAGCAGCACTGTCGCCACCTGGAAGATGTTGTGCGGCTGTTCGGTATAGCCGAGGGCACGCCATATATTTTCCCTATGGAAGAAAGGCTCGATGATGGTCTCGATTCCGAATACAGAACCGTACAGAACGCCGAACGCGGCGGAGAAAAGTCCTATTCTTGTCATGATTGGGAACAGCCCGTTCTTTGAGAAGCGGCTCATTATAAGACCCAGCAGGGAGATCGCAAGACCCTGTCCCACATCACCGAACATTATGCCGAACATCAGCATATATGTCACTGCAACATATGGGGTTGGATCAAAGGTGCCGTACTCCGGGAGTCCGTACATCTTGACAAACATCTCAAAGGGGCGGAATATCACGTTGTTTCGTAGTTTTACAGGTACATCTGCTGTAGCCGATTTACCCTTGAGCGGCACTTCTGTAGCGGTCACATCGTTTGTCGTCAGCAGCTTTTCGGTAAGCTTTGAGCAGGAACTGGTGGGACAATAGCCCGCAAAGGTAAATCGGTCATTGGAGATGAGAACGTTTTTCCTCAGTTCAAAACATTCATACAGATGCTTCAGCTTGCTCAGTACTGCAAGGAACTCCTCTTTGTGGTTCGTTGAGAACTCGTCCAGCTTCTGCCTCAGAAGAGCCTTTAGCTGCTCCTCGTCTGCGATTATCTTTTCAAGCACTGCGTCGGACTCGGCGGCGTCTGCATTGAGATAATCGGGAAGCACTGTGGCTTCAAAAAACAGAGAATTCATGACTGTATCTGCAAAGGCGGCGTCATTCTTTGGGGCAAGGTAAACGCCCCAGGTGTATTCGCCGTCCTGTTCAAAGGGGATGAAGTGTAGCCCCTTGTTTTCATAGTACTCCAGCTTCTGCATATTGACCGACGGAAGCTTTCCTATCTGTGCTTTTACATAACGCATATTGAAAAGGTCATGGAAGCTTACGTTCATGCCCAGCAGATGTTTCAGGTGGGAATCAGTGCGACGATGTTCTTCAAGGTCTTCTGCTATCTCGTCGTACTCCTCTTTCAACTGTGCGAGCTCGCCTACTGTTTCGTTACAATATTTTTCAAAATCCTCGGGGGACTCTATGCTTATGTTGTCGAAAGCCTTTATCTGAGGTGTTATATTCAGCGTTGCCGCCATATTTTTCATTTCATTGTACGGTATCTCATAGGGATTTTCCTGTGATAGACCCGGAAGTGCTGTGTTAGAGAATTCCGTCATCTGGAATGATCTGCTCTCGCAGCAGAGCATCAGAGCCTTGTCCAGCGTGTTGAGGGGGCCCTCAACGGTGAGCTGTGACATTCTTTCAATACCCATTCAATGCACCGCCTTTCTATATTACCATCATTGAAAGTATATCGCTGCTGCTTAATCCATAGCGTATACCTTCGATGGCTGTTTTTACATTTCTTTGTTCTATTTTCAGGCACTCAATGAGTGCATAGTAGACTGCAGCGGAGTTCTGGGAAAGCCGCAGCGTCCTGCGCAGATGCGACATACTTATACTTTCTGTGAGGTGTTCCACCGACCTTATTTCGGGGTGTTCTCCGATGCGGTAGCCTAGCTTTTCAAGCTCTGCCTGTATCTTTTCGATATCGCTGAGCTGCAGCAGGCGGTCGATAGCCTCTTCCCTCAGATGATATCTGAAAGGCAGCAGTGAGCCCTTGATCTTATCGGGAGCTGTGCCGAACATCTTCATACGGCAGCAGGACACCACATTTTCCATGTCAATGCTTTTCAGCAACGAATACTTAAGTTGTTGTCCGCTTTTTTTGTAGGTCTTATCAACAGTTCTGAGCGCTGACATATAGTAGAATGTGTATATCCTGCGTTCACACTCTCTGATGTTCAGTCTGCCGGATTGCTGCGCTTCGATAAGCAGGGGACGCAATATCCTGTCGTACGGAGTGTTCTCTATGAGCGCAGCGAATTCCATGTAGTTTGATGCCTTGCCCAGTGAGAGCAGATCTGTACTTGCGTGTTTTATAAGGAATGTGGGAAGTTCAGCGATATATCTGTCGGCGGAGCCTGCCGCAACGCCCTCAAGAGCGGCGAGTATCTGTTCAGCTTCCAGCTCCATTATGATAAACCTGAAAAAGATATGGCTGTCGCTGTGATCGAATTTATGGAAGCGTTCAAAAATATCGAATGTAGCCAGTCTTATCAGTGCTTCAAGCTGTCCTCTGTGGATAGTGTGCGGGTTGATGCTTTCCAGCGCCTTTGCGTAGCGGTCGGTCTGTTTGAGGAATGCCGCTGCCTCTGCAACTGTAGATTTTGAGCACAGTTGTGCGTAATCCTCTGCCTTGAGCGACCTGCCGTATACAGCTCTTGCCTTGACGGTCACGGAATTTGATGAAAATGACATAGCTTATACTCCCGTGATACGGCTTAATATTTCAGCCTGCCATTCTTCGCGGTGAGCGGAAAAGATGCTGTCCAGACGTGCTATGTCTTTTTCGCGCGCCATGTCAGAATCGATCTTCTTCTGCTGTAGCATCTCGGCCTGCTTTATCTCTGCTTCATCTTTCAGAAGCTGCTGTTCCTGTATTATAGCCTCCTGCCGCTTCATCGCGTTCTGGTTTGAGATATCCAGCTTTTTAAGCTGTGTTTCTCTAACCTCTTCGGTCTGAGCGGCGGCTGCTTTATCCATCTCGATTATCTGCTGCAAAAAATCCATTTTTTCTGCCCGCCTTTAAATTAAATTAGTATATACATATTTATATATTGCCCGTAAAAAAACGAACCAATACTTATGATAATCCAAAAGGGTAAAATCTTCAATAGTAATTATAGACAAATTTTATGGTTGAAATTATCGCTTTTAACTATATTTTTAGTCGTTTTCCCATATACCGCATAAAACAAAAGAGCAGAACCCAAATTCTGCTCTTTTAATGATATTTATTTGGTTTATCTGTCAGTTCTTCAGACTCTGCATAGGAGCGGGTATTCTTCCGCCACGGCTGATAAACTTGGAGGAGGAGAATTTATTGATCTTCATAACGGGACCGCTTCCGAACAGACCGCCGAATTCCAGCATATCGCCTTCCTTCATGCCGATGGCGGGGATAACGCGGACTGCGGTTGTTTTGGAGTTCACCATGCCTATAGCTGCCTCGTCCGCGATGATAGCGGAGATGGTGTCTACGGGAGTATCGCCGGGGATACAGATCATATCAAGACCTACGGAGCATACTGCGGTCATTGCCTCAAGCTTCTCAAGGGAGAGCGCACCGCATACCGCAGCGTCGATCATGCCTGCGTCCTCGGACACGGGGATGAATGCGCCTGAAAGTCCGCCAACGTGGGAGGATGCCATTACGCCGCCCTTCTTAACTGCATCGTTGAGCATAGCGAGGCAGGCGGTAGTGCCGTGGGTACCGCAGCTTTCAAGACCGATCTCCTCGAGGATGTGTGCAACGGAGTCGCCTACAGCGGGGGTGGGAGCGAGGGACAGGTCAACGATTCCGAAAGGAACGCCGAGACGGCGGCTTGCCTCTGTACCAACGAGCTGACCCATTCTTGTTATCTTGAATGCGGTCTTTTTGATTATATCTGCGATCTCTGTCATGTTTGCCTCGGGATGCTTTGCGATCGCTGCACGGACTACACCGGGACCCGAAACGCCCACATTGATCTCTGTGTCGTACTCGCCGACGCCGTGGAATGCGCCTGCCATGAAGGGGTTATCCTCGGGGGCGTTGCAGAATACCACTATCTTTGCTGCACCGAAGCAGAAATTATCCTTTGTTGCGGTGGCAGCATCGTAGATCACCTTGCCCATCATGGAAACAGCGTCCATGTTGATACCTGCCTTGGTTGAGCCGATATTTACGGAGGAGCATACGTTGCTGGTCTCTGCCATCGCCTCGGGGATGGAGTTGATAAGCTCCAGATCGCCTGCGGCGTAGCCCTTATGTACAAGAGCGGAGTAGCCGCCGATGTAGTTTACGCCTGTGCCCTCTGCTACACGCTGGAGGGTCTTTGCAAACTTCACGGGGTTCTTGCTTCTTGTTGCGGCTGCAACGATGGAGATAGGTGTTACTGAAATTCTCTTGTTGATTATCGGAATGCCGTACTGCTTTTCGATGTCCTCGCCTGTCTTTACGAGATTTTCAGCTTTGCGCATCATCTTCTCGTAGATCCTGTCGCAGGCGCGGTTTTCATCGCTGTCGATACAGTCAAGAAGCGAGATACCCTTGGTGATGGTGCGGATATCAAGGTTCTCTTCCTGTATCATCTTTATGGTTTCAAGAATATCGCCTGTATTAAGCATAGTTTACTCCTTAGTTTCTGTTATTTAAGCACTTATATTCTGTGCATGGCGTTGAAGATATCCTCGTGCATAACGTGCACCTGAAGTCCCATCTCCTTGCCTGCGTCTGTCAGCTTGTCTGCGAAGTCTATGTACTCGATGGTGAGGTTGGATATCTCGATCATCATCGTCATGGCGAACAGATCCTGCATGATGGTCTGTGTAACGTCCATTACATTTGCCTTGCACTCTGCGCAGATACCGCTGACCTTTGCCAGAATACCTACGGTGTCCTTACCGATAACAGCTACTACTGCTCTCATTATAGTTTCCTCCTGTTCTGCGGGGATGGCATATTGTATAAAATCTCCGTCCGCATACCTTGTTTTTTATTATTTCTTATCTATTATACTAAAAAATTTGCAAAAAGTAAATGTATTCATAGACAAATTCAAAAATTTGTGATAAAATAATAAAAAAACTGTCTGCGGAATAATATTTATGTGTAAATTTTCGCGACACAGACAAAACAAAGGACAAAAGAAATTGGACAAAGAACAGATAACAAATATAATACCCGTGGATTGCCATATCCACTCTACGCTCTCCCCTGACGGTAATGATACCCCCGAGGTCATGGCGAGGCGTGCGTTTGAACTTGGGATAAAGCACTTCACGCTCACCGACCATATCGAAAACGAGAAGCTCTCCAGCTGGGGCTATGCCGAGGCTATGGAAAAGTCACTCGGGGTTTACCGCAGGCTTAAGGCTGAGTACGAGGGCAGGATGAACGTGTATTTCGGTGCGGAGCTTGGGCAGGCGCTGTATGACCTGCCGCAGGCAGAGGCTATACTTGAAAGATACGATTATGATTTCGTGCTTGGTTCGCAGCATCGTACAAAAAGCTATGCCCGCGTTGACCGTCTGCCTGATGACGATACGGTGAAATACGCATATCTTGACGAGTATTTTGAGGAACTTCTTGCTCTTGCGGAGTGGGGACGTTTCTGCTCTCTTTCGCATCTTACATTTCCGCTGAGATTCATTAGTGGTGATGTCGGCGGAGGCGAGCTTGATATTACACGCTATTATCACGTTATCGAAAAGATACTGGATACCATCATAAAAAAGGATATCGCCCTTGAGGTGAACTCTTCGGGCATACGCAAGGGTCTGCACGTACCTATGCCGGGTATGGAGTATGTGAAACGCTACCGTGACAGGGGCGGCAGGATGATAACCGTAGGCTCTGACGCCCATCGTGCAGAGGACGTGGGAGCGGATATCCCGCAGTGTCTTGAGGGACTGAGGGAGATCGGTTTTTCCGAGATCTGCGTTTTCAGCAAAAAACAGCCGATATTCATAAAAATTTAAATATACGGAGGAAAATACTATGAACAAGCTGCTGGATCTATTAAGACAGAATGCAAGACTTTCCAATGCGGAAATAGCCACTATGCTGGGCATTACAGAGGCAGAGGCCGCCGCGCAGATAAAACAGCTTGAGGACGACGGTATAATCATGGGTTATACCGCTATCATAAACGAAGAGAGTGCAGACGAGACCCGTGTAACTGCCATAATCGAGATAAAGGTAGCTCCCATGAAGGGTAAGGGCTTTGACGACCTTGCGCATACCATTATGGAGTACGAAGAGGTGGACAGCGTGTTCCTGCTGAGCGGTGCTTATGATCTTTCTGTAACCGTTACGGGAACCAGCCTGAGAAAGGTCGCACTTTTCGTTTCCGAAAGGCTTTCTGCGCTGGAGGGCGTTATCTCCACCGCAACACATTTTATCCTCAAAAGATACAAGGAGAAGAACCATGTATTCAGCGAGGATACGACTGACGAAAGGAGCCTTGTATCTCCGTGATAGATTATGACAAGATACTTCCCGAGCGCATCAAGGGTATACAGCCATCGGGAATAAGAAAGTTTTTTGATATTGCACAGTCGGTGGAGGGCGTAATATCCCTTTCCGTCGGCGAGCCTGATTTCAAGACGCCCTGGGCAGCACGCAAGGAGGCCATCAGGATACTTGAAAAGGGCAGAACAGCTTACACCGCAAACAGCGGTCTTATTGAGCTCAGAAGAGTGGTTTCCGAATATCTCAAAGAGACCATTCATACAGAATACAGCCCCGAAAAGGAAATAATAATCACTGTCGGCGGCTCAGAGGCTATCGATATGGCGTTCCGTACAATGATAGCCGAGGGCGACGAGGTACTTGTGCCCGAGCCGAGCTTTGTCTGCTATTCACCGCTCGTTACAGTGTGCGGCGGCACAGCCGTGCCTATCGTCACAAAGCGTGAGGATAACTTCCGGCTTACAGCACAGGCACTTAAGGAGAAGATAACGCCCCGCACAAAGCTGCTGGTGCTTCCTTTCCCTAATAATCCCACAGGTGCTGTAATGCGCCGTGACCATCTTGAGGAGATCGCCGATGTGCTTCGCGGCACTGATATCATGGTGCTTTCTGACGAGATCTACTCCGAGATGACCTACAACGGAGAAAAGCACGTGTCCTTTGCCGAGATAGATGGTATGAGGGAGCGTACTATCGTGATAAACGGCTTCTCAAAAGCATTTGCCATGACAGGCTGGCGACTGGGCTATGCCGCAGGACCTCAGCCGATAATGAAGCAGATGCTGAAGCTCCATCAGTATTGCATAATGTCCAGCCCCACGGTCAGCCAGTTTGCTGCTATCGTTGCCATGACGAAATGCCGTGAGGAAGTGGATAAGATGATAGAAGAATATGATATGCGCCGCAGGCTGCTTGTAAAGGGTTTCAATGATATGGGGCTGGATTGCTTCGAGCCTGAGGGGGCATTCTATGTGTTCCCCTGCATAAAATCCACGGGCATGACCTCGGCGGAGTTCTGCGAGCGGCTTATCTATGACAAGAAAGTTGCTGTCGTTCCCGGCAGTGCATTCGGAGAGAGCGGAGAGGGCTTTGTAAGAGTGTCTTACGCTTATTCGGTGCAGCACCTTACAACGGCCCTGGGTCGTATAAGAGAATTTATTGAGGAGATCAAAAAGTGATCGTTACTGCTGATGCAAAGCTTAATCTGTATCTTGACATCACAGGCAGACGCAGCGATGGCTATCACCTGCTTGAAACGGTGATGCAGAGCGTTTCCCTGTCGGATGTGCTGGATATCAATATTACAGAGGGAGAGGGTATTACTGTTTCCTGCGATGCGCCTGACATTCCCTCGGATGAAAGTAACATAGCATACAAGGCAGCGCAAAGATACCTTGATGCGGCAGGCGTAAAGGCGCGTGTGGATATCCGTATACAGAAGCGTATCCCCAGCGGCGCAGGCATGGGCGGCGGAAGCTCGGATGCGGCTGCTGTACTGACGGCGATGAACAGATATTTCAACAACGCTTTAAGTGTGGAAAAGCTGTATGGTATCGCTTCGGGACTTGGTGCAGATGTGCCTTTCTGCCTTACAGGCGGCACGAAGAAGTGCAGAGGTATCGGAGATGCGATATCTCCCGCGCCACAGATAAAACGCTGTTTTTTCCTTGTGGTGATGCCGGATTTCACCTGCGTTACAAAGGAAGCCTATGCAAAGTTTGATGTCACTCCGATCCCGCCCAGAGATGCTATCAACGAGTTTGCTTCGCAGCTTGGCGGCAGCTTTGAGGGACGTATGTACAATACCTTTGAGGTGTTGTATTCCGATAACCGTATAAAACTGCTCAAGGCAGAGCTTATGCGCCGGGGCGCAAGAGGTGCGCTGCTTACAGGCAGCGGCGCGGCGGTCTTCGGTGTGTTTGACAGCGAGGAAACAGCCTGCGAAGCGGCAAAGCATTTTCCGCTCAATTTTACAGCGGTATGTACTCCCACGGAAGAAAGCATACATTTTGCTTAAACATAAATTCGGATAAAGGAGGATATAACACATGATAAGAGTTAAAAACCATATTGGTGAGATCACGGTATCTCAGGAATATTTCATGTCCCTTATCAGCAATACAGTGACCAATTGCTTCGGCGTTGTGCAGATGAACATCAGCAGCCCGAAGCAGACCATCATGGCTTCGCTTCCCTTTACAAAAGACAAGGGTCAGAACGAGCAGGGCATAACCGTGCGCATAGGCAGGGATAAGCTGGTGGTAGATCTTCATATTACGGTAATGTACGGCGTAAATGTCAGTGCGGTCGTAAGAAGCATAATGAACAAGGTTCGTTATACCGTACAGGAAAACACAGGAATCTCAGTAGAAAAGGTCAACGTTTATGTTGACGGAATCAGAACGTAACAGCACAAATCACATCAATATATTCAGGAAGGATCTTTTTAAAAAATGATGATTACAGGAAAGCTCTTCAGAGACGCGGTAATTTCGGGAGCTAACAACATTTCAAATCAGAGACAGGCTGTGGACGAGCTTAACGTATTCCCTGTGCCCGATGGCGATACAGGTACAAATATGTCCATGACTATCGGCAACGCTCTTGCCGAGATGAAAAAGGCGAGTGACGCTATAGGCGCAGGCGATGCGGCAAAGGCGGTCGCTTCTGCTATGCTGCGCGGTGCAAGAGGAAACTCGGGTGTTATCCTGTCGCTGATATTCAGAGGGCTTTCAAAGGGCCTTGCAGGAAAGGCAGAGGCAGACGCAAAGTCGCTGTCCGAGGCTTTCAAGCTTGGCGTTGACGCGGCTTACAAGTCCGTTATGAAGCCCACTGAGGGTACCATACTCACAGTTGCAAGAGAAGCTTACGAGAATACTGTATCTCTCGGAGTTGAGGGTGGCGATGCGGCTGAGTTCTTGAAGGCATATATCGCTGAGGCTGAAAAAACTCTTGAAAAGACTCCCGAGATGCTCCCTGCGCTTAAAAAAGCAGGTGTAGTTGACGCAGGTGGCCGTGGCCTTATCGTTATCCTTGAGGGTATGATGCAGGTCATCGGCGGCGGCAGCATTATTGAGGCACAGGACGCTGTAAAGCCTGTTGGACCTGTTGCTGTTGCGGCTGCTGCTACAGGCTCCTCCGAGGAGATAACATTTGCATACTGCACAGAGTTCATCGTTCTGAAAAAGCAGGGCGCAAAGGATGCTACCGCACTCAGGGCATTCCTTGAGACTATCGGTGACTGTGTAGTTGTGGTGGATGACGATGAGATAATCAAGGTTCACGTTCACTCCAACCATCCCGGTAAGGCTATCGAGGAGGGTCTGAAGTTCGGTGAGCTTACCAAGATGAAGATAGAGAATATGCGTGAGCAGCACAATAACATCATCAAGGCTGACGAGGCTGCACAGACCAACAGAAAGGCTCCCGTACCTCCCGAGAAGGATGTGGGATTTGTTGCGGTTGCGGCAGGCGCAGGTGTTGAGGCACTTTTCTGTGACCTGGGCGTTGATAATGTAGTTCGTGGCGGACAGACAATGAATCCCTCTACCGAGGATATCCTTGAGGCTATCGGACAGACTCCCGCACACAATGTATTTGTTCTCCCCAATAACAAGAATATCATCATGGCGGCTGAGCAGGCTGTGAAGCTCGCGGACAGGAATGTATGTGTTCTCCAGTCCAGAACTATCCCTCAGGGTATATCTGCGATGATGGCGTATGATCCCGATTCCGACTTCAAGACCAACAGAAGCGGTATGACTGAGGCGCTGGGCAGAGTACAGAGCGGTCAGATCACCTTTGCAGTGCGTGACAGCGAATACGATGGTCACAAGATAAAGCAGGGCGAGATACTTGCTATGGATAACGGTAAGATCGTATTCACAGAGGCTGATGTCACAAAGGCTATGGTGAAGCTTACAAAGCGCCTTGTGAATGGCTCCAGCAGCTTTATCACCGTGATCTACGGTTCTGACGTGAGCGACGAGGACGCAAACGAGGCTTATGAGAAGCTCCGTGCGAAGATCAGCGACAATATTGATATTGTACTGGTCAACGGCGGACAGCCTGTATACTACTATATCATTTCTGTTGAATAATGGATATCACATATCTTAAGGGCGTAGGTCCCAAAAGAGCGGAATTATATAAAAAAATAGGCGTGGAAACGGTGGAGCAGCTTGCCGAGCTATATCCTCGGGATTATGTTGACTTCACCGCACCGCTTACGATAGCACAGGTGCAGCCCGGAGAGGTCTGCGCCTTTCGTGCGTTTGTGGCAAGGAAGTCTGCGCCTTTCAGCAGTTATTCGAAAATGGCGATATATAAGGCGGTGCTTTCTGACGGTACGGGAAGTATCACTGCCGTGTTCTTCAATGCGAAATACACCTTTGAAAAGCTTGCAGAAAATGAGGAATACCTGTTCTATGGCAGGATAGGCGGAGATCTTATCGGGCTTCAGGTGTCCTCGCCGATGTTCGTAAAACCGCATGAGGGCGGGCTTCTGCCGAAGTATCCGCTGACTGCGGGGCTCACCAACAACATGGTGTCCGCAAATATGAAAACGGCGCTTTCGATGGTAAAACATCATGAGTCCTTGCCCGAGGATATACGACAGAGATACTCGCTTTGTGGTCGTGAGGAGGCTGTGCGTAAGATACACTTCCCGAAAAGCCGCAAGGAGTATGTCGAGGCACGCCGCAGATTGGTTTTTGAAGAACTTCTGACGCTTAAGCTGGGGCTTTCGCTTATGAGGGACCGCAGCAGAGAGATGAGCGGTGCTGTGATGCAGGACAAGAGTCTTGAGGCTTTTTGTGCGGCGTTGTCGTTCAGACCTACGGGCGCGCAGCAGCGTGCTGTGTCGGAATGTATCGCGGATATGCAGCGGAATGAACCTATGAACAGGCTGCTTCAGGGCGATGTCGGCGCAGGAAAGACGCTGGTTGCGGCGGCGGTGGCATACTTTTCGCATCTGAACGGATATCAGACCCTGGTGATGGCGCCCACCGAGGTGCTGGCAAGGCAGCATTATGCGACATTCAGCAATATGCTTTCGCGTCTCGGGGTGCGAGTCGAGCTGCTTTCGGGCAGCATGACTGCGAAACAGAAATCCGAGGTCCGCAGGGCAGCGGCAGACGGTGAGATAAATGTGTTGGTGGGAACTCAGGCGCTGATCCAGAAAAGCTCGGTGATGAAAGATCCGGGGCTTGTTATCGTGGATGAGCAGCACCGCTTCGGAGTGGCACAGCGTTCCGCACTTGCCGAAAAAGGAGTGAATCCACATGTGCTGGCGATGTCGGCAACGCCTATCCCGAGAACGCTTGCCATGATCGTATACGGTGATCTGGATGTTTCGGTGCTTGACGAGATGCCCGTGGGCAGACTTCCGGTCAAGACCTATGCGGTGGATACATCGTTCCGCCCGAGAATATATAATTTTATCAAAAAGCATATTTCAGAAGGGCGGCAGGCATATATCGTGTGCCCTCTTGTAGAAGAGAGTGAAAATGTCCGCAGTGAAAAGGCGAGCGCGATAGAATATTATAACCGCCTTTGCGAAGGAGAGTTCCGTGACATTCCTGCGGGACTTCTTTACGGCAGAATGAAGCAGTCGGACAAGGATGAAGTGATGCGCCGCTTCAGAGAAAACGAGCTTAAGCTGCTTGTGTCCACGACTGTTATAGAAGTAGGCGTGGACGTGCCTAATGCTAATGTCATGCTTATTGAAAATGCGGAGCAGTTCGGGCTTTCACAGTTGCATCAGCTCAGAGGCCGTGTGGGACGCGGAAGCGAGCAATCCTACTGCGTGCTGATGACCGATAACGGCAGCGAGTACACAAAAGCCCGCACCGATGCTATGGTGAAGTCCACCGATGGTTTTGAAATAGCGCGCCTTGATCTTGCGCTTCGAGGACCAGGTAACTTTTTCGGCAGACAGCAGCATGGACTTCCGCCGCTTAAGGTCGCGGATATAGCGGATGATGCAGAAATATTGTCCGAGGCGGATGGCCTTGCCGAAGAGATACTGAAACAGGACAAGACACTGAAATATCCGCAGAACAGCGGGCTTCGCAGAAATGTAGAGCAGCTTTTCGGGCAGAACGGCGCTTACGGATGGAATTAAGGTATATACATCAGCCAAGGAGAGATACTATGTCACAAACAGAACTTGAGCTTAAAATGGAGCGATGGAGATATCCCCGCTTTTTTACCGAGAATATTTCGGATACGGTTGCGGTGCTTTCGGGCGAGGATGCAAAACACGCCTCGCAGGTGCTTCGCATGAGAGAGGGCGATTATGCCGTGATCTGCGACGGCAAGGGCACGGACTACCTCGGTCAGCTTGCGTCAGCGGGCAGCGAGTGCGTGTTTGACTTGCTGGAGAACTCAAAAAACGAGGCGGAGCCAACGGTGCACCTGCGCCTTTTTCAGGCTATGCCGAAAAGCGATAAGATGGAGTTCATCGTACAGAAAGCGGTGGAGTGCGGAGCCTGTGAGATAATCCCGTTCTTCTCAAAAAGATGTGTTTCCCGTCCCGATAAAAAGCAGATGGCAAAAAAGACCGAGCGTTACCGCAGGATTGCCTATGAAGCTGCAAAGCAGTGTGGCAGAGGAATTATCCCGCAGGTGCACGAGGCGGTGGAATTTTCCGCGTTATACGATATGATCTCCGCAGAAAATACGGGTATACTGTTTTATGAATGTGCAGAGCTTCCTCTGAAAGAAGCTGTGCCGCATTTCGGCAGGAATATAGATATAATCATCGGAAGTGAGGGTGGATTTGAGCAGCAGGAGGCTGAAAAGCTTGAGCAGCACGGAATAATTCCCGTTTCGCTCGGCAAGCGTATCCTGCGCTGCGAGACTGCGCCTGTCGCTGCAATTTCTGTTTTGATGAATATGACGGGAAACATGTGATTTTTTTGGGGCATTTAACCAAAAATTCGTTCCGATACTTGAAAAAATTCATAAACGGGTATATACTGTATCATGTAACATTGATTCATTTAATGTGAATATTCAGGAGGATATTAAAATGAGCAAAGGACTTGGTATTGCGCTTATTGGTCTGCTTGCTGTAGCAGGCGGTGTTGCAGCTGCTGCAATTCTTACGAAGAAGAAGCTTGAAAAGGAAAACGAAGAAGACTACTACGATGAGTGGGATGATACTGAGTGGCTGGATGATGAGGATTTTGACTTCGATGATGCTGATGAGTGCATCTCCGATACCGCATCTGAGGCTGCTGAGGCTGTTGCCGAAGTAAACAAGGAGCTTATCGAAGAGGTAGAAGAAGCTGTTGAGGAAGTTGACAGCCAGCTTTGATTCCGAAGCTTTAACAGGGCGTGCCTGCGCATCGCCCTGTTTTTATGTGTTGTTTGGAGGAATTATGAAAAGAACATTATGCCTGATATTCTGTGCCTGCCTGCTCATGACGGGCTGTGGCGGAAATACGCAGAGCAGCACCCCTGCAAAGGAGAGTGCCGAAGCAATACAGACCGAGGAGGCATCGCGTACCTCGGCAAATGAGGAAAGTGTTGATGACAACTCTGCACCTGTTGTGATAATGACCGAGGAGGCGTCCGAAGAGGATCCTACGGAAACTCTCGCCGCTGCTGAAACTGCGGATGAAAAGGAAACTGCGGAGCAGAATGACACCTATGCCGAGATGATTAATGCTTTTGATAATGAGTATCTCGGACTTCCGCAGAAGGATAAGGTCTACATATTCCAGAGTACAGGCAACACTGCAGAGATAAACGAAGCGGTTTATCATGGCGTATCCTGCTATGACGAGTACGAGGGCACACTGTACTATATGTGCGATTTCTATATCTCGGAGGATGGTGATGTTGTGTATCGTTACTATCTGAGCGAAGATAAGTATGTGCTGCTGCCTGAATCTGTGGGCTTTACGCAGATGGATCCGTCTACTCAGGAGCCTGAGGAGATATTCGCTGTGGCTAATGAGCTTTACGGTTATTTTTCGCTGTGCAGTCTGCCGTGCTCCTATGAAAATGTGCTGGAGTTTGAGGTGAATGGCGAGATGTATCCGTTTTATATGGTGACGGATGAGCGCCTTGATACCAAGATGGAGCTTGTTGAAGCACTGGGTTGCTATTTCTCTGCGGAAATAATCAATTCGCTGATGGATGTTTCGTTCTATCGCGAGGGTCCTGACGGAAAGCTTTACACTTCTGACGGAGCGAGGGGTTCCGATATCTTTTATATCAGCACTCAGTACGAGCTGACTACACTTATCGGCAATACAGCGGAATTCACCGCATATAACACCTATACCTATGAGAACGGCGAGACCGTTGTTGAGGAATATGTGTACAATGCCGTTGAGCAGGACGGCAGATGGGTGTTCACTAATTTTGAACTGCCTTATTAAAAATGTTATAAAACCGCCTTTGATGTGCATATCAGAGGCGGTTTTTGTAACAATATAACATAGCGGAAGTGTGTTGATGTGTTAAAAAATGTGTAATCGTCAAAAAAAATGAAAAAACTATTGAAAAATGAGAAAAAGTGTGCTAGAATATAAGTTGCGATTGATTAAGGTCGTATTTAATTTTAAGGAGTGTTCATTATGAGCCGTATGATCGGTACCGTATCAAGAGGTGTGAGGGCGCCAATCATCAGAAATGGTGATGATATCGTAGAGATAGTTACGAATTCCGTCCTCGAGGCAGCCAAGGATGATGGCTTTGAGATCCGTGACAGAGATATCGTTGCGATGACAGAGGCTATCGTTGCAAGGGCGCAGGGCAATTACGCTTCTGTTGACAACATTGCAAAGGATGTCAGAACAAAGTTCGGCGGAGAGACTGTCGGAGTTATTTTCCCCATCCTCAGCCGTAATCGTTTTGCAATCTGCCTCAGAGGTATTGCAAAAGGCGCAAAGAAGGTAGTTCTCATGCTATCCTATCCATCTGACGAGGTAGGAAACCATCTTGTAAGCCTTGACGCACTTGACGAAAAGGGCATCAATCCCTACACCGATGTGCTTACACTGGCAAAGTACCGTGAGCTTTTTGGCTATGAAAAGCATACATTCACAGGTGTTGACTATGTAGAATACTACGAGTCTCTCATTCGTGAAAGCGGCGCAGATTGTGAGATAATATTTGCTAATAATCCCAAGGCAGTTCTTGATTACACAAAGAATGTTCTTTGTTGTGATATCCACACACGTGCAAGAACAAAGCGTATACTTAAGGCTGCAGGTGCAGAGATCGTTTACGGCCTTGACGAGATCATGAACGCTTCTGTTGATGGAAGCGGTTACAACGAGAATTACGGTCTGTTAGGCTCTAACAAGGCTACCGAGGATCAGGTAAAGCTGTTCCCAAGAGATTGCCAGCCCGTTGTTGACGCAATCGCTGCAAAGCTTAAGGCAGCAACAGGCAAGAATGTTGAGGTAATGGTATACGGCGACGGCGCATTCAAGGATCCTGTAGGAAAGATCTGGGAGCTTGCTGACCCCGTTGTTTCTCCTGCATATACCGCAGGTCTCGAGGGTACTCCTAACGAGCTTAAGCTGAAGTACCTTGCCGACAATGATTTCTCTGATCTCTCAGGCGATGCGCTGAAGAACGCTATCAAGGATAAGATCCAGGAAAAGGACAGCAACCTTGTGGGTCAGATGGTATCCGAGGGTACAACTCCCAGAAGACTTACCGATCTTATCGGCTCTCTGTGTGACCTGACCTCCGGTTCCGGTGACAAGGGCACTCCCATCGTATTTATTCAGGGTTATTTCGATAACTACACCACAGAATAAATTCAATATGCAATATATGATCCCCGAGGAAGATATTTCCCGGGGATCTTTTGTTTTTTGTAAATATTTCTCCAAAACTATTGACAACAACTGTATTACGTGATATAATACAACTGTACTAAGACGATTAATACAGTTAATACGAATAATACAAATCTTACAAAGGAGGTCGGAACGTGCTTGACATAAGGCTTGAGGGAAAGGCTCCCATTTACGAGCAGCTTTATAACGGAGTTGCAAGGCTGATATCCTCGGGGCGGCTTAAGCCCGATGAAAAGCTGCCCGCTGTGCGCGAGGTGGCGAAGCAGTTCGGAGTAAATCCGAACACGGTACAGAAAGCGTATGCGCAGCTTGAACAGGCAGGACTTATATATTCGATGCCTGCAAAGGGCAGCTATGTGTCGCCATTGACGAATGCTGCAGCGGCACTGAGGTCAGATGCCCTGAAACGGCTTGAGGCGGCGTATGAAGACGCAAGAAACAACGGTATATCAAAGGAAGAAGCGATGGATATCGCCGACAAAATATGGTCTGACGACAGAAACGGGGGAAATTCATGATAGAGATAAAGAACGCAGTGATGCGGTTTGAGGACAGCAACGCACTTGACGGTGTTGATATCGTCATTCCCGAGGGCTGCGCCTATGGTCTGCTTGGCTCCAACGGCGCAGGCAAATCCACACTTTTAAGGCTGCTTTCGGGTATTTACAGACCCTTTTCGGGCGAAGTGCTGATAGACGGTCAGCCTGTCTACAACAATGTTCCGATAAAGGAAAAGGTATTCTTCATAAACGATGAAACGATACAGTTCAACGACATGACTTTAAGCGACATGAGAGCTTATTACAAGCGCTTTTACAGCAGCTTTGACGATGCACTTTTCGAGAAGCTGCACTCTACGATAGGGCTGCCTATGAAGAAAAGGCTGACCACTTTCTCCAAGGGCATGAAGCGTCAGGCGGCTGTTATATGCGGTATCGCCTGCAAGACGCCGTATCTGTTCCTTGACGAAGCATTCGACGGACTTGACCCGACCATGCGTATCATCGTAAAGCAGATGCTTATCGACGCTATGCTAGACAATGACCTGACGGTCATCTTCTCCTCGCACAACCTCAACGAGATAGACGAATTCTGCGACCGTGTTGGACTTATGCACGCAGGTAAAGTTGTATTCGACAGGGAGCTTGACAATGTAAAGGGCAGCGTTGTGAAGATACAGACCGCCTTTGACCGTCCTGTTACCCGTGAGGACTTCAGTGGCTTTGAGCTGCTGCACCTTGAGTCAACGGGCAGCGTTACGCACATCATCGCAAAGGGCGACCGTGAGACTATCAGGAGCAGCATAAATGCGCTTTCGCCCAAGCTTTACGATGAAGTCCCGTTAAGCCTTGAGGAGATATTTATTTACGAAATGGAGGTGCTCGGCTATGACAGCTCTAAGCTCGACAGGTAATTTTTCAAAGTTCGGCACTTATTTTCTTTACAAGCTGCGCACCTTGCGCCCTATGATAATATTAAACGGCATTTTCGCGCTGCTTTCCTATCCGCTTGCTTTCGGAATATTGACTGCGGGTGCTGTTACTTCCAAGCAGCAGAATGAGTTGTTTGCAAAATACAGCGAGAATATGTCGTATTCGCAGATCGCGGAGCTGCCTGAATATGTGAAGCTCGAAAGCACGCTGGAGCTTCTTGGCGGTCTTATGATAATGGCGGTAGTGATCGGCGTTATGATGCTTGTGGGTATGTTCATCATGAGCTATGTCATGTGCTTCAGGAGCTTCCGCTGGCTGTATAAAAAGACAGTGGTGGATATGGATTATTCCCTGCCCGTGTCGGATGATACACGCTTTTTCGGTGGACTGCTGGCAAGCTTTGCGGGAAGCTTTGTGCCGCATCTCATCTCAATCGGCATAGGTCTTATTCTATGGAATGTCATTCTGGGTATGTTCCCTGACAGCAGAGCCATGGATTTTTATATCGTGAACGATGTTATGGGTCAGATGATGTTCACGGGACTTTTCTCCTGCTTTATGTTTATGGCGTTTTCGCTGTTTGTCATCTCTTTCTGCGGACGTACCGCAGAGGCGGGACTTTATCCGTTTGTTATCACAGGTATCGTGCCCATCATCCATGCGGTGTGCGTTGAGATAGTTCTCAGCAACGTTTACGGCTACTCCGGTTCAGGTCTGATGTCCGAGATCAGCTCGGTCGCTGCCACATCTCCGCTTGGTATGCTGTTTGTTTCGATATCGTATTTGTTTCAGGGTGTAAGCGTTGCGGAGGAGTTTACTGCACCGCTGTTCCGTCCTGAGATAGGCATAACCGCTATCGTGCTGACAGTTCTGCTGTTTGTCGCAGCGTATTTCCTTATCAGATACCGCCGCACCGAAAGGGTGGGAAGTCCCTTTGTATACAAGGCTGTACGTCCTGCTTTCCCTGCTGTGGTGACTTTTGCAGTGGTAAGTGCATTTGCGCTGGTGATCCTGCAGATATCCAAGCAGGCGAAGGAATACGAGGAGCTTGGCTTCAGCTATTCATCACGCCCCGAGGGCTATGTAGTTGCCATGATAATCATCACCTTTGTGCTGTATGTCATCATGGAGCTTATCAGCGGCAAGGGCTTCAAAAAGTTCTATATCACACTGGCAAAGTATGCCGTGACGACAGGCGCAAGCTTCCTTATCTGCGTGGGTCTGTTCAACTCCAACGGCTTTGGCATGGCGGACTATGTTCCTGCTGTTGAGAATGTGCAGATGGTGACTTTTGCAGTTGATAATAACCTGAGCGGCAGCTATTTCAATTCAAAGGTGAGCGAGCGGGAGAATATCGAAAAGATAATCGAGCTTCACAAAAACACTCCGAAGCACGAGGAGGACGATATCTCTTCAAATTATCGTGTCAAAATAACCTACAACCTCAAGGACGGAACTTCCGTATCCCGTTATTATAACCTTAATCGTGAGCGCTGGCTTGAATATATCGAAGGCACATTTACGCCCGAGGCGGTATACCGTAATCTGATCGAGACTCAGATGGAAAAAAGCGGCGGAGATATACTTTCTGTGACATTTGGAGATAACGACGAGGCAGTATATATGAAGCTGCCCATGAGCGAATTCTGCGAGGCTGTCCGCAAGGATTGTGAGAATATCGGCACATATCACGATACCTACAGCGGTGCAGGCGTTATCCGTTATAATATCAATGTCCAGTATCGATATGTTGATGAAAATATGATCGCTGACGGAATCGAGCGCACGACCTTTGACTGGATAGAGGTCTACTCCTGGCAGAAGAACACCATTGCTCTGCTTAAAGAATACGGTGTAAAAGGCTTTGACGGTGTGAAGCTTTCGGATTACGAGTCGGCTTTCCTTGTTGAGTACAACATGGGTGAAAGCTTTATGCAATACGGTCACGCTGATCCTATGATCTGCTTTATCGAGAGTGGCGACAAGTCGCTGGATGAGAATACGCTCATGGAGTACGGCTACTTTACCGGCTATGAATTTGTGGCTCCTGAAACCGGTGTGGAGGGGTCGGATATCATCGATTACGAATCTATGTCTTCGTATGTGAACCAGGATTACGAGTACCGTCCCGATACTATAAGCTACCGTGTGGCAAGGCTTGATATCGGCTCTGCAAAGACTCAGGAGCTGCTGGGATACAGCGGAGCGACGCTTCCCTCCGACTATGTGGGAGATAAGTGCTACGGACTGCTGCTGGTGAAGGCACCTGATGCGCTTTCGTATTATTACGGGCTAGGCAATGAAAGTATAGCAAAGGAGCTTTTCCTGTCGCAGGATGGATTTGCTGTGGCAGAGGAGATATTTGCGGATCATAACGACTGATACCATTCATCCCCTCAAATAAATAGAAGTGGCGCTGCCCCGAAAAGGGCGGCGCTTCTTCGTGTTTTTGGATAATATGCAGTTCAGGATAATTGGATTTGTGATATATTGGATATCATGCTTTATCGTGGTAAAGAGTTAGATGTGGTAGAAAATCGGATATGGTTTTTGTGCATTTGTTACAAAATAGCGTTTTTTGCTGTAATATATTAACAATTAGTCGTGCAAAGTGTATGACTTTTCTAAAAAATAGGAGAAAAATTTTACACTTATTTATAAGGTTTTTTTAAAAAAAAGTTGCAATATGAATCGAAATGTAGTATAATTATAATACGAATAACCATGCGGTTTTGTAAGTTTTTTTACTGTTGATATAATAAAATTCAAAGAAGGGGAAACAGATATGGCACTTTTTGATACTACCGCATTCCGTATCCTTGAACAGGGTATGTCTGTGATATGGCAGAAGCAGCAGGTGATATCCCAGAATATCTCCAATGCGGACACGCCTGACTACAACTGCAAATACCTTGAGTTCAGCGGTGTTCTCCGTGAGAAGCTCCGCGCAAACGGCACGATAAAGTACGAGCTTAATCTCCAGCAGGAGATCGTTGTTGATACCGCAACAAGAGACCAGTTTGACGGCAACAACGTTGATACTGACACACAGCTTGCTGAGCTTGCAAATGCACAGCTCCAGTATGACGCGCTGATAAACTCAATGAACGGCAACTTCACCCGTATGAGAAGCGCAATGGTTACAAAGTAACGGAGGTATAGGATGGCATTCTTAAGCTCTATGAATATCCCGCTCTCGGGCATGACCGCTGAGCGTTTGAGACTTGATATAATCGCCCAGAACGTTTCCAATGCGGATAACGTTGCAGGCTCCGCAGACGAGGCGTACAAGCGCCAGATGGTGGTGTTCGGTGAGGACAGGACCTTCAAGAATCTGCTGTGGACAAAGCTTGGCAGCGGCGAGGCTCATTATCACAAGTACATACAGTATCGTGGCGTTGAGGTGAGAGAGATCGTTGAGGATCAGACTCCCGCCGAGCCTGTGTATGATCCCACACATCCCCTCGCGGATGAGCGCGGATATGTTTATGAGTCCAATGTGGATGTTGCCACAGAGGAGATCGACGCTCTTGAAGCTTCGAATATGTATGACGCAAACCTCGCAGTGTTCGAGGTGGTAAAGTCCATGGCGCAGAAAGCGCTGAACATCGGCAAGGGCTGATAACAAACGCACGAAAGGATTGATATAAATGCTGACAATGGTACCGCTTTATCCGCTGACCCCCATGGAGCCCATGAGTCCCATGCCGTCGACCGCAGCGGAAGCGATAAACGTAGAGGACGCTTCGTTCCTCGATATCTTCAGAGGTCTTGTTGACAACGTAGTGGAAACAAACGAGCAGGTAGACCGCGATGCGATAGACCTGATGCTCGGAAACATAGACGATCTTGCACAGGTGCAGGCTAACATCGAAAAGGCAGCTATTGCCGTGGATCTGCTTGTAAGCGTAAAGAACGAGGCGCTTTCAGCGTACAACACGATAATCAATATGCAGGTATAAACGCCTGAAAGATAATAAAAACCAAAAAGCAGCAAGGTTGCTGCGCCGGAGGTCACAACTTAAATGAACGAAAAGATAAAATCATCCGTGGCTGTCGTAAAGGAAAAGTGGAGCGATGCCTCAAAGATGGCAAAGGTACTGCTCGTAACTGTTCCGATTGCGGTGATCGCGATAATCATAATACTGGTAATTATACTCAACCAGACGGGAAGGGCGGTGCTTTTCTCAGGCGTTGAAAGAACAGAGGCGGGTCAGATCGCATCTGCTATCACGGCACTCGGTGTTACCGATGTAACGGTTGAGGATGACGGTGATATCATCGTCCCTGAGGAGCAGGTAGACTATCTCCGTATGCAGATGTATATGCAGGGATACCCCTCCTCCACAACAGACTACGAAATATGGAACACAGGCGTGGATCTGTGGTCCACCGACTCGGACAAGCGAGAGGTAAAGCGTCAGCAGCTTGAAACGCGTATCGGTGCGGCTCTTACAACTCTTGACAAGATCGACGAGGCAACTGTAACACTGGTGCTCCCCGAAACCTCTGATTATGTTCTGGTAAGCACAAAGGGCGAAAGCTCCTGTTCCGTTATCCTCAAGCTCAAGAGCGGAACAGAGCTCAGTAACGACGAGGTTCGTGCTATCTACCGCAACGTAACCACCAGTGCCGAGAACCTTACAAACGAAAACATCTCCATCATGGACACCAAGGGCAACTCTTACGAGTGGATAGATCCCGAGGACGATATCAATGCAGAGAAGGATCCTTCCGGTGTTACCGTAGCGATGCGCAGGCTCCAGTTCCAGAAGGAGTTTGAGGAAGTCCTCTATGAGGATATGAAGGATATGTTCACAGCCGCTTTCGGTGAGAACGGATTTGCTTTTAATGTAACAGCTATCCTTGATTACGACAAGGTCGAGATCGACAAGGATGAGTATTTCCCTGAGGGCGACAGCGATCATGGTGTTATCAACGGTGAGGTACACGTTCAGGAGGGTGGTTATCTCGGTGAGGACGGCGGCCTTGTAGGTGTGACCCCCAACGGTGATGAGTCCCCCGACTATCCCGAGTATGTTGGCGTTGAGGATGAACAGGGCTATTACTATGATAAGGATGAGATCCACTACAGCATAACCAACGTCAAGACCTCCATTGAAAAGGATGGCTATGAAATCGAAAGACTCAGCGTTGCGCTTATGGTAAACGAGACCAATATGACCGAGGCAGAGCGTGACGGACTTGCAAACCTTGTTGCAAAGGCAGCAGGCACCGATGTAGCCAATGTAGCGGTCTACAATATGCCCTTTGTACTTAAGGGCAACAGCGGAAACGGCGGCTCTACGATACTTGATGGCCAGAACAGCATCCACATCGTTACACCCGAGGATACATACCGTGATCTGCTTCTGTTCGTTGTTATCGGACTTGGCGTGCTGCTTATTGTTCTGCTGATAATGTCGCTGGTAATGAGCGGTTCCAGAAAGAGAAAGATCAGACGTAAGCAGGAGGCTGCGCTGGTTGCTGCAAGCAACGCGCAGTTCAATGATATGTCCTCCCAGTATCACGAGGCACCCGAGGAAGTGGACTTCAACATCGCAAGCCTTACAGAAGAGGCAGGCAAGGAGTCCAGAGAGACCATCCTCAAGAGAGAGATCAGCGACTTTGCAAAGAGCAACCCCGAGATCGTTGCTTCTATTGTAAGAAATATGCTGAGAGACGAATAATTGACCCATCGGAGGGATATGAATGGCTAGAGACAACGGCAGGGAGCTTAGCGCAGCGCAGCGTATCGCGCTGGTTGTGGCTTCCATGGGCGCGGAGAACGCCTCTTATATATATAAGCACCTTTCCGATGACGAGGTGGAATCGGTATCGGTAGAGCTTGCAAGGCTTGACTATCAGCCCATCGACGTAGTTGAGGAGGTCCTCAACGAGTTCTATGAGCTTTGCCTCACTCAGAAGGTGGTTACAGAGGGCGGCGTTGACTATGCACGAGAGATCCTTGAAAAGGCTTTCGGACAGGAGGCAGCCGCGAACCTTCTCGCACGTATCACAAAACAGCTTAAGACAAAGGCTTTCGACTTTGTAAGAAAAGCAGACTATAAGAACCTGCTGGCTATCGTTCAGAACGAGCATCCGCAGACTATCGCACTTATCCTTTCCTATGCAAGAAGCGATCAGGCTTCCGCTATCCTCGCGGAGCTTCCCAAGGAGAAGCGCGTAGAGGTAGTTGAGCGTATCGCACGCATGGACAGGGCTTCTCCCGAGGTCATCAAGTCCATCGAAAACGCACTGGAAAAGAAGTTCGCAAGCCTTGTTACCATGGACTCCATGGAGGTTGGCGGTATCAACTATGTTGCAGAGATCATGAACAATGTAGACCGTGCAACAGAGAAGTTCATCTTCGACGAGCTGTCCGCCCGCGACCAGAAGCTGGCAGACCTTATCAAGCAGAAGATGTTCGTATTCGAGGATATCATCAATCTGGACGCTATGTCTATCCAGGCGTTCACCAAGGAGATCGATCCCAAGGATCTGGCGATCGCTATCAAGGGCTCCACACAGGAGGTTGCCGAGTGTATCTTTGCAAACATTTCTTCCCGTGCGAGAGAGAGCCTGCAGGCGGATATCGAGTATCTGCACAATGTGCGTATGCGTGATGTTGAGGAGGCTCAGCAGCGTATCGTATCTGTTATCAGACGTCTGGAGCAGGAGGGTGTTGTTACTATCTCCCACGGTTCCGGCGGCGACGAGATCATCGCATAACTCATGGATTGCGGAGGGATTTGATTGGCAGTATTAAAAAGGAACTCCGTGTTCTGCGGCGGCGGTGTGGATATATCCAACAGGGTCACGGTCAGCCGTCAACCCCCGGATCGCCCCAGTCATGGGATTTCCGATATGGCGGCACAGCAGCCTGCGGATCTGGATCTGCGCATGGAACTTATCTCCGAGCGTGAGGAACAGGTCAGGATGCAGCAGATGGAGCTGACCGCACTTAAGGAGCAATACATAGAACAGGGCAAGGATGTTATCCTTGAAGCAAAGCGCCGTGCCGAGGCTATTATACAGGAGGCCGAGGCAAATGCCGCTGAAATCGTAGCACAGGCTCAGTCGCAGCGTGATGATGTTTTCATCAAGGCGCGTGCAGAGGGCTATGAGCAGGGTAAAAAGGATGGCGTTGACGCCTGCCTTGCAGCAGGCAGGGATGTTCTCGATGAGGCGAAGACCTTTGCGGAGCAGATAAACTCTGAAAAGGAAAGGCTTTTCGAGAGCTATGAAAGAGATATCTACGACACTGTGATGGCGATAGCGAACAAGATAACGCTTGACAGCCTTACCGCTAAGGACAGCACAGTGGTAAAGAAGCTTATAAAGAAAGCGGCGAAAGACTTCCGCAACAGCGACCGTATCCGTATCACGCTGGATAAAAACGGCGCAACGGAGGAGCTTGCCGCAGATTACGAGTATCTTAAGGAGCTTTGCGGCGGCGTTGAACACGTTGAGGTGGAGCTGTTGCCAGATGCTGAGCCGGGAACGGTCATCATCGAGAGCGGCGGTGAGATAACCGACGCAGGCATACAGACCCAGCTCCGTATGATACAGGAGCTTGGTGAGGGCAAATTCCAGCTTCCGAGAAAACGGAAGTCCACGAGAAAGAGCGCAGCCAGGGAAGAAGAATAACAACAAGCATGGCGGAGGTCAGGATTTGGATTTCGCAGCATTTCGTGATGAGATAACTAAATACGATACCTTCCGCTATATGGGAAAGATCGAAAAGATCGTCGGAATGACGATAGAGGCAAGCGGACCTACCTGTAATATCGGTGATGTCTGCCGCATATACTCAAAGGATATGTCATCCTTTGTTCATGCGGAGGTCGTGGGCTTCAACAAGGAGAATATCCTGCTGATGCCTTACACCGAGATAGAGGGTATAGGGCCCGGAAGTATCGTTGACAACACGGGCGACAAGCTTGTGGTAAAAGCAGGTAACGATCTTATCGGCCGTATCGTGGATGCCACGGGCAATCCGCTGGATGGCGGCGAGCAGCCTAACTGCCCCGATACTATTTCGATAACAGGTATTCCCGTAAACCCTTTTACAAGACCACCTATCAAGGAAACCATACAGCTCGGCGTAAAGGCTATAGACGGTATGCTCACCATGGGCAAGGGTCAGAGAATGGGCATATTCGCAGGCTCGGGCGTTGGTAAGTCTACGCTGATGGGCATGATCGCCCGCAAGGTAAAGGCAGATGTCAACGTTATTGCGCTGGTCGGCGAGCGAGGCCGTGAGGTCCGTGAGTTCATCGAGCGTGACCTCGGACCTGAGGGCATGGCACGTTCCGTGCTTGTAGTAGCAACCTCGGATCAGCCCGCTATGATGAGAAGCAAATGTCCCCTTACCGCAACAGCGATAGCCGAATACTTCATGAAGCAGGGCAAGGATGTTCTGCTGATGATGGACAGTCTTACACGTTATGCCATGGCACTTCGTGAGGTGGGACTTTCCGTAGGCGAGCCCCCTATCGCAAGAGGCTATACGCCATCCATCTACAGTAATATGCCGAAGCTGCTAGAGCGTGCGGGTAACTTCCCCGAGGGCTCTATAACAGGCATTTACACTGTACTGGTCGAGGGCGACGACACCAACGAGCCTATCGCAGATACCGTACGTGGTATCATAGACGGCCATATCATACTTTCGAGAAAGATAGCGGCGCAGAACCACTACCCCGCTATTGATATATTGCAGAGCGTCAGCCGACTTATGTCGGAGATCGCTGACGAAGATCACAAGGATGCGGCAGGAAAGCTAAGAAACCTGCTGTCACTTTACACAAACAATTCCGACCTTATCTCTATCGGCGCGTACAAGCATGGTACAAACCCTGCGCTGGACGAGGCGATAAGAAAGATCGACAGGATTAACGAGTTCCTTATGCAGCGTGTGGAGGAGGCTTACAGCCTTGAAGAGACTGTACAGTTGTTGCTCCACGCTGTAAGCGATGAAAAATAAGGATGATCTTTGATGAAGAAATTCCAGTTCACGCTCCAGAAGCTCAAGGATTTTCGTGAGCAGGAGCTTGATCGTCAGAAGAACACGCTGAATGCGCTCCGTGGAGAGCTTCTCAGGATAGAAGCGGCGACGGAGGAGCTTCGCAGAAAGGTGGCAGCCGAAAGTGCGGATCTTGAAAGGATCTGCTCCGAGGGCGCACAGGTCTACGAGGTCTCGGTGCGCAAGCGCTATATAGTGACGCTCCAGCAGGAGATACACATGAAGGAAGCGCAGGCCGCCGAAAAACGCATTGAGATAGAAAAGCAGCTTGGCATCGTGGTGGAAGCCACAAAGGATGTAAAGACCCTCGAAAAGCTTGAAGAAAAGCAGTTTGAGGAGTACAAGGCGCTTGAGACAAAGGAAAACGAACAGTTTATTGAGGAGTTCGTTTCGGGGGCTTCGATAAGAGGCTCCACATGATCTGATATCAGGGCGAAAGCCATGATATATACTACTTTAATATAAGGGAGGTGAAACAGAAGATATGGCAGTATCAATGAATGCCGGTTTCATGAGAAGCGATTACATGATCTCCGACGCTGCACTGCCAATGCGAATGGAAGAGCTGGAACAGCTTGAACAGACTGCTGAATTCGCCGAGATACTCGGTGGTTTTGGTGATGTGCCTGCCGATGATATGGCACAAATGCCGACAGAGCAGCCTGCCGAGACCGTTGAAGCGGTTGCGGATGTTCCTGATCACGAGAATGAGCTTAATGGGATGGAGCTTACAAAGTCCGCACTCAGCAAGTCAGAACTTAAGGCGCTGGCAAGAGCTGTGGCAAGCGGTGAGGTGAAGCTCAGCGAGATCCCGCAGGAGCTTGTTTCGGATGTGCTGCTGACCGTCATCGCTATGATGATGTTAGGCATCCCCGAGGATGAGATCCCTGCACTCAGCAAGGTTTCTGAAGTGGTTCAGGAAAACGTGGTGGCAGCAATAGCTACACCTGATACAGACCAACTCAATACCGCTACTGCAAAGGTGGTACAGGATGTAAATCCGGAGTTTAAGACCGCTGACAAATCGGATGAGCTTTACCAGCTTATAGCAAAGCTCGCGGAAACGACGTCCGACGAAAATGCTGATGAAACAGTCGTGCAGACTATCGAGAGCATGGTTGCCCGGATGGTAATGACGGAAGATGCTGATGGTGATACCAACGTTGAAGCAACGTTAGAAGTCAAGCAGACAGTGGATGAGGTCATCGAGTTCGCTGAACAGACAGCACAGCCTGTTACTGAGAATGCAGCTCCCGTTGTAGCGGACGCTGAAAAAACGACCGCAGATGCTATCGTAACGGATCACGTCGCAGCAAATGTTCAGGCAGAGATCGGAACACAGGCGGTAAGAGCGACAGACGCTCCCGCTCAGCACGAACAGCGCAATATGTCGGCTGAAGGCGGAACAAACGCTTCGCAGAATACGTACGCAGCAGAAAAGACCGCAGTATCCGATGAGTTTGAGCAGATCAGAAGCATCATTTCCGAGGTCAGAGTGACCAGAAACGAGCAGAGCGCAGAGCACAAAGTTCCCGAGCAGACCTTTGTATCGCAGGAGGTCGTTACAGGCGAGAACGCAAAGAGCAGAGTCGTTGTTAAATCCGATGAGCTGATGATGCTGAAAAACGCAGCAAAGCCCGCAGCAGAGATCAGGATGGATGGTCCCGTAGCTGATACAGACAGTACTCAGGTAATGCAGGATGCAGCAGTTACGCTTCAGCCTATGAGCGAGCAGCTCCCCGTTGTGTTCACAAGAACAGACGGAACAGAGGTGATTGTACAGCCTGAAGAGGTGCTTAAGCAGGTGACAGAAAGCATAGTTCAGCAGTCCACGACAGCCGAGGGTGATACAGAGTACAGCATCACGCTTACTCCCGAGGATCTCGGAAGCATCACTGTAAAGCTGACAAAGGCGGTTGACGGTTCTCTTTCCGTAAGCATTATGGCTGACAACGCAAAAACGCAGCGCATCATCGAAGAAAACGGCTACGCTATCCAGAACAACCTTAAGCAGAATGGCATCGAGCTTGAAAGCTGGCAGACAGTCAACGAGTCCAACCACGAAGCAAGGGCAGAGGATTACAGCAACAGCAGCAGAAATCCTTATTATCACGCTGAGGAGAACACCGACAGCGAGGATGAGGAGGACACAAGCTTTGCAGAGCTGATATCGGCGATGTAAGGCAACGAAAATCTATGAAAGGAGAAAAAGTATGGCAGACCCTATTGTAACAGGATATCTTTCCAGTTATGAGCAGATCCAGGCAAACCACGAGAAGTATGCGGACAAATTCGCAGACAACAATAAGGATCTTGTGAATTCAGAGACATTCCTTAACCTGCTGGTTGCGGAAATGACCAATCAGGACCCGCTGGAGCCTACTTCCAATACCGAGTTCGTTACACAGATGGCTCAGTTTACACAGCTTCAGTATTCGCAGGATTCCAGTACCTACGCAAAGGCAAACTACGCTTCATCTCTTGTCGGCAAGACTGTCACAGCCTCCAAGATGGAAGGCGCAGAGCTCGTTACAAAGACAGGCGTTGTTGAAAGCGTTGTCAAGAGCGGCGATACATACACGGTAAGCATCGGTGGAGTAAGCTTTGACATCTCCAAGATCAGTTCCGTTGCGGAAACTGCCGATAAGTCTGAAAGCACAGATGGCACTTCGGGCGTTATCTCGGCTACAACTGCACTGGGGGACACTATCGCAAGAGCTTCTATGATGATAGGAATGCACGCAACAGTAAAGGCCAAGACCGATTCAGGTGATGTAGTTGACGCAGGCGTTATTGACTCCATTCAGGTAAAGAACGGCGAAGTCTACATCGTTCTGGGTGATATTTCCTACAAGCTGTCCGATGTCGTTGAGGTCAAGTACCCCGAGTTTACAGAGGGAACAGATCAGACCGCACCCGCTCCCGAGGTCGGAGACACATCCGCAGAGGGCGATATAGTAGACGAGCAGATCTATGAGATGCTTGACGAGCTTATGGCTGACATCCAGCAGGATGAGGATGTACAGGATCTTGCAGATATTGAAGAAACAGAAGAAGCTTAAGACACACAGGCACGGAGGCTGAACAATATGCTGATAAGCGAGTATTTGGCGCTTCGCAATCAGATCAGCGTTACCACAGGAAACCCTGTCAGCACGAATATTCCGAGCACCGCGGTACAGGATGCCGCACAGGAGGGCTCGTTCGCAGCGGCTTTGCAGGAAAAGCTTGCAGAGAAGCAGCAGACAGGCGGCGTGGAGTTTTCCAGACACGCTATACAGCGACTGGAACAGAGAAGCATTGACCTTGCGTCGGGCGACACCCTTGAAAGACTTAACAGGGGCGTTGAGATAGCGGCGGACAAGGGCAGCAACGAAACACTTGTTCTTGTGGATCAGACAGCATTTGTTGTGAGCGTTAAGAACAACAAGGTAATCACGACCCTCTCCAATGAGGATCTCAGAGGCAACATTTTCACAAATATAGATTCGACCGTTATTATATGAACGGACCTTTTCAGGAATTCATGCCGCAGTTCCGATTGAACCACGGCACACGGCGGATCTGAATACTATCAAACTTTGGAGGTCACAAAATGGTAAAATCACTTTATTCGGGCGTTACAGGTCTTAAGACCCACCAGCAGAAGATGGACGTTATCGGTAACAACATCGCTAACGTAAACACCACAGGCTATAAGACAAGTGTAGTAACGTTCTCTGACGTATATTATCAGACAAAGCAGACCGCATCCGGCGCAACCGCTACCCTCGGTGGTATCAACCCCAGACAGATCGGTTACGGCGTTCAGATGAACACAACAACCCCCAACATGACACAGTCCGGCTTCACCTTCTCCGACAGCATCTATGATATGGCTATCGACGGTGAGGGCTTCTTCCAGCTGATGGACGGCGCAGGTAATCTGTTCTACACAAGAGCAGGTATCTTCAACGTTGACGATCAGGGCTACCTCGTTGACGCAAACGGTTATCACGTTCTCGGTGTTTCCGGCGATGCTACAGGCCAGCCCGCAGGCTCTGAGGCTATCAGGATCACAGTTCCCCAGACAGAGGCTAAGTGCTCTTCCTCCACAAAGGAAGTAAACGGTGTTGACATCACTGTTTCCGTTTCCTCTCCCTCTGACAACACAGATATGTCTGTAACCTTTACAAACAGCACATATCCTTATGCTACATTCGCAAACGGCATCCTCAACATATTCTTTGATATGGAAAAGCAGTACGAGTCCGACGACGCATTCGAGGCTGCTATCCAGGAAGCTATCGCAGCAGGCGGTGTTGAGCTTCCCGATGATGTTGAGCTCAAGTTCGAGTTCGGCTCCATCCCCGATGATCCCGATGCAAAGATCGCAAGCAACAAGATGATGGACTGGAAGGCTCAGACAACAGTACCTGCAGGCGAGACCACATACATGGATCCCACCACTCTTGAAGTAAAGGGTATCCTCGGTTTCAAGGCTGCAAAGGCTAAGGAACCCAGCGACGCTGATATCGCAGTTGATTTTGTATACACAGCAGGTGCTGCTGAGGTTGCAGCAGTAGCTTATGATGCTGCTGCCAACAAGTGGACTATCACAGTTAACGAGAATGTAACTTCTTCTGCTATCAACGAGGCTATCAAGACTTACATGGATACAAATCCCGATGCTGAAGAGATATCCTGCGTCAAGTTCGTAATGCCTTCCGATGCAACTGAAAGAGAGACTGCTCTTACTACTGTTGCCAACAACGACGTTACCCTTACAGCAGGCGAGGTAAGCGTAAGCCTTGATATCGCCGCAACAGAAGAGGGCGAGTACGCAAACAACTACAAGATCACCTTTGCTTATTCTGCAAGCTACGGCAACACAAAGGCTGTATGGGATGAGAACAATCTTACTCTCACTATCTGTAACGATACAACACAGACTGATATCGAAGAGGCTATCAAGATCGCCGCTGCAGGTAATCAGAAGAAGATCCTCTCCGTTACAGGTCTTGAGACTCTCCTCGGTACTAAGGAGACCACCACTAACGCAGACGGAACTACCACCACAACTCTCACAGCAGGCACAATGACTCCCGCTGAAAGAGAAGCATTCTTCGGCGCTAACCCCGCACTTTCTCTCGGCGGCGGTGCAGACAGCTTCTTCACAGAGGTTGCTAAGTTCCTTACAACATTCAACCTGACAGATGGCCGCAAGGGCGATGCTCAGAGCTACAAGGATCTGGAGAACATCAGCGTACAGGCTGACGGTACTGTTATCGGCTACCACGCTGTACATGGTAATATGATCCTTGCAAGAATTGACGTTGCTACATTCGATAACCCCAACGGTCTTTCTCAGGCAGGCGGTACAATGTTCATGGCTACTGTTGCTTCGGGTGAGGCTCAGGCAGAGATCGCAGGCAGCAACGGCGCAGGCGAGGTAGTAGCAGGTGCGCTGGAAATGTCCAACGTTGACCTTGCTCAGGAGTTCACAGACATGATCACCACACAGAGAGGCTATCAGGCTAACTCCAGAGTTATCACCACTTCCGATACAATGCTTGAGGAGCTTCTGAACCTCAAGAGATAATCTCACTGCTAAGTGAATTCTGAACTGAATTAACGAAGTCGGAGGCCAAGCGGTCTTAGGAAGACAAACTGGTAA
>JAZQGZ010000043.1:0-1643 GCA_045540255.1 Oscillospiraceae bacterium | reverse complement strand
TCCAAACTGCTGAAGGTGGGTGGTCTGGTGGTCAATCTGGACGAGCATACTGTTGTTGTGGACGGTAACAGAGTTCAGCTTACTTACAAAGAATTTGAACTGCTTCGGATGTTCCTTTCTCATCCCGGAATGGTTTATACCAGGGAGCAGTTGTTTTCTCAGGTGTGGAAACTGGATTATATGGGCAACTCCCGCACGCTGGATTCCCATATCCGCACATTGCGCCAAAAATTGGACGGCTACGGCAAGATGATTGAAACCGTGCGTAATGTAGGCTATCGCTGGGAGGCCCATTATGACAAGTAAAATTTTCAAGTCCATCCTCTCTGCTGCAATCACTGTATTGTTAGCGAGCCTGATTATTATTACCGGTGTGCTGTATCAGTATTTTGGCACCATACAGGAGTCCCAGTTGAGAGACGAGTTGGGGCTGGCTGCCGAAGCTGTGCAACAGCTTGGCGAAAGCTATCTGGAAAATCTGGGTTCAGACCGGTATAGACTGACATGGGTCAATGCCGACGGCACGGTGATCTTTGACAGCCACGCAGATGCAACTACCATGGAAAATCACGCAGACCGTGAGGAAATCAAAAACGCGCTTGAAGGCAAGCCCGATACCGTGGAAAGATATTCGGAAACCTTTAAGTGCGATATGACCTATTATGCAACCAAGACCGCCCTTTCGGACGGCACGGAGGTGATACTCAGACTTGCGGTAAGAAGCAGTCAGGTGACACCCTACTTTACCGCCATCATTCCGCTTTTCATCCTCGTTCTTGCCGTATCTCTCGTTCTTTCCTTTGTCCTCTCAACCTTTATATCCCGTAACGTTTCATCCAAGGTGACAGAGATCGGGGAGAGCTTAAAGAGCTTGAACGAAGGACAGTATGCACCGATCAAGACCGATATGAGCGAGCCGGAGCTGTATGGGGTTCTCAATCAAATTAACGAGCTGAACGCAAACATTCATAGTCATATCCGTATTGCAGACGGTGAGAGAGTGAAGCTGAATGCCGTGCTTGATAACGTATCGCAGAGCATCATCGCACTTGACAGATCAAAGCGTATCGTTTTCGCCAATAAGCGTGCGTTTGAAATGTTTAACGGAACGCATCACGACATTGGCAGAGATCTTGTGTTCCTGATTGAAAAGCTGCCTGTTTACGAGCAGATCACCGAGCATATCGGGGAGAATTTCGCTTTCAACTGCGCTTACGACGATAAATATCTGTCGGTGGTGATCACAAAAGTGACAAACGAGGTTATCTGCGACGACATCTCCGCTATCATTATCGTGACGGATATCACCAAGGAAAAGCTGATCGAGAAGCAAAAAAGCGATTTCTTTGCCAACGCTTCTCACGAGCTCAAAACACCTATTACGGTGATGCAAGGCTTTGCCGAGGTGCTGATGAACAAGGAAGGCATGGACGATACCTCCAAAAAACAGCTTGGACGGATTTATAAGGAATGTCTTAGGCTCGGCTCTCTGATCTCGGATATGCTGATGCTTTCAAAAATTGAAAGCGGAGATGCTCCCATAAGAGCGCTTTCCGAGGTGGCTCTTGAGGATATCGCAAAAGAGGTTCTCGACGGGCTGTCCGAGAAGGCACAAAGCAGAAACATCACCGCAAGTATCGTTG
>JAZQGZ010000042.1:0-32931 GCA_045540255.1 Oscillospiraceae bacterium | reverse complement strand
CATAAACGCCAACGTTTAACTAAAATAAACGCAATCTGTTGTTTATCCAGAATTAATTTGTTATCTCTCCTCGATCTCTTTCGAGACCAGAATCGACAAGGTAATGTTAATTCGTTTATTCTTACTGTTCAATTTTCAAGGAGCTTGTTTCTCGGCAGTCCGTCAAGTGTTGACATCCTTCCGAGATACCCTTACGGGTGGAGGCGCCACCCAGATTTGAACTGGGGATCAGGGTGTTGCAGACCCATGCCTTACCACTTGGCTATAGCGCCGAATTGGAGCGGATTACGAGGCTCGAACTCGCTACCTCCACCTTGGCAAGGTGGCGCTCTACCAGATGAGCTAAATCCGCATATGGTGCCTCCGGTCGGAATCGAACCAACGACACGAGGATTTTCAGTCCTCTGCTCTACCAACTGAGCTACAGAGGCACAACCGCTTTTCTCAAGCGATTGGCGACCCGGATGGGACTCGAACCCACGACCTCCGCCGTGACAGGGCGGCGTTCTAACCAACTGAACTACCGGGCCATATTGGTGGGAGTTACAGGGCTCGAACCTGTGACCCTCTGCTTGTAAGGCAGATGCTCTCCCAGCTGAGCTAAACTCCCATCTTAGTTGTCATTCCCTTGGGTTTTGTTCCCTCGTTCCTGACGACTATTATATTATACACGTTTCATCCTATTTTGTCAAGCGTTTTTTAAAACTTTTTTTAAAATTATTTTTCTTTGAGCAAATCCAACATTTCAGATGTTGAAAACTCATACTTCTTATTGCAGAAGTGACAACAAACCTCGGTTTTTTTGTCTTCTGCAGCAAGTTTTTCTATCTCTTCCCTACCCATACTAATAAGAACTCTCTCTGTTCTTTCTCTTGAACAGTCGCAGTGATACACTGCTTCCCAGCTATCCAGCACCTCCGCGCCAAGTCCTTCAAGAGCCATAAGTGCTATCTCCTCAGGGTTCATTCCCTTTTCAAGCATAACCGAAATAGATTCCATATTATTAAGGTTGCGTTCAATCACATCTACCGCCTTATCCATAACAGGGGGGACAAGCTGGACCATGTATCCTCCGGCCGCCTTTACTGTGGCATCGTCATTGAATACAATACCGAGTGCACAGACAGTCGGTATCTGCTCACTTATAGAATAGTACGCAGTGATATCCTCCGCTATCGTTCCCGAAACAAGAGGTATCTGTCCTACATACGGTTCTTTGAGCCCCATATCCTTTACAACTGTAAGGAATCCATCGCGGCCAACACAACCGCCCACATCCAGACCTCCGTCCGATCTCAGCGGAAGCTGTACCTTATCATCGCCTGCGCAACATTTTACGTTGCCCCAGTTATCAGCAACGACCATCAGTGTACCGCAAGGGCCACCGCCATTTACACGGAGCGTAAGAGTATCACCGTCGCTTTTCAGCATTGCACCCATGATAGATCCTGCTGTCGTCATCCTGCCAAGCGCCGCTGTGACCACAGGGGTACAACCGTGAAGCCGCTGGAGTTCCTTTACCATATCAGTAGAATCTATTACCGAGCATAATACACTTCCGTCTTCAGAAAGCGTTCTTACTATCTTTCCCATCGCCTTATCTCCATTATATGTTATTGTTTATTTTTTGTGAATACCATATTATAATATCACACTTCTTTTTTTTTTGCAAGACTTTATTCTGTTTCATATATACTATTATAATAGATAAAACGGATCTCTTAGTTACATGACCGCGATTACTACATATCCCTTATGCTTTATTCAGCATTTGAGTTTTTGTATATGTTACTGCACAAAAACAATAACAATTGTTATTGACTTATATTAAAATTAATGATACAATATAAAAAAAGGAGGTGCCCGTATGGAAATGATAGTATTATTGGCTGCTGCCGCTTATGCAATAGCCATATTGTTCTGTGGACGCTTAAAGGCGGTAACACAGCACAAACCCCGGTCTTCCAATTACCAGAACCGCGAATATGCCGGAAAGTTCAAAAAGCTCAACGAACCCGCTGAGCCTCTGAGCGACAGCGAATACAATCAGATCAGAAAAAGCTACCGCACTACAACCGCCGCCGCTATCGTGATCCCGTTTTTGCTGCTCGTATTAGCATTGATCACTGCATTTGCACTATGGGATACCACCGAACTCTTATATATGATATTGTATGTAGTGATAGTATCAGCGTCATACATAGTATCTGTCATATTTTTTGTAAAAAACAAAAAAGCATTGTCTGCCAACAGGGATCTGTTCACCAAAAAACAGGCATACCTTATCAGCTCCGACAGTGCTGACCTTTACCGCGTAAAGAACGATAATCTGAAAAAAACAGGCACCGCGTACTATGTAATGATAGCCTTCCCTGATGATAAAGGAAAACAGCTCACATACAAGTACAGAGTCGATCACAAACAATATCTTAAGATCAATGAAAACAAGAAGTGCTATGCCGTGCTTTATAAAGGCATTTTCTCTACAATCATAGCATAAAAAGCGACTTGACAACAACGGAAAAATATGTTATACTTAAGTAAATAAAATGCAAGGAGGCGTTTTTATGGAACAATCAATTGCAGCTATGGCAACAGGTATGGCGATGTCCAATCTGCAGAATTCCGTTTCTATCAGCATGATGAAAAAGACCATGGAAGCTTCCGAAGCTTCGATGGAAGGCATCGTTGAGATGATGAACAATATGCCCTCCCCCGACGGAAGAGGCACATTGCTTGACATCCGTGTTTAATTCCACAGCATACCCCAGTGCCGAGACGTAAGTCTCGGCACAATTTTGTTGCTGCAAGAATTATTTTATAAAAAAATGAATTTTTTCTGAAAAGCACTTGACAAATCCATTTTGATATGTTATACTATTCATGCTGTTCTAAAGACAGCAGGTTGCCGCAAGGCTATAATGGTTAGTCCGCCTGCCGAGGAATGGGAATTGAAATCAGATTTCTGCGTTCCTTTCTGTCTTTGTTCAGAGAGGGATTTTTTATTTTCCGTGCTTTGAAACAGCGTAAATTTAGAAAAAGGAGTGAATTTAATGCCTAGTAAAAGCATACTTGAACAGAAGCAGGCTTACGTTGCTGATCTGGCTGAGAAGCTGAAGGGTGCCGCTGGCGGTGTACTCGTTGATTACAAGGGTATCTCCGTAGAGGACGACACCAAGCTCCGTAAGGAACTTCGTGAAGCAGGTGTTGACTACTTTGTAGTTAAGAACACACTTCTGAAGCGTGCAGCTGAGATCGCAGGTATCGACGGACTTGAGCCCGCTCTTTCCGGCACAACAGCAATCGCACTTCACGCAGAAGATATCATCGTTGCTCCCAAGCTTCTGAACAAGAAGGCTGAGGCTTCCGATGGCAAGTTCGCTATCAAGCTCGGCTTTGTTGACGGTCAGGTTATCTCTAAGGAAGAGGTTGAAAAGTACGCAAAGCTTCCTTCCAAGGAAACACTGCTGTCCCAGCTCGTGTTCATGCTGCAGTCTCCCATCCAGCGTGTTGCTATCGCTATCAACGAGATCGCAAAGAAGAACGAAGAGCAGTCCGCTTAATTATCGGACAAACACCCTCGCGGCATAAAACGCAGGGAAAACTTACTACTGCGGCTTAACGCAGAATAACATTAACAAACATATTTAGGAGGAAATTTAAAATGGCTTCTGAGAAGATTTTAGCTATGATTGAAGAAGTTAAGGCTCTGTCCGTACTGGAGCTTAACGAACTGGTAAAGGCTCTTGAGGAAGAGTTCGGTGTATCCGCTGCTGCTGTTGCAGCTGCTCCCGCTGCAGGCGCTGGTGCTGCTGCAGCTGCTGAGGAGAAGACTGAGTTTGACGTAATCCTCGCTTCCTTCGGTGAGAAGAAGATGGACGTTATCAAGGCTGTTAAGGATATCTGCGCACTTGGTCTTAAGGAGGCTAAGGAGCTGGTTGAGTCTGCTCCCAAGGCTCTCAAGGAAGGCGCTTCCAAGGCTGAGGCTGAGGAGCTCAAGGCTAAGCTCGAGGCAGTTGGCGCAACAATCGAGCTCAAGTAATTTAATTACTGCTTAAAAACGATCCCCGTACTTCGGTACGGGGATTTTTTTGTTATCTGTTTATCCGATAAACTCCCTCACAAGAGAATACTCAGGAACTACGCTGCGATCAATGGAGCTAAGCTCCCGCAGGAATCGCTCGATATCCGCATAGCGCTGGTAATCCGCGTACTCTCGTGAAGCTTTTTCAAGCCCCGGAAGCAGAATATCACGATATACAAGAGGCTCATAAGGCATGAAAGTATCGATATCAAAATCAGCGCGCCCCTTAAAAGGCATGATGTACTTTTCCTCGCCCTTCTCTACCGAGCGGAAGAACTCAAAGGTCTCGTTCATATCCCTGCCACGGTACAGCTTATCACGGATCAGACGACGCATAAGACGTATCTTCGATGGATGCAGAAGCTCGCCGCTTTCCGACTCAATACGTGTTCTCACGCTGACATAAACACAGTTGGTATAGCTGTCGCTGTCACCCGTTACAAGAGGATTCAGCGCGTGTATGCCCTCAAGTATCACTATTTCACCACGCCTGATATTAAGTGTCATGCCTTTCTTGCTTTGCTGACGTGCGAAATCAAATGTCGGGATATCTATAGGCTCACAGCGCGAAAGCTTTTCAAGGTGCTCCTTGAAAAGGTCGGTGTCAAGGCGCATGGGCGACTCAAAATCAAACTCACCACGCTCGCTCAGCTCAAGCTCCTCCTTTGTGAGGGTCTTGAAGTAATTGTCCATAGAGATAGAGTGCGCACCGCAGCCATTATCCTTAAGTATACGTGCGATCCTGTTGGCTGATGTAGTCTTTCCGGAACCACTCGGGCCTGATATAAGCACTACGGGGCGCTCCTCGCGCTGCCTGAATATCTGCTCTGCAGCAGCAGAGATCCCATCGGCATAGGTGTTCTCGCCCGAAAGTATCATCTTTTCGGGATCGGCCGACATATCGTTAAGCAGTTTTGTTGAAATGCAGTTCATAATTTACACCTTTCGGGAAATACAAAGCGGACGGTGCTTTGTGAAAAGTACCGTCCGCAAGGCTTTCTGTCAACGCGGCTCCACGATGAATTTCATCGCAGTGCGCTCCTCGCCGTCTATCTCGAATGTCGCAAATGCAGGGATGCAGATGATGTCAACACCTGTCAGCGCCATATAGCTTCTCGCTATTGCGATGGACTTTACCGCCTGATTCGCTGCCGCCGCACCTACCGCCTGAACCTCGACAGCATTGTGCTCGCGGATGACTCCTGCAATAGCACCTGCCACCGACTTCGGCACAGAACGAGCCGATACTTTTACTATTTCCATTTTATTCACCGTTGCCCCGTTCTGCCACAGCATACGGGATCCTTTCGATTTTTGTTCTGCACATTTTTTATAAGCTGACTACTTCCCTTACCCTCTCTATATTTAAGCATTTTCCGCTCTTCTCATCGATATCAAGGCAGACGCCGTTTATTTCTATATCGCCGCCTGCGAAGATATGCCGCTTGGGGTAATAGGTAAGAAACCGCTCTATTATTATATCTTTATCTACACCGAGGATAGATTCCTTCGGTCCTGTCATACCGACATCGGTAATGTATCCCGTGCCGTTTATTATCTGCTCGTCCGCAGTAGTCACGTGGGTATGGGTTCCAAGCACCGCAGTCGTCCTGCCGCTGAGGTAGTAGCCCATAGCACGCTTTTCCGAGGTGGCCTCTGCATGGAAATCCACTATAACGATGCGTGAATCTATCTTCTCAAGCAGCCTGTCCGCACATTTGAACGGATTTTCAAGCGGCTGGAGGTAGGTGGTTCCCAGGAGGTTTATGACTGCGATGCTGTATCGTCCGCAGTCAAGCTCGTAAACGCCCTTGCCGTACACATCCTCGTCATAGTTTGCAGGACGGATGATGCGTGGATTGCGTTCAAGCTCCTCCTCGATACCCTTTTGGCGGAAGCAGTGGTTGCCTGTTGTTATGACGTCTGCGCCTGCCTCGAATATCATCGCTGTCGAGTGCGGCGTTATCCCGTTGCCCTCGGCGGAGTTTTCTCCGTTTACTATCACTATATCAGCACCGCAGGACTGCTTTATCGCATAAAGCCGCTTCTGAAGCGCCTCACAGCTTCGCTTTCCCACAACGTCGCCTATAAAAAGAATCTTCATAACCGATTATCACCTGATCTTTTGTTGCTATTTTGTTTTGCAGCGGATCAGATAGTTCCGAATATCCTGTCGCCTGCATCGCCGAGACCGGGAACGATATACTTGTTCTCGTTGAGCTTCTCGTCAAGATGTCCGCAGTAGATCTCAATATCGGGATGGCTCTGGATGAGGTTTGAAAGTCCCTCGGGAGCTGCTATGATGGACATGAACTTGATGGACTTCACGCCCTGCTTTTTAAGGTAATCCACAGCCGCAACGGCGGAACCGCCCGTAGCCAGCATGGGGTCAAGCAGGATCACTGTGCGCTCCTCGACAGCCTCGGGGAGCTTTGCGTAATACTCGTGGGGCTGATGGGTTTCAGGGTCACGGTAAAGACCTATGTGACCTACCTTTGCGGTGGGAACAAGTGCGAGTATGCCCTTGACCATACCGAGACCCGCACGCAGTATCGGAACGACTGCGATAGTCTTGCCTGTGATGACAGGGGCTGTTGTGTTTTCTATGGGGGTCTTTATTTCCTTCATCTCAACAGGAAGATCACGAAGCGCCTCATAGCCCATAAGGGTAGCTATCTCCTCGATAAGGATACGGAAGTCACGTGTACCTGTCGTGCAGTCACGCAGCAGTGTGATCTTGTGCTGGATAAGCGGATGATCGAATACAACGATTTTAGACATTTCAAAAACTCCAAACTAAAAATATTGAGCATAATATCTCATATATATTATCTCATAAAACGCCTGTTTTTTCAATAGCTTTTTTATGCCATTATAAAATATTTTGTTGCATACCCATGCTTTTGCCGACATCACAGAAAACTACCCGAAAAGCCGCAGCCTTTCGGGTAGTTGATGATATCAGCCTTATTTTTCCTCGGTGAAATGGATGACGGTAGAAGCAAAATCTCCGTGCATCGTCACATTGATACCGCAGTTCATAAGTGCTGCGCCTGTATGTGTTTCGCCGGTGGCGCTGCTCTTGTATTTCTTTGCGGGGTCAAGACCCTTGAGCTTAACTCTGCGGCTGCCGTAATTGGGTCTGCCAAGAACCTGGACGAATGTGAACACAGCCTCGCTCTTGTCCTTTGCAACGAACATCCATGCGTCCCACATATTGTCCTCAAACACGTTGCCGATACGGTACTGGTCGCCTGTACGGATAAGGGGGTTGTATTTCTTGAACATCTCCACCTGCGCAGGGATCTCGTTTCTGTCCTGCTCGGGGATACGGGTAACGTCCAGCTCATATCCGAAGGTGCCCACCATTGCCACATTTCCACGGGTGGAGAACGGAGTCGTTCTGCCTACTGTATGGTTGGGACAGTCGGAAACGTGTGCACCCATAGCGGAAGCGGGATAGCATATCGAAGTACCGTGCTGTATCTTCAGACGCTCGATAGCGTCGGTATCGTCGGAGGTCCAGATCTGGGGAGAATAGAACAGCATACCTGCGTCAAAGCGTGCGCCGCCGCCCGAGCAGTTCTCCAGCAGGATGTAGGGATACTCGGAGGTGAGTCTTTCCATAACATCGTAAACGCCGAGGACATATCTGTGCCACAGCTCTCTCTGCTGGTCTGCGGGGAGAGCATTGGAGCCTACTTCGGTAAGCTGGCGGTTCATATCCCACTTGATGTATTCTATATTTGCGCTGTCAAGGATCTTTTTCATCATGCCGTAGATATGGTCACGCACTTCCTTGCGGCTGTAATCCAGAACGTACTGCTCACGGCTCTGGGTCATGGGCATTCCTGCGATCTGTATAGCCCAGTCGGGATGCGCCTTGTACAGCTCGCTGTCGGGAGAGATCATCTCAGGCTCGAACCAGATACCGAACTTCATACCCAGCTTGTTTACCTCGTCAACGAGATACTTAAGTCCGCCGTTGAGCTTCTTTTCATATACGAACCAGTCGCCGAGGGAGCTGTTGTCGCTGTCTCTGTGACCGAACCAGCCATCGTCCATTACCAGCATCTCGATACCAAGCTCGGAAGCCTGCTTTGCAATACCGATAAGCTTTTCTGTATCGAAATTGAAGTATGTAGCCTCCCAGTTGTTGATGAGGATGGGACGGCGCTTGTCCTTGTACTCGCCTCTGATAAGGTGCTGGCGGTAAAGGTCGTGGAAGGTACGTGACATATTGCCGATACCCTCGGAGGAGTATACCATAACAAGCTCGGGGGATGTAAATTCAGCCTCGGGAGCGAGCTTCCAGCTGAAATCAAAGTGGTTGATACCCATTACAAGACGGGTCTTTTTATGCTGTGTCACCTCTGCCTGGGCAAAGAAATTACCGCTGTAAACAAGGTTGAAGCCATAAGCCTCGCCGATATCCTCATCAGCGTTGTGTGAAACGAGCGCAACAAAGGGGTTGTTCTGGTGGGAGCTTTCGCCCTTTACGCTGTCAACACCCTGCTTGCCGTGATGCAGACGGCAGCGCTCCATAACACGCTCACGTGCCCAGGAGCCGTTGAGTGTGATGAAATCGAACTGTTCATTATCGAAGTCAACACAGCCAGAAAGCACACGTCTTACATCGAATGCCTCCGCGCCCTTGTTGATGAGCTTTACGCTTCTTGTGATAACATCGAGGTCAGCGAAAACTGTGTAATACAGAATAACGTTAAGGCCTGTACGCTTGTCCTCGAGAGTAACAGCGACTGTTTCAGCCTCGCCCTCCTTTGCAAAGGTAGCGGGGAGCTGTACTGTGCAATCCTCAAGCTGCTGGTGAAGCTCGGGCTTGCCCTTGATAAGCTCGTAGGATACATAGCGCAGGTCAAGGCTGCTCATTCCCTTGCTGTCCATCAGCATGATGGCAGGCTCACGGTAGTCGCCGATGCCGTGGCAGGGATACTCAAAGGGTGTGGAGTCCATAAAAGTACCCATGTCGCGCTGGTTTACCTTAGGGGTGTAGGGATTTTCGCCGAGGCGCAGCAGGTAGGAAAGATCTTCATCATCAGTACGTTTTCCGAAATAAACGTGCGCAAGGTGGCCGCTCTCCAGTGCCGCAAACGCATAAGTGACGCCCTTTCCGCTGAGGGTGAACATTGTCATCTCCTCAGTATAGGGATCGTTTCCGCCTATCTGCCAGCGATAGGGCGAGTATTCCTTTTTGATCTTTTTAACATTGATAAGCTCCATATCTATGAAGTCCTTTCTTGCATTGATGTTATTTAAAGTATAGCATAATTTATCAAGGTATTCAAGCACATTTTCGATTAATCCGCATCACTTTTTTCGCAGAACACGCCGAATTTGGTTTTAAGTCGTTTCAGCTTGTTTCCGAGTGGCTTTTTCAGCACAAGCAGGAACACGGCATTTGAGACACAGTACATCATCGTCACAGGAAGTGCTGTAATCAATGCAGCTGTCCAGCGTCCGAAATTCAACGTTCCGTCGGCGGAAAGCACTGTCCACACATCCATCACTACCGAATAAAGTGCGCCCGCAAACACTCCGTAAACACAAAGCGGCACAGCCTTTTCAAGCAGACCTTTTTTGTTGAGCAGACCTGCAATAAAGCCGATAAGCCCCCAGCACAGCATCTGGAAAGGCGTCCATGCACCCTGCCCGAAGTAGATATTGGAGATAAGAGCAGACATTGCGCCTGTCATAAATCCTGCCTGCGGACCGAAGTGCATCGCAGATATCACAACTATGGCGGTAACAGGCTTGAAGAACGGGATAAATGCGAATATAAAACGTCCTGACACCGAAAAAGCGGTCATCACCGAGATAAGCACTATCTCCCTTGCCATAGGTGCACGGCTCTCAAAGGACATGAAGAACGGCACACAGCAAAGGAATGCCACAAGCACAGCGGCAATATCCCACCGCTCCCCGCCGAAAAGCAGCGTACCTGTTATCGCAACAAGCGGCACCGAAACCAGTGCCGCCCATCCTATCAGCTTTTTCATGATCTTCTGCGGTGATCTAAGCCCGCCAGTATATCGTCAACATCATATCTTCCTCTGTCGCGGCTGTCATCAGCGTCGTCAGAGATAAGCTCGGAGCGGGATTTAGTCGCCAGAATATCAGCGCTGCGCTGCTTACCTGTAAGTCCCGCTTTAGCTGTGGACTTTTTCTCATTCGAGCCACCTCTTGCAGACGCAAGTGCATCCTCGAGATCGATGACCGCACGGTTCTGCTCACTCTTTCTGGCGTTTGTACGCCCGATCTGAGGTGCTGCAGACTGCGCAAAGAACGCATCGGATCTGGTCTGCTTCTTTGTGATCTTCGGCATTTCGGCAGTAGCACCGTCAAACTGCTTGTCCGCCTGCTTTACAGCGGGCTTCTGCGCCGCCGTTGCATTGTCGATGTATCGCTTTGCTGCAACCGAGCTTGGAACCGTTCCTGCCGCCGCAGTTTTCTTGGCAGGTTTTTCGGGCAGCTCCTGTTTCATTGTGGCAGGCGACGGCTTTTTAGGCACTGCGGAAGCCTCTGTCTCTACGGACTTCATGACAGCAGGCGATTTCTTCGGTGAATTATAAGAAAACAAGACGCTGTCTGCCGTCTTGCCCGGTTTCGTCTGAGCCGAGCGTCCATAGGCAGCGTTGCCGTCAGCCTTGACTCCGATAGATGCAGCGGAAGTCTTTTCTGCACGTTCTTCGTTCTTGCGCTGGGGAATCACCTCGGGAATAGGCTGGCTGTCCACCATGCCACGCACAACAGTATAGATGATAAGAGCAAGGCAAGGAAGCACTGCCATAACACATATTCCCCACGGAGTAACAACAAATGCCGCAAGTCTGCCAAGAGCATCACTGCTCCAGCCTGCCTTACCGATAAACCTGCTCTCATTGATCGCAACAAGCTTCTGCGAGGAATCAGTCAGCCTGATGGTATAAACTCCATCCTTAAGATCGACCGTTTCGGTATATCCGAGAGATGGTACGATCTTCTCCTCAGTCAGATCCGCATCATAAAGGATAAGGCTGCCCTCATCGATATCGTAAGGCTCACACTGCTCTACGATAACAGCAGCACCACTGTTTATACCCTCAAAGGAAGACTCCTCACAAAGATAGATGTTATACCCGAAAGCGTCCACCAACCCATCCGAGCCGAACATCAAAGAAACCACTACCATAAAAACGCAAAGGATGAACAACAGTATACATATTGCTGTTCCGATACCACGAGCGATTTTCTTGCCCATTTTTCAAAAACTCCTTTTTACTACTTGACAAAACACGAAATAAAGTTTATAATAAATGATGTCTGAAATGCAAATATATTTTAAGTATATCATATATCTGCATATTTTGCAAGCAGTTTTTGCTGGTATAGCTCAGTTGGTAGAGCAACGCATTCGTAATGCGTAGGTCGTGGGTTCGAGTCCCATTCCCAGCTCCAGAACATAATACACCGAAAACCGCGCTATCACCCAAAACGGCTTAATAGTGCGGTTTTCCGTTTGTTTGCCGAAATAGACATTTCGACGCAAAAGACGATAAACCGCCCTCTAAAATGGTGTTTTAGCGCATTATGCAACACGAAATGCAACACGAAAATTGCTTGAAAAATGGCTGTATATAAAGAAAAACCGCCCCGAAATCGGACAAAATCCGAAATCAGTGCGGTATCTTTTACACTATATAATTATATTACGAACTCAAAAACACACGATTTTGAGATTATCACTCGGAAAACCGAGCCAAATGGCTCAATTTATCATATTTTCTGAGTAGTTACCTCAAACCCCAGCGCCTTAAGCGGACCCTCGGTCTGAGCAAGCTGCGACTTCTTCACGATCTTTGTACCTGTGACGGTGTACTGCTCCTCGGCAGGCTTGTCCACGAGCAGAGAACGGAACCAGTCCATATCCTTGCCGAATTTCTTGAGCCAGTGATCGCAGTCGGCGTGATTGGATGCGTAGCCACGAGCATGAGCCTCCTTGTGGCTTATGACGTTCTCGACAGGGATGTCGTAATTCTTCATCAGGCGCTTGCAGAGCTGTGCGGCCAGTGCGAAAGCCTCCTCGAAATACTTCTTGTCGGTGAGATCGTCCTCGCATATCTCGATCTGAATGTATGCAGGCGAGTAGTTATAGCTGCCCTTTGCACCATCGCCGCAGTTCCAGCAGCAGATATCCCACGGCAGGATCTTCGCAGCACGTACAGTTTCGTCCTTGTCCTTGCCGATGAAAGCATGACAGCAGATCTTCGTAGGCTTACCCTTTCCCCCTATCGGCATGGGCACATTCCAATGATTACCGTATTTATTCTCACCGCATATCTCAGGCGCATCCACATAGCGGCGCAGATATGCGTTGTTCGCGCCAGTGCTGTGGATAATGATTCCTGCAGGCGTGCCGTCGGGCATAGGCTGTGCTGCCTGATAGCAGAGGTTTTTTGTTGCGTATGCGGTAAATGTGATTGCGTTCTGTTTAGCCATTATCATTCTCCTTAACCTGTTTCTCGGCGGTATCTTCCACCTTAGACTTGATATTCTTGGTGATCTTAAGCAGAAACGAGGGCAACTGCACGCCGATATCAAGCATATTTTCGAGTATCGAGATGATCTCGCTGCACATCAGCCACGCACAGACGATCGTTGCGACTATTACCGCACCGCCGAGATCCAGTCCGACATTTGCGGCGGCGTATGACACAAGCCAGTCGAGGATGCCGCCTACAACGATCAGCAGCCACATACATATTTTCTTAGCGATGCCGTGAAAGGATTTGTATGAGCTGATAGTCTCATTGCGGTACTTCGCCGCACAAAGCCCTGTAGCGTAGTCGATTATCTGTAACGCCACAAGCAGCAGGAACGGCACGGCGATAACTCCGAGCCATGAAAAAAGCGCCGAAAGCAGCGCTGTAACGCCGATTCTTTCCATCTTATCCATTTATGTAGTCCTCCAGTTCATTTATTCTCGCACGCCAAGCGGCTCTTTCGGCACGTTCTTTGACATATTCGCCCTCAGTGGCAGCACCTTCGCCGATTTTAATACCGATGTAGTCAGTATCAGCAAGCTTCTGTTTAAGCTGTGCTATCTCCGCAAGGGCGTTGATCCTGTCAAGCTCGGGCTGCTTATGCTCGTCTGAGCGGAGAACAGGCTTGCCGTCTATCAGCAGATAGTTGAAGATGCCGTTATCGTCAATGAGCGGCTTGTCAAGGTAGTGGTTCTGTGCATGGTGATAACGGTCGCCTGTGCCTTCGTCTATCTCAGTCCACTTATCTGCCGTAATAATCACATCGGGCAGAAAGGCAGAACTGTTGATGGCGGTTATGATGCCGTCAGCGTTGGTATTGACATAGACCTTGTATGTTTCGTTGTAGTTCATAGTACCTCCTTAAAACTCTGCATCGTAAGCATAGTTACCGTTATCGAGCTGTGTGACAGTGGGAGCGATACGCATTGACGGGCGCAGGTCTACAGGGTCAATATCGCCCGTTGTGTGTACCTGATAGTAACGCTGACACTTTACAAGCTCCTCTGCAAAATCGGGAGGCACAAAGGGAGTTGCTACCGAGCCGACCTCAAGCTGGCCCCACTCAAACAGCGCTGAACAGTCCGGCGACATACTGGTAAGACCGACGCCGATGTAATCCGTATACTCACCGATCGTATACGTTACAGTGTGTATTCCGTCCTCTGCGACTCGCACGCCTGCTGGAGCTGCGCCGTCTGCAATGATACGCAGACCTGTAATACCTGTAATTTCGGATATTTTAGCTGATACCGTCACGGTACAGTTTCTCAAGTCAAGCTCGGACAGCGGTATGCGCTGCCATACAACAGTGCCGCCCGTTTCAGTGCCGCTGATGTTGGCAATCCTCAGACCCTTGTCCTCAAGAGTTACCTTAAAATCGTTTGCCAGCGACCTCATAAACCAGCGGTCTGCTGTAAAGCTTACGGATGTCCATTCTGTCTTACCCCTCTGATTGACCTTAAAATTGGGGTTGATCAGATGGTTTTTGTTGCTTATCGCAGTTGCCACCGCTTTGATAGCCTTTTCTGCTGTGAGGTGGATAGTCTCATCGCTTGAGTGGTCGTCGAATTCCGTCTTGTTGCTTACAACTGTTCCTGTTAGCGCATTGACCGCATCCCTCGCCGTCTGATCTACACCGCCGCCCTCACCCGAAGATGTGGCGGCTGTCTTAAAAACCGGTGTGGAATAATCGTTGCCGCAGAGTATTACCTTGCCTGTTCCGAACAGGTATACAGTACCGTGGATATCGTGATACTTCACCGCCTGTCCTGCAGGAACGGAGACTACGCCATCTGCATCGGGTACGATGTTGGGACGGCGGCTGATGTAAACCGTATCCGTGCCATCGTTGCGGATGTCGCAGTTCTGTCCGCTGAGCTTTACCTCCTGCTCGGTACCGCCGAGCAGTATCGTTTTTTCGCTTGCCATAGAATATGTCCTCCTTTATTTAAATGCCGTATTTATTCATCAACCGACGCATATCGGTCAATATGTTAGCGTTGTCGTGTGCTTTTGCCTTATTTATCTCTCGAGCCAAACCCTATATATTTTCAGTTCGTTGCCCTTATCGACCAACATATTAATATAATGCAGCCCCGTGTATTCGGCGATATCCATAACAATTTCTGTCCGCGCATCAAATCGCCCGAAATATCCACTATCCACAAGATTGGACCAGTTGTTATTGACCCTACTAGTCGATATTCCATAATCGCTATAATCGCTGGCGTTAGTTGTTGGTGCGATAACCTCGAAATGCAAGCTCTTGTACACCGTGATATCGATAGGATTTGCAGTAGCACAGAATACGAAAGCAAACATTCCCGATGTGTTCTCGGATTTAATGAGCATATGGTCGGAATTTTTACTTTCGGTTGCTGTTGCAGAGGAGTTGTGCCACATCTCCCAGCCGCCCGTAACATCAATAAACTCGTTTCCGCTATCGTACAGCATAAATGCGTTATCGCTCTTGCTGTAACTACACATCATAGCTACCGCCGTAAACACTGCATTGTGGAAAGCCACATCTGTTATGTCGCCCCCTATCTCAGGCGAAAACTCGCCGCCCTTGTCATTGGCTATCTTGGTGATAAGTCCTGAATCGTTCTTTTCGATGGTGTAGGTCGTGCCGTTGTATTCGATGCTGTTGTCGGTGAGGTAGGTGTAGGTGGAGAGGGGGCCGAGGGAAGCAGAGCCGCCCTCTTTCATATCAGCCTCAAGCGCATCTATACGCTTTTCAAGTTGCGATTTTGGTGTTTGCCTGTATATCGTTGTTTCGGTATCGTCCATAGTCGCAGGAATAGCGCTTTCGTCTCTCGCCACGGTTGCAGGAAGCGAACATTTGATCGTATGATCTCCTCTATACCGCCACGCTTGATAAGTTATCATACCCGTTGCATATCCGCGCACGGTATCTATCGCTCCACCGCGTAATCGCACATAATCACCGACCTCAAGCGCAGGGTCTCCACTTATGACATCAACATCAAAAGTCCTGTTGAGGCACTCCACAAGTGGCACAAGCATATTATTAAGTGCTGTAGAAACCTCGGCATCAGTAAGCGAAGAAAAAAGCGGATTGTCGGATATTTCAAGGGTGCTGAGTACCTCCGAGCCTGCTGTCTGATAGACTTTTGTGGAGCTTATCAGAACGCCGTTGCGCCGCATTGTGAGTTTGACTATTCTTTCTGTGCTATCAGAAAATTCCGTTTTGCCGCGGACATTATCCATGATCTCTCTGACAGGGATTATCACACCGCCGTCATTCTTTTCGCAGGTCAGTGGTACAAATTCAAGCCCGCCCGTCCTATTGATACGAGCAAATGAGCTTGTTGCTATGCCTATATACATAAGCAAGTCTCGCCAATTCTGCACACGTGCAGTGTTTATTGTGGCTGCCATAGTTCCATTGGGCATACTTTCAAAAACATCCTGTGTAGTTCTGAGCACTATGCCACAAGCAGAACAGGCTGCCACCGCGAGATTATATAGTGTATCGGTCATAGCAACAGCAGAATAATCGAAATTTATCATATCGTCGTAAGCTTTAAACGATACCACTTCGAAATTGCGCTTTACAGATGAACCATTTACCCAGTAACTGCCGAGAGGTATGCGGTCATATTCCTCGCTGTCAACTCCTCTGAAAAGGTCGTAGTACAGCAGTATACGAGCGCGGTCAAGGTCTTTGGAGATATCGCCGAACTTATTGAGCGATATTGATAATGTCGATGAATAAACACCACCCGGGCGGAAATCCCCCTTTTTATTGAGCTTGCTGACAATGCTGAGACTTCCGCTCTCTATATCTGAGTTGTTTATCTCATATACATTGCCGCTTTTTGTGCGGAGCTGCCCGTATATCCGCGACATACGAACAGGCTCAGCTACATTTGCGGCATATTCTTCGGTTACGGAATACATATCCTCACCTCCTTAATATTCGATGAACGATGTATCAAGCTCCCACCAACTCTCCTCTGGATCCTCACTGTTCCAATGAAGAAGTTGTACTTTACGCGTAGGGTCTGCGTATCCGACAAACTCAGTATACGGTGACTCGGCGCTTGCATTGAGGTCGAAAAAGCTCACTGTTATTTTGGCAGGCTTTATCATCTTGATAAGCTGTCGCATCTCGGGCGTTTTCAGCCTGAAATAAAACGCATGGGATTTAAGGTCTGTTCGAATTATCTCGCGGTTGAGCACCCATGTTTCGGAACGTGACGAATTTTTGCTGTCGTAGTCCGAATATGTAAGACCAAAGTTATACGGAGTCGGCGCTTCTACACCGTCAATCTTAAGTATCGATGCGGTTTCTGACATTATGCCTCCTTTCTTGGGGCAATAAAAAAGCACCCCGAATGGAGTGCAAAGTATTTGGGCATAAAACAAGCACCCTACTTTTGTGTAAGGTGCTGTTATATTATAGTTCTGTCACATCGCTTGTAGCTTTCTTATTAAGGAAAAACGCTATGTTTTCAGCTTCGTATTTCTGATAATCATCAAAGGCAATTGCTATGGTCTTCGGTTCTCCGCTCACATAGTTTATCACAAGTATGTACTGGGATTTGTTTTTGGGGCGTGAAGCTATTACAGTGCCGACGATTCCGAACAAAGCAGTTCCGAGTATAGCAGAGCCTGTGCTTGCACTTGTAAGCTCATTTTTAGTTCTGACTGCGGCAGTTGTTATTTTCGACGTATTTAGGTTGGATACACTCTTTCCTGAAGAAAATACAACAACATCATCGTATACTGTTATATTACAATCGCATTCTCCGAAAGGAAGTCCTGATAAGCAGTAGCCTTTTGTGGAGTAGCGTTTTTTGCGGTGTTTTTTGGGTGCTGATATTATTGTTTTTTGAATGTTTTTCTGTTCTTTGTTCTTCTTAGCAGAGCACGAGATGATTACACATGCAATTGCAGTTGCCAAAAGAATCAAACCAATTGTTTGGTTTTCGAGCAGCACAAAAAGTCCAATCAAGAAAAACAAAACCGCCAAAAAAGTGAACAAAAAACTCACGCATTATCCCTCCGATGTTTTTTCAACATTTTAACACAAATTATGTCAAATGTCAATAGTCGTTAGAGGCTTCTGTTTCGGATATTTCCCTTGTTGCCATAGACTCGCCGACCTTTTCGCCATCGAGATAACTATTTACCTGTATATTGAGTGTTGTTGTCTTGCGCTGTTCTTCTTTCCTTTGCTCAGCGGCGAGACCCTGCTGACGGTAATAGTCTGACGCGGTCGTGTCTGCGATCTGTGCATAGTAACTGTCGGCTGTGCCGTAGCGGTAATCCTGCATCTGCAGAGAGTCCTCAACAGCCTCTAATTGCTCAAGGGAACGACGCTGAGTATCAAGATTTTCATAGTAATAAGCTTTTTCGGCGCTGGTGATATACTTCATTTCGGCTGCCGCAAGAGCATCCTCTGCGCTTAATCCGCTTCGGATAAGGTCATTGATCTCACTCTGCATATCCATCATAAGTGTACTGTATTTGTCGTGCAACTGATTGTCTTGTATTTGCCCTGCATTTAGCACGCTATATGCGCCTGCTCCGAATTTCTGCCAGAAATCGCTATGAGCTTTTCCAAGTTCGCCAAAAAGCCCCTCAAACTGAGAATTTATTGCTTCAAGCCCGCTTTGCAGGTCGCCACGGGCGAAATCTTCTATACCGCCGCCGATCTGCTGCCAGAATCCGCTCCAATCTTCGCCTGCCTGTCCGAAAAACTTCTTGAATTCATCGTCGATTGCTTTCCAACCTTCATATCGCTCCTGCTCGGTGCCGCCTGTTAGAGCTTTATTCACATTCTTGCCGATGTCCGTCCAGAAATTCGTCCAATCCGAGCCGAACACCTGCTCAATGCCTTTGGTCATACGAGATAATGCGTTGTATCTTTCGGAATCATCTCCGAAAATAACAGACCATATATCCTGTCCTGTAGAGAAAAGATTTTGAACTCCGTCCTGCAAAAGTGCCCATCCGTCATTTACAAGCCAGTTCCAACCTTTTTTTACGCTCTCGTATAGGCTATCAAGGCTCATATCTCCGAACGGGTCAAATGCAAGCTCATCACTTGTAAGCTTCTCGAAAATATTTTCAAGCTCGGTCGTAAGGCTTACTGCATCGCTGATATTACTGATATCCTTGTCTGTAACGAACTTACCGCCCGATGTGCTTCCCGCAACATTCAGCTTATCCACCGCCGCAAGACCACCTGTAACAGCCTCTCCCAGTCCGTTCATGCTGTCCGCAAGAGCATCCACACCCGAAGCCGCATCCTCTGCCGCCTTTTTCTCGGCAGTAAGGTCGTTTACAGCATCCTTTGTGGTTTTTTGTGCATTGGCGTTAGCGTCTCCTATAAGCGAGAATATCGCAAGCGCGCCTGCTATGATGCCAATCCATCCTGCTGTCGCCTGTAATGCCGCCGCGAAAGTAATTTGTTTCGGTATAAGTATGCTAAGTAATGCGCTATATCCTCTCTGTGCGAGAGTCAGCAGCATCTGCGCTTTTGTCACAGCAGGAATAGCCACAGCTGAAGCGAGAGTCAATGTCAGCAGCGTTTGTGTACGTGGCGACGCATCAAGAATAGCCTGCGCCACTTCATTTACTCCCTCTGCCGCCCCTGTGATAAGCGGAGTTACTACCTCCAGTCCCGACCTTGCCATGCTCAGCAAAGATGATACAGTAGGCATCAGCGACGTGCCTGTATCTATCATCAGCTCCTTGATATCATTCTTAAGAGCGCGAAGCTGATTCGCTGGGCTGTCCATTGTGCGTGCAAGGTCACCCTGTGCGGTAGATGTCTGCTCCATAATAGCGGCATAGCGCGCCATTACCTTCTGTGTCTGAGTAAGTTCATCGCCCACAGCGGCAATGCCGTTTTTGTAGGCATACTGCTTTATCGTTGTCTCGTCAACAAGGATTCCGAGCTGTTTTAAAGGCTCTGTTTCGCCTGTGAGACCGCTCCGCAGTTTATTGAAAGCCTCATCCGAAGTTATATTATAAAAACTCGCCATATCCTCTGCCAATTGCGTGATATTCTGCGACATAGATAATGCTGAGTCTTTGGCTATTCCCATGCTTTGGGTCATAGTGAATAGTGTGCCGATGTTCTTACGCAACGTATATTCATCAAGCCCAAGCGCATCGCCGAGTTTCTCACTCCACTCTCGGGCACTGTCGGCATAACTCCCGAGGGACACTTCGAAAAGACTCTCACTCTCAATAGCGTTCATGCCCTCTGTAATGGAGTTCGCGATTATCTTACCGATACCAAGAGCGGCAACTTTACCCGCAAGCCCTTTAAAAACGCTGTATGTCTTGTCAGAGGAGTTTTGTGCGGTTTGGGACATTTTATTCAAACGCCCGTTTACTTCATCGATACGGCGCTTGAATTCGCTGTTCTGCGCCGTGATAATGACGTTTAACTCTTCAACCGTCAATCTTATTTCCTCCTGTAATTCATGTTATGCTGTGCGGCAAACTGCGCCATCCTGCGCTTTGATTTCACCCATTCGGGCTCATCATCAAGCCATGTAAAATGTTCTGAAGCGCTCTTCGGGAATTTCTTCGGAGCGTTTACTGCAAGACCTGTAAGAATCGCTGTATGATACGCAAAAACGGCGCGGGACTTATTATCATCCTCGCGCCGCCTTATTGCCGTAGTTATGATATCGTTGATCTCTGTCGGCGTAAGGTCGTAGAAATCCACTGTATATGCGCCGTTCTCGACCGCCGATTTTCTAAGGCGATCTATCAGCTCTGCGGCGTTTCGTGGCGGAGCTTCGCCTCCAGTTTTTTTGCGGCTTCAACCGCTTTCTTAGGGATGTAGCCGCCGTTCTGGAGCGCTTCGACGATAACATCGGATATTGCGGCCATATCGCCGCCGTTATCGATGTATTCATCATAGGCAGTGTACGCCTCTTCGGTGGTGATGTCTGCACCGCAAGCGATGTATTTCACTACAACGCCCACTCGATCTGACTTGCGCAAACCGCCAAGCAGGCTGTCATCAAGTTCCTTTTCAAGTTTCTCCGCTCTCTTGGCGGTATAACGCAGCTCAAGACTCTTTGCATCGCTGATTTTAAGTATAGCTCCTGTCATTGATTAGTCCCCCTCTGCGGTATCAGCAATAAGTGCGTCGGCATATTCAAGCGCGCTCTCGAGTGATACGGAAAGATTAAACTTAAGAGGCTCATCAACATTAGCAGCAGTTCTCCATGCAGTGGGTCTGCCGCTCCATGCATAAGATGTACCATCGGGATAGGTGAGCTTCCATTGCAGCAGCTTTCCGCTGTCCTCAAGTTCCTTGAGCTTCGCAAAGGAACGCTTCACCATGTTTTCGGTAACAGTGTTATCCTTTTCGTTATTATAGTTGAAAGGGAACTGCAGAGAGCTTACCTGCTGATTGCCGTCAATGCTGCGCTGCACTTTGTCACGCAGATTGGTTACGTCAACCTTGTTAGGCTCGCCGCCCATGTCGGGAGTGCCTGTAAGGCCATACAGCTCAAGATATGTAGCGCCGTCATCCTCCGACACTCCGAGCCATGTATTACGGGATAAAAGTTCCATATATCATTACCTCCTGTAAACAAATCCATGCTGTTCGTCCACCTGTGCCGAAAAACTCAGCACATGACGATACAGCCCTTTTTCTTTGATTATCTGTCCGGGCATACGCGTAAAGCCTCGCTTCACGAGCCGCAGGGTTATTTCGTTTGCTGTTTCCTCGCACCGCTGATAGGATGTGTCGTATACATCTATCTGGAATGTAAGAGGAGTGATACGCTCCTCGCCGCTTATGATAATGCCCGAGCCGCTGTCTATCGGTGTGAGTATACCGAGCGGAAATGTCGGTGCGATATCGGGGAAATGCGGCTCAAGCGCGATTATATCCTCCACTATGGGTGGAATGATTTTATTTGCATCAAGCATCAGCGATCGCCCCCTTTACTTCATCTGCAACGGTATCAACGACCTCGTCCTTATCCACGGCTGGGCGCAGGAAAGGCTGCGCTCGCTGTCCGTGGGATGTATGCCAGTTGCCTTTTTCGTCCTGATAGCTCCAACTCTCTTTTGTGGTATGTGGTACAGCAGGATCGCCCTGTGTGCCTGTGCCATACTCCACATAAGGTGCATATTCTTTGTTGGTGCCAACGGCTACCGTTAGCGGTGCGGTCTTTTCGACCTGTATACTGCCGCGAAGCTCTCCCGTGTCAACAGGGCAGAGCAGAACAGCCTTATTGCGGACCTTGTTGCCTGCTTTGAGCAATCCGCGTTCTATAACCGAATCGCCGTCAGAACGTACTTGCTGAAGCTTTTTTATAAGCTTGTCAAGTCCCTCAACACGAATATCACTCATGGTTCTACCTTTTCCGCCTCCACTCGGAGAATGTTGTTGTGCTGTAAAACACCCTTCACGGAGTAATCGGTATCCTGCCATCTCACGCGGTCACGCTCCTTGATGTCTGTACCAAGTTCGCAGAATATAAGTATTCCCCTTGAGATCGAGATACCGAATTTCTCCGCTTGTGCAAGCGCGCTGACAGGCTGTATTTCGGCTTTTATATCGCCCATAGGGATGTATGTCACCTCTGTGCCGATATAGCCGCTTTTTGCCGTTTTGAGACGGCTCAGCGGCACTGTTTTAAACCTGCTCTGTATCAGCCGCATACAGCACACCTACTTTCTTAGGGTAGTTTTTAAGCCTTTTGAGCATTTCGGGAGGGAGTCCGTCAAAGTTCTGGGAGATACCGCCCTCGCTTCTGGAACTCTCGCCCTCCGCGCCGCGCTTGTTATATGCCATAACCGCAAGCTGCACCTGAACGGAAACGAGCCTTTCAGGAACACTGTCGCGCCCGATATAGTCGCATACCGCATCGGCAGCGTCAGCAAGCAGCAGTTCAGCAAGGCTTACATCTGCCTCGCCTGTCAGCTTTTTAAAGCGCTCGTTTGCGTCCATGTATAATCAGCCTCCTCTTATACGGTAGCCTTGGATACCGCAATAACAGCCTTCTTGTTGTCGGGAACGAAGATATCGTGATACTTACGGTAGTCGATATCCCACGCATCAGCAAACTGGTTTACATCGGGGGTGATGATCTTGATGTTGTCTGTCTTGGAGATCGCGATAGGCGCACCCTTGGGACAGATGATCCAGTTGATCTGTACCGCATCGGACGCAGGAGTAAAGCCGCCCTCGCCATTAGCGTTGAATGTGTATGCAGACTTCATTCTCGCAGAGGGAACAGGAATAACAGGAACGCTATCGATGGTTTTTACAGCCATGTCAATGCCGCCCTGTGCGAAGTTATCAACATTCACGTTTCTGCCAAACTCCTTGCTCAGGCAGAGCTTGTCGTATACAGGTCTTGCAATGGTAACAACAAGATCCTCGCCGCTGTTCACGTCCATTATAGCTGCGATCTGCGCTCTGAGAGTGGAGAATACAGTAGAATCCTCAGGGTCATACTCCTCGGTAATACCTGCATAGCCTGCAAGCTTGGAATAACGGTAAGCATCGATCTCGGGGATGACCTTTGTGCGCTGGAACTCGGAAGCCACATTGGCAGCAGCCAGACCAAATCCGCTCTCATCAACGTCCATAGCATCGATGCGGAAACGTCTGCCTCTGTCCTGAGTCAGCTTGTGTGTCTCAAAGGAATATGTAACAGCGCCGTTCACATAGCCCTCGGCTCTGTCATAGTTGCCGAGACCCTGCAGCACCATCTTGGGAATCTTGATCTCATCGCCGCCGTTGTAGATAACCTGTCCTGCATTTGCCTCCATCCAGCCGGAAGTCGCAGCCTGTACTACCTGCTTGTCCAGTTCCTTCTGGAAGATCTTTGCGTACTCAATAGTATTGATTGCCATAGTTTATACCTCCACAAATTACTTGTTGCCGAAAATATCGGCGATCTGTTTTTCAAGGCTGTTAACGTCAGCACCGCTCTTCTTAGGCGGTTCCGCTGCAAGCCTCTTTGTTACTTCTGCGCTTACCGCATCAGCAAAAACTTTTGCGATAGCCTCAACACTGCTGTCAATGGTATCGTCAGCAGATACATCCACCGCTGCTATGAGAGCAAGCGGCACATTCTTCTCTGCGAGCTTATCCTTTGCCACTGCAAGACGCTCGCGCTTTGCAAGAGCAGCCTCGCGCTCGGAATACTCACGGTCACGCTTTTCCTGCTCATGCTTTGCCTTTTCCTCGGCGGTCATCTTGGCAACGCGCTCAGCCTCTGCCTTTTCGTCTGCCACCTTCTTCTCCCAGCGCTTCTGCTCTGCTTTAAGGCGGTCTGTGACTATCCTGTTAAGCTCATCCTGTGTGAATGTCTTTTCAGAGGGCTGTGATGCGCCCTGTGCGCCGTTTTCTACATTGGCGGCATTGTTATCCGTCTGCACTGCAGAAGTGCCGTTCTGTGCATTCTCGGCGGTCTGAGAGCCGTTCTGCTCTGTCTGTGTGGTGTTCTGTTCAAATTCGTTCATGTGTTACCTCCGTTTTACGTCCGTAAGACTCTGTGATACTGTGCAGCTTATAAGCCATCAGCACATTTTGGGCATAAAAAAGCACCCCCGAAGGAGTGCATTATGGTGGGAACAGCAGGATTTGCACCTGCGACCTGTCGCTTATAAGGCGACTGCTCTTACTGCTGAGCTATACCCCCAAGAAAACGGCAGGACGAAAGGACAAGACCTGCCGCTTTGACAGAAAGGAAAAATCATGGACGGTCCTCACGGCTCACGCACCGCTCAGACCCATGTGCAGCGACGGACCCGATGCACCGCCGCCGCTTTTAAGGAGAAAAGCCAATAGCTTGTTTGGTATCTGATTTTGGGCATAAAAATAGCACCCATCTCTGAGCGCTTGTAATATTAAATTGTGGTATAGGAAAGCCATCTTTTATGGCACAAACCATTATTGACTTTCATATTTAGGGTCAATTTGACCGATGTACTCATCACGTTTCTCGTTGAAAAGTTCTATATTATCGCCAGTCGAAAGAATTATATCAACACACTTATGTGTTTCGCTATCATATACACAGGAAAAACCATCTTTATTTCTTGCAAAATAAATACTCTGCTTTTTATTTTGGGTCGTACTCATAATCGTCTCCTCCGAAAATGATAAGTTTTGTTCTATTAAGCACAACGGTATAGCTTCCTGTTGTGCCATGACCTTGTGCATTTATAGCATCATATCCCATCTCGGCAGCAAGGATACCAGCATTTTTATTGTTTACAGATATATTAGTATCGTTTATAAGCTGGCGACAATCAGGATACTTTCTATCTAGTTTATCACTTAATGCGTCCGCTTTATTCCAAGCTGCTTCATCCCACTTGGCATATAAAGTTCTTACTTTATCCATACCCTTTTGGTATTCCGCCCAATGTTTACTCAAGATAGGATCTTGAGCTAATCTGAATTGTTGATACTCATCCGTATACATTCTTGTAACATAATCAAGGCATCCTACACGATCATAACCGCTGGGTATATCAAGAACCTTTGCTGATGGGTCAAGGGTCATCCAGTCTGTTTTTGAATATGGTCGCCCCCATGTATATTGTTTTATTTCATGCTCAAATTTATCAAACGATATAGTGCCTTTTGTATAATCAGCAGCACAATACATACCTTGACCATATTGCGCTCCGCCAGCCTCACAATTTACATGGAAATAATCTTCTCCATTTATCGCTTTTAGTTGACTGTCATACAAATCGATAGTGTCTTGATCTTCTGCACAAAACGTTCTTTCGGCTAAAAAATGATCTTCTTCAACACATTTATCAAATTCAGCCCGATCATAAACAATGGTCGGCTTGCCATTATAACCCTGAAAATCAATGATGTCATCGATAGCATAATCGAAGTTGTTTCTTCGTTGCCATATTCCAACAACATTTTTGCCATCTACAATATCAGCTTTTCTGGTTTTCATTATATCACTTTCCGCTGATTTGTCAAGATATTTATCCGCCCACTCCCGATAAGTCATATCCGCAGGCACTTTCATGACCTTGCCGTCTTTATCACGAGCGCGGCGTTCAAGCTTCTTCATTGTCTCCTCGCCGAATTCCGCAAGGGTTGTCGATCGGCAAAAAGGGTGAATAGGCGGAAAGTTCGTGCCAACTTTCTTATCAGCCAGCCTGAACACTTTTCCATCAAGCTCTGCACATTTTTCGGATGTGCGGCTGTCAAGAGTAGCCAGATAGCGATATTTCTCGATATCCGCCTCTTTGTAACCCTCAGATACCGCCGCATTTGAAACGTAGCTGCTCTCAGTGCGGACGAGTCGCCACGCACAGAAAGAATTCACGTTGAACTGCTCGCGGATAGCACGCACTGTTTTTGCGTTGGAACGCCCCGAAAGCAGGCTGACAAGCATTTCATCCTTGATAGCTTGCGCTAGTATCTCGGTGTTGCGCCATATCCTCTGCGAGTAATGCTCGCCCGACCAATTAAAAGCCAGTATCCTGTCTATCTGCTTTTTAGGGAACTGCGCAAAGCTGAAAGCAAGCCCTGTTTCTTTCTGGACGTTGAATATCGTGTGATAATACGCATCCTCTGCAACGTTCTGGAGCGTTTTCGTGGTATCTGTAAGCTGCGCTTTATACAGTTCGCGGCATTGAGCCGTTATCTGCTTTCCGACCTCTTCAAGCCGCTGTATGCGCCATCTGTAAGCGCCTGCGCTGTTGATAGCGGATAGCAGTGCCTGTTTCTGCTTCGGGTCTTTCAGCTTTTCGGTGGCTTTCCTCATGCGCTGAAGCATGGTGCCGTCAGCCGATAGGATACGCCGTGCTTCGGTCTCGGTTATACCGAAGTTTATAAACGCACTGAATATGCCCTTTATTTCTTTCTGAACAGCCCCTATCGCCTGTTCAGAAGTCTCTCGGATAAGCGTTGCCGTCTGATCTGCGGTCCGCATATACTCGATCATATCGAGAGCGGAACGCTTCGCCCAGTAGTCCTTACTGTTCATCAGACATCAGCTCCGAGGGAGCGGTGTTGAACATAGCCGCCTGCGATTCCTGCTTCAATTTAGCCATCTGTTCGGCAGCGGCTTTAGGGTCGTCAATAAACGGCAGCAGCGACAGCAGAACATCATCGGGAACTAAGCCATTAAGCTCGCTTACCATCTGTGCGATCTCTGTTTCGTTGACGGGGAGCGCACGGGAGAACTTGATATTGATGGAGTCAGGGTCTATTTTACCCTTGCTTGTCTTTTCACAGTAAGTACACAACATCCTGAGCCTTTTCCTTATCGTCTCCTTGAAATATCGCTCCTTTATTTTGGTAAGCTGTTCAAAGCCGAGGAGCTTGTAGCGCATAGCCACGCCTGAAGCGTTTCCTGCGAAGTCCTTGTCGCTCATACATGGAACATTGGAGAATTTGTGTATATCCTGTTCAAGGCTCGTCCGAAGTACTTCGACGCTGTTTTCATCAAACTGCCTGGTGAGCCATTCTGCGGACGCATCCACATCAAGCTCCAGCAGACCGTTTTCTTTAAGCGCCTTGTAGGTCTCGCTCTTTTCATCGTTAGTGTCGCCGAAAGTCTGACCCTTGATAAGCAGAATAGCTTCAACGAACTGCTCCTTGTCATTTACTCGGTCGCTCTGAAGCACGTTGTATGCGTCTATAAGCGATAAAACAGGCTCAAAGTCGCCGTTGCAGAATGTGTTGTTGTAATTCTCGGTTATCTGAACTTCGCCGAAGCCGTTTTGGGTTTCGGCAACACTGCCATCAGGAGTAAACGAGGCGTTCACGGTAAACTGCTTAAGCTTATCCGGGAACGACACATACACTGCATAACCATTCTGCTTGTTGGTAGCACTGTCTACAACAGGGTAGTAGTACACACCTGCAAGCTCTTTCTGCTCCACAGTGTCGTCGTATATAACAAACGCGTTCTGAGGGGATATGGAAGCAAAGCGCGGCTGTCCCTGTTCATTCGCATAAAGAAACTCATAAGCCTTGCCGTATATACTGCTCCGGAGTGCGAGGTCAGCATCCTGCGTTTCCGCGTCCGCCTGTCTGAGTATATTCGTCAGCGCGGTAATGTCCTGCTCCGAGCTGTACTTAATAGGGTTTCCTGCAAAATATCCCGTAGCGGTGTCCGTTATGTACTTGGGATGATTACACACAAGCTTGTTATTAGCCAGTACAGAGCGCTTGCGGCGAGTCTTGATATCGTGCTCACCGTCATAGTAGTTCTTGAGCTTCTCATAGCGCGGAAGTTCTGAGCGGTGCTGTTTGATGAAGCCGCACACAAGCCCTGTCGTTATTTCTGTATTTCTGCTTACAGTAAACATCAGTAAATTCCCATCTCCTTACGGTTATGTACTTTGACCTTGCCTCTGTCTTTACGCATACGCTCTATGGAGTATCTCAGCGCCGCCATAGCGTCGTCAAAAAACTCCACAGGCTCGTCGATATAAGTGTTTGTCTGCGTGTCCTTTTTCCATCGCCACTGCTGTATCTCCTTGACGGTGTTCACGCAGCGCGGATGTATGTATATCTTATGTTTCTTAAGAAAATCTATCTGGGCGTGTACGCTGCCTTTTTCCTTGCTGACAGGGACGGCGCGATATCCTGCTTTCTTCCACATCTGTATTCGGTCAGGCTCTGCGCTGTCGCACCACATCTCGATATTCTTTCCGAAGCCTGCCTTTTCGGCAAGCGGGATAATCTCACTGGTGTCCTTTTCGTGCACGTATATCTCTTTGACAATGTAAATTTCGCCGTCGCGGAAGCCAACATCAAGAATTGCATTGGCGTGATTAAAACCAAAATCCTGCCCATAATAACGAGCATCGAAATCCTCTGTAAATTCCTCAATCTGTATTCGAGGAAGTATCAGACCGCCTATTTCGCCCCATTCGCCAAGGCCATATATGCGGTATCCCTCGGGGTCGTCTATCTTGCGGCGCTCCATGCGTCGGCGGTAGCCATCGTCGATGAAGCGGTTGTCCTTGTAAGTGGAATGATGCGCCAGCACATCGGGGTCAATGCGGTCGAAATATCTGCCCTTGATCCAGTGCGTTGCGGATATCGGGTTGAATGTGAAAGTCATCTGATAATACAGATTCGGGTTTATCTCACTGAGATCGCCTCTGAGTCGGTCATCAAGGATGTCAATATCAGCAGCTTCAAGCTCGGTCGCTTCTTCGCACCATATCCATGTAAGCTTTCCGGTTTTGAACGTGATGGACTTGACCTTTTCGCGCTGCGCATCGTCTTTCATACCACGGAATATAATGCGGCTGCCTGTCAGTTTGCATTCCATAGACAGGGGTGAGTGACAGATCTTCCACACCTTGTCGTAATGTTCACCAAACAGACGGAAGATACAAGCCTGAAGCTCCGCAAAGGTGCTGTCTCGGTTGGTTTCATCGACCTTGCGCACCACAAGCAGATTTGCGCCCTCATAGCGCTTGTCGGATAGCTTCTTGATGTAATCCTGTGCGATATTGGTAGACTTTCCCGAACCTGCCGAGCCTTTTAGCGCCCGATAGCGCCCCCTAAACTCGTTGACAGGTCTGAATATCTTATTCCAGCGGCATTTCGTTTCAACGGTAATGCTATTCGTCGCCATAATCATCCTTTATCACGATGGTGACAGGGGCGTTCATGTCGACCTTATCGGTGAACAGGCCATACCTCTTGCCGAGGAGTTCAGCAGCTTTTAAGCGCTCCTTTTCATCAGGAGCCTTCTTGATATTGCGTGCTTCGGAGCAGCCGTCACCTATAAATTCCGTAACGACCACTTCTGCCTGTGTTTCTCCTCTCATAACGGCGGTGAGATACTCCATCACCTCAGAGGCTTCGGCGGTCTTGGTGGTACGAGCTGCCTCAAGCCGCTCGTCAATGTAGCTTTTGACCTGAACATTTCTCAACAATCTACCCGCTGCTGTTGCTGCAGCTTCATCGCTCTTAACAGTGGGATATGCAGCCTTGTATGCCCGAGTTCCGTTGAGATCGATGATATATTCATCTGCGAATCGCTTTTGCTTTTCGGTCACAAGACCGCCTCCTCTCTGAAAACCAAAAGCCCCAAGCATCGCTCAGGGCTTCGATATATTTTCTATGATATCATTATAGCACAGGTAAATCGAACAAAACGAACAACTTTACATCTGTGCCATAAATCTGTTGTATATCATGCGTACACCATCAGGAGAATTACTCCCCCCAACCTCATAAGCCACCCTACGCCAGCCAAAAAGGCTCACACAGCGATAGTACACTATCATTCTGGTAAGACTATCGGGAATGGTGGTTATGTAGCTTACAGCACGGTTGCGCAGTTCCTGTATCTCATCCCGCTTAGCCTGTATGCGAGCTTCAAGCTCCATCTCCCGTTCTGTGCGCTGTGCCACTTTGTCCGATATGCCAGTGCCATGAGATGTGCTTGGCAGGGGAGAAGCCACGAGCGACCTTGCTCTGAGCCTTGTAAGCTCATCCTCCCACATTTTCAGCTCACGGTTGAGGTAGTATATCTGTTCGAGTTCTGTTCTGTTCATTTGTTATCCTTTCATTTTCGATACGGCTTATCTGTCTTTCAAGCTTCTTCTTGCGAATAGCCGAGATATGAGGCGTACCAATGTAAGCAAACATCTGGTCGATCATGATAGACACATCAGCTATCTCCTCGATGAAGTTGTTATAGGCTGTGAGGTCCGAAGAGTTGCGCTTCATCTTTTGCACTGCCTGAATAAGCTCTGCACACTCCTCGACAAGTATCTCACGCTGCTGTTCAAAGGAATATGTCTGTGTTATCTTTTGTATTGCATCCAAAGTGTGAGTCTCCTTTACATCCTGTCCAACATTTCATCCATGCTTACACCGTCGATCTTCATATCAACGATATCAAGGATAGGATGATAGTCTATGTTGTGAGATTTCAGAGCTTTTAGGATACGGATAACGGCGGTGTCCATATTTGACATCTTCTTGCTACCCTTGCGGTGAGGCGTATCGGTGAGCCTGCTTTCTTCAGTAAATTCGCTATACATCTTCTGCATAGCCTTACCGTAGCGTTCAAGGCGCTCCTGCCCGAGTCCAAATTCATCATGCAGTACTACGATGGTGAGAAGCTCCCAGACTATGCGCTGCTCGTCGAGGGTTTCAGCAATCTCGGTACAGATCTGCCGTTTGAGCGATTCTTTTATGTTGCATTTCATGGTTAATCTCCTTTCCCAGCGCAGTACATTGCGAAAAATACGCCCAGCGCTACGAGTGCTATGAGTGGGAGCCAGTCCATCAGCGGTCACGCTCCTTTAAAGCCTTTTTGGCATCGGCTTCGGTGAGGAATACGGTTCGGCCGATTTTTGAAGTTTTAATGTGCCGTGTGTTATTGCAGTATTTGCCTACCACGCAGAGATACTCATTGTCCTTTGAATTGCCATAATGGTTCTCCTGCGTATAGTGATAGCCAGTCACAATTCGCTCGTAATAGCCTTCAGGCTTTCCGTCGTAGTACGACAATTCATAAACCGTATCACCCACCTTAACAGGCGGCAGGATAACGCCGTTTGCAAGAAGATGCTCGGCGATGGCTTCAATCTGTGCGCCGTCAAGTAAGCCATATACCACATCATCCAGCAGGTCTATTAATCTGTTTCTGTCGGTCATATCGATACCTCCTCCACATAGCACCAACTTTGCGGCGGTCGTTTCATCTCTCGGTCACAAATATATCCATCTGTTAACAGTTCGTTGGTTTCAATGCCATACTTGCACTTGCTGCACTCTATGCCGCAATCTTTATAAGGCCAGTAATTGAACTCGCTCAGCGCTTTTGGATTATCGTATATAACGAGGTCGGAGATGTGCCATGCGTACTCGCCGCCGTATTCAAGGCATTCGCTTTCAGTCATACAGGCGTTATATGTAACAAGGTGTTTGTGTGCCGTATGCGTACTGCCGCTCAGATATTCCCACGAGTCGGTTGCGATGTTGCCTAGATATATAATGCTGTCGCACACGAATTCCGCAAAGACTTTGCCATTATAGGGATATGTATAACCCTCATACGAACGTTTATAAAGATATTCGTGTGGGTTGGTTGTCTTAGGCTTAGTGCAATATACGTAGCACTTAAAAGGCGTTTCAAGCTTCGGTCTGGTCTTTCTCACCTCAATGGTTTTCTTGCCGTTTGCAATCAGCTCACACCATTTCGGCTGTATGCTTATCATTACTGCTTTGTTCATTGCGATCACGCTCCTTTTCTCTGAATACCCACACAGGACAGCCGCATTTTGGCTTTTTTCTTACGAGCCACCAACCGTGATAATGCTCACCGTCATTGTTGGTGCCGAAGCCGTAATACACCCAGCCGATATCGGGTTCATACTCAACGCTATCGGTCATCAGCTCACGCTTTGCAATTTCGGCGGCTTGCTCTTTTGTATAGCGTTCCTTGCTTACTGCTATTCGGTATTCATCACCGATAAAGGCGTCATAGTCGAATTTACTCATTCTACACCCACCATTTCTTTCACGAGCGTATTAATATCAGCCACGCGTACAACTGTCGAAAATGTGCAACATCTCGCCTCTACCGCATCGCTTTTCAGCCTTTCCGCAAATTCTGTTATTGCCTCGGATTTTATTGTTTTGACCTTATCTTCAAAGTAGTCGCAGTCTTCCCACAACCGCTTAATCTCTGCCTGCTGTCGCTTGATTAGGTCAAGTATATCACTCGAAAAGCCGTCTGCGTCCTCTGCACTCATACGCTCCAAAGCCTTGATAATCTCATTATCCGTCATTGCCTGCCTCCTCATGAATCCTGCGTATCTCATCGGTCTTTGCAGGGTAGCGATCGCATACCTTGCCTCCGACATCATGCTTCTCGCAGTCGGTGCATTTGGTGTTTATACATTCAGCAGTATCAGGGTCTGTTTCCGTGAGTGCATTAAGTTCGGCGGCTTCCTTTTCCTTAAGTGCTTCGATAGCGATATTCAGCGCATCCCTGTATCCACTGTATGTGATCTCGAAGTCTCTGATCTCTTCCAGTTCGTTAATAGCCTGTTTGATGTTCATATTATTTCCGTCCTTTCTCTGCTCTGATCTTCTTGTCAGAGCGTGTCTCGTGATCCACAAGGCTGTATTCGATAGCCTAAGTCGGATCGTAGCCATGTCGTTCTGTGGGCCAAGGAGTTGTCTTACCAGTTTGTCTTCCTAAGACCGCTTGGCCTCCGACTTTGTTTGATGTTCATATTATTTCCGTCCTTTCTCTGCTCTGATCTTCTTGTCAGAGCGTGTCTCGTGATCCACAAGGCTGTATTCGATAGCCT
>JAZQGZ010000041.1:0-23765 GCA_045540255.1 Oscillospiraceae bacterium | reverse complement strand
AGCAAAAAATAACAGCCGCTTGAGCGGCTGCTAGTGAATGAGATGCGGTTGCCAGACTTTCAGTGTGCCTTCAGGCACAAGCCGGTAATACGCCCTTGAAGGGCGAGAGCAAACCACCAGTTCAACTGGTGGTTTTGATTTTGCAGATTTAAAGGGCAGATCTATGATCTGCCCTTTATGTTCACTTAATATATTTCGTACTCTTTATTTCCTCTGACAAATACCGGTATTATATCGATCGGTGCGGGAACAGTTACACGCTGTCCGCCTTTATAAATAATCTTTGTATTGGCATCCATCCATGTATCTCCCTCTGGAAGATATACAGAACGCTCTCTTGCACCCTGCTCCATCACAGGCGCTATCAGAAGATCACTGCCGAACATATACTCGTCCTCGGTCTCCCATGCGGTGCTGTCGGCACTGAAATCAAAGAAAAGCGGACGCATAACGGGAGTTCCGTTCGCACTACATTCATCCATGGTCTTTCTGATATATGGACGGAGCTTTTCGCGGATGAACAGATATTTCTTAAGTATCTCGTAATTATCTTCACCGAAGCTCCACACTTCGTTATCCTGCCCCGAAGTAAGCTGACGAACACCATCGATAAACTCCTGCTCACGCTCGTACCACGGGCTTCTCTCGCCGTGCATACGGAAAACGGGGCAGAAAGCACCCCACTGGAACCAGCGCACAAGCAACTCACGGAAGCTTTTATCACTGATATCGCCGCCGAGGAAACCTCCGATATCAGATGTCCACCACGGGATACCTGCAACGGACATATTAAGTCCTGCCTGAAGCTGCTCTCTCATAGCCCTGAAGGATGAATGGATATCACCCGACCATGTGAGAACACCATATTTCTGACTGCCTGCCCAAGCACAGCGCACAAGGCTGAGCACCTCCTGCTCACCCTCTGCTTTAAGACCGTCATAGAAGCCTTTTGCATACATCAAGGGATAGATATTGGTGCACTGAAGTGCTGTTCCTGCATAATAGCGGTAGTTATCGAAATCATAAGGGCCGTACTCAGGTTCAGCCTCATCGAGCCAGAATGTACGTATTCCCTTTTTGTAATAGTTCTCCTTGCACTTGTCCCAGACGAATTTCTGTGCACCCGGGTGAGTAGCATCATAGAAGATAGTGTTACCCATCCAGGTCATGTGAAGACCATTACCTCTGTCTGCCGAAACAAGATAGCCCTTATCAGCCATCTCTCCGAAGTTCTCACTCTTTTCATCGATAGTAGGCCATACAGAAACTACCGTTTCTATACCAAGCTCCTTAAGCTCCTTTACCATAGCATCGGGATCGGGCCAGTCGCGAGGCTCGAATTTAAAGTCTCCCTGTCTTGTCCAGTGGAAGAAATCCACAACGATCGCGTCCATAGGAAGTCCACGACGCTTATGCTCTCTTGCTACTGCAAGTATCTCGTCCTGCGTGCGGTAACGCAGCTTGCACTGCCAGTAACCAAGACCGTACTCGGGCATTCTGGGCGCTCTTCCGACTGCGGCGGTATAATTTCTTTCGATATCAGCGGGGGTATCGCCTGCTGTGATGAAATAGTCAAGCTTCTGTGTTGACTTTGCGTACCACTCGGTCTTATTCGTTCCGAAAGTTGCAGTGCCTATCGCAGGGTTGTTCCAGAGGAAGCCGTATCCCCTGCTTGAGAGGAAAAACGGTACACTTGCCTGTGAATTCCTGTGGGCAAGCTCAAGTACAGCGCCCTTTTTGTCAAGGTGCTTCTCCTGATACTGACCCATGCCGAATATCTTCTCATCATCAAAGGCTTCAAAACGGGCTGTGAGCTCATAATCAGTGCCGCCCTGTCTGCATTTCAGCTCTCTTGCAACGACTCTCAGCGGAACACAATAGCGGTTGATACGATTACGGTCACGCCAATACTCCTCAGTAAGGAGCTCTCCTCGCTGATTGTAGAAGCTTATCCTGCCCTCGTTATCTACCTTGGCTGTGATCTTTCCGTTAGTGATGTAGTGATCAACGCCTGTCTGATGATAATGTGCATACTCCTCGCCCTTGTACCACGGATCGGTTGTATCAACTGTTTCCTCACGGAAAACGGGAGTACAGGGCTTTACAGGCTCGCAAAGTGCCCAGTCATGTTTATCCATCTCAGGCTCGGCTGTCATGCGCACGCGCAGCGAATCCTCGCCCCACGGCTCTATCCACACCTGTGAATTTCCGTTTTTGATTACCAGTCTGTTGTTTTCGGTATAAACTGCCATAGTTCTTCCCTTTCGTATTATGTCGTGCTTCCGAAGCCGCCGTTGCGCACTCCGTCTGCATCATCGTCAACTGTGATTCCGTATTCGATAAAGATACCCTGTGCAAATCCGCTGCCTGCAGGTATCTCAACTGTCTTGCCCTCGTTGGAGTCGTTTGTGATCTTAATGAAGATGTGACCCTCGTTGTCGGAATTGTAGTAGTCGCTGTCGATTATTCCAACGGTGTTATTGAGCTGCAGGCGGAACTTGAAGCCAAGACCGCTTCTCGGGTATATCTTAAGCACCCAGCCATCCTCAATCCAGACGCGGATACCTGTAGGCACCCTGATAGTTTCACCGGGAGCAAGCTTAATATCAAAGGGAGCATAAAAATCATATCCTGCAGAGCCTGCCGTAGCACGCTTCGGGAGCTTTATACTCTCATAGATAGAAGCGGCGTCTTCTCCGCCGTGCCCCTCAACAAACTGCGCAAGGCTCACTTTTTCAAATCTTGCTATTCTTCTCATTTATGTATCTCCTTAATCCCACAGCACTATCTTACCGTGCTCCAGGGTTTCTTTAACATCTATCACACGCTGGTTGCTGCTTCCTTTCCAGTGCAGCTTTGCATCGAAAAGGTTCTTTTCAAATCTTCCGTCAACCAGCACATCAAGAAGCGAGATCACCTCAAGGTCGGAGACCTCATCCCATGTGTAGCCGGTATACAGCCATATCGTTTTTTCGGGATATTCGGCTCTCACCCGTTTTGCAATACGGGTCACCTCATCACGATTGGCATGGTGCAGCGGATCGCCTCCACTGAATGTGATGCCGCTAATATAATCAGCGGACAGCTTCTCGAAAAGCTCGGCTTCGGCAGCTTCGTCAAAGGGTATTCCGCCATCGGCATCCCATGTTATGGGATTATGACAGCCCTGGCAACGATGCGGACAGCCTGCTACCCATAAAACGGTTCTCAGTCCGTCACCGTTGAGCATATCGTCTGTTGTTATGTTATGATAACGCATGATTTTCTCCTATGTAGAGTCGTTATTTGATATGGTATTCAAGATCACATACTCTTTCTGTCCTTTATCTCTTCCATCTTGGCATAGTTAAGACGAGTATCACCCTTGACTCTTGAGTAGGACAGGTATCCGTTCATTCGGTCGATCTTTGTAAGGTTCTTACTTCCGCACTTGGGGCAGACATCCATTTCAAGCTGCTGGTGTCCGCAATCGTCACAATAAGCAAGCGAGAGGTTTACACCCTCGTAGAAGCCCATCCTCATGGCACGGCGCACAAGGGTCTTTACAGCCTCCTTATTATAGTCGATGGGATAGCGGACATACTGTATCTTTCCGCCATTGAAAAGATCCCAGAAGCGTTTTTCAAGATCCTGCTTCTGAATGGGGCTTATATCCTCCGAAACATGGCAATGGAAGCTGTTTGATACATACTCACGATCTGAAACATTCTCCACGATACCGTACTTCTTGCGGAACTGCTGTATCTGGAGTCCGCACAGGTTCTCCGCGGGTGTGCCGTAGATGGCATAAAGATGTCCGTCCTCTTTCTTGAACTCCTGAATACGCTTATTTATGAATTCCATGGTTTTCAGCGAGAACTCGCCGCCCTCTGCGATCGACTTACCTGTTGCGATCCGCTCAAGCTCGTTCAGTGCGGTTATACCAAATGAAGCAGTCGCATACTTGAGCAGCGGCTTGATCTTATCGTGAATACCAAGGTTTCCGCCTAAGAAGCCTCCCTCGCAGTAAGCAAGCGGATTGGTGCTTGCTTTCAGCTCACCGAGGTAAGCATAGGTACGGATATGCAGGCGGCGGATAAGATTGAGGTAATAATCCAGGACCTCGAAGAAATCCTTGCTCTCCTGCTGCGCCTTTGCGTATATCATAGGCAGATGCAGCGAAACTGCGCCTATGTTGAATCTTCCGACAAATACAGGCTTGTCGTTCTCATCTGCAGGCTCCATGCCGCCGCGCTCAAACCACGGCGACAGGAATGCACGGCAGCCCATAGGGCTGATTATCCTGCCGTATTTCTTGTATATCGAGGCAACATAGCCCTCGCCCGTGAGTGAGAGCCAATCGGGGTACATCGCTTTCTGTGAGCACTCTATTCCTGCCTCGAAAACATCTTCAAGCTCACAACCCGGGCCGTGCAGATTCTCGTCGTAAAGGAACACTATCTTCGGGAAAAGAACGGGCTTTTTGCAGGTCTTTTTACCCTGTCCCTTGCGGCGGACCTCAAGCATGATGATGCTTGCCATCTTTGCAAATTTGCTTCTTCCTGTTCCTGCGGTCATGGTGATAAAGGGATAATCGCCACGGCTTGAGGAAACAGAGTTGAATTTGTACTCCCATCCCTGGAAGCCCTGCTCGAAATCGACACGCACATCAGCCATAGCCTCACGGTCGGCTACCTCGTCCGAAACGCCAAGAGACTTATAACGCTGAAACTGTTTGTTGTATGTCTTTTCGGCATAAGGCGCAAGAAGCTCATCTACGCTCGCTACCGTAAAGCCTCCGTACTGCTGGCTTGCCGCAGACAGCGTGATGTCTCCGATGACATCGAATGCAACTGCGAGTGTCTTAGGCTCGTTGTACCAGAGGTTGCCCATCTCGAAGCCGCCCTCAAGAACATTCTTCACATCAAACAGACAACAGTTCATAGTATCACGGCGTGCACTCATATCGTGGACATAGATGTAGCCCTCACGGCACGCCTGAAGCTCCTCCGTTGTCATGAAAAACTTCTGATAAAGCTCCTTATTCAGCTGATTAAAGATAAGGCTTCGCTTTGTGGATACCAATGCGCTGTCGGTATTGGAGTTTTCCTTATCGCCGATGTACATGATAGACTGGCTCTTTTTGTACACCTCGTCCAGCATGTGCACGAAATCCTGCTTATAGTTGCGGTAGTCCTTGTAGCTCTTCGCAACAGCAGGATTTGTTGCCTCAAGAGCGCCCTCGACGATGTAGTGCATCTCTGCAATCGAGATATCCTCCTTACCGAGTGCGCTTGCCTTTTCTGTAACATAGTCACAGATGTATTTTATCTCATCCTCGGAGAATCTGTACATTACACGCGTAGCCGACTTATTTACAGCATCAACTACTTTCTGTACGTTGAATTCCTCCTTGGTATTATCCTTTTTAACAACTCTTATCATTTATTTCGATCCTTTCAGAAACCAATATATAGTGGAACTTGTTTTATGATAACACACTTTATTGTATAAGTCAACGATATCCTGATACTTTTTTCTGCAAAAAACTGCACAAATCCACAACTCAATTTCCGTACAAAATACCATCTTGACACTCTGAATCCATATCAGGAGCGGTGTAACGCGTTACATCAGCAGCAATCCCAGTTAAACAGAACACGCGTGAAGTCTGTTTTTTTCAGATCTTCGGAATTGATGAAGAAATTTCCGACTCCGCAGTCGCCCCACATTATCTCATCCTCGCCGTCGCCCTCACTGTCAAGCTGGAACAGCAAAGTATCAAACATTACATAGTCCTGATTATATCCTCTGGGATCATCCTGTGTAAAATACGCATAACCGCCTGTATGACAGCCTGTTCTGCTGCATCTGTCATAAAGGAAATATGTATCAATTCCGTGCTGCTCGAGCTTGTTTTCGATCTGTGCTATAACATCATCAAAATTGTGATCGCATACGGATACACCGCACATTGTGGGAACCGACGGAACAAGCCTGAACTCTCCTTTAAAAGGCAGACTACCATCCTCCTCATCAGATTCAGGCATATCAGAAACGGAATACAGCAAGCTCTCATCTGTTATGATATCCGAATGATAAATGACGCGAAAACGATTCTGACGTGTTCCGTCCTCAAAGTCCATACCCATCATATCATCTCCGTCACATCCGACAAACAGTTGCAGGATACCCGATTCGGGAAAACCCTCGATATGCGGGATAGTCCCGAAATTAAGCTGAGCCAGCAGATGTAGCGGTCTGCCCTTTAATTTACCCTCCAAAACAGCAGGGTACTCCATATCTCTCGGATAATAAGGAACTCCGCCAAGCTTGCTGTCAAATATGCCGCAGTCTGCTCTTACAGGCGAGAACATCAGCATCGGTTTTTTAGCAGAATTACTTTCAGCCTCTTCTATGATTCCGTTGAATATCTCCTCCTGCTCAGGCGAAAGCTTTTTTTCAGAGGATGGCGGTACATAGTCTTCAGGGAGACCGAACATCTCATTGCTGTTATCGCTTATCATCTCAGCAAGCTGCATCAGCTCCTGAGCATCCTTTTCAGCCACATTCTTGTTGCTGAGCATACCGCTGAACATATTCTTAAGCTTGTCAAGCATAGTTACCTCCAAAATTTAAAATGCCTTAAAAGAGGGCGCAGATGCGCTACGTTGACCGAAGCGCATATATTCCCCAGTTTAAGGCATTGATAAGCGGTGCTGCCGTGGCAACACCGCCATTTATATATCTGTTTAACTTATTTTGTGCCGAACAGTCTGTCGCCACCGTCACCAATACCAGGTACGATGTACAGGTCGTCGTTAAGTCCCTCGTCAATAGCACCGCAGATGATCTCAACATCGGGATGTGCTGTCTGCAGAGCCTTGATACCCTCGGGACAGGTCAGAACACACATGAACTTAACGTTCTTGGCACCTGCGTTCTTGCAGATCTCAACAGTCTTGATGGCAGAAACGCCTGTTGCAAGCATAAGATCAAGGATGATAACCTCACGATTTGCAATATCAAAGGGAAGCTTGCAGTAATACTCGGCTGCAGAGTTACTGTTGGACTTATCGCGGTAGATACCAACATGACCGACCTTAGCAGCGGGAACGAGCGCAAGCGCACCGTCGACCATACCAAGACCAGCACGCATGATGGGCACGAACGCTACCTTTCTGCCGCTTATGATCTTTGCATTGGCAAGTGCGAGAGGAGTTTCGATCTGGACCTCCTTAAGAGGGAGATCGCGGGTAGCCTCATAGCAGATGAACATGGATATCTCAGATACCAGCTCTCTGAACTCCTTGGAGCCTGTATTCTTATCGCGCAGCAGAGAGATCTTGTGCTGCACTAAAGGGTGGTCACAAACATGAATGTTTTCCATAATATATATTTCCTCCTTAAGCGCCTGCATTCTACAGGCGGATATATCACTTTTCTTCCAGCTTCATCAGCTTCTCAACGCGCTTGGCATGTCTGCCGCCTTCAAAATTGGTTTCAAGGAAGATATCGGTTATCTCGCAAGCAAGGCCTGTACCGATAACACGACCTCCGAGGCAAAGAACATTTGCATCGTTATGAAGCCTTGTATAGAGTGCAGAGTACCAGTCGCCGCAAAGTGCAGCGCGGATTCCCTTTATCTTATTTGCAGACATCGAAATTCCGACGCCTGTGCCGCAGATAAGAACCGCCTTGTCACATTCGCCGCCTGTTACCTTTGCGCAGGTAGCCTCAGCGATATCGGGATAATCTACACTTTCACCGTTACATCCGCAATCGATGTACTGTATTCCTTTTTCTTCAAAATGCTTTATCACCGCGCACTTAAGCTCATAGCCTGCGTGGTCCGAACCAATTGCAATCATTATGATTCCTCTTTCAGAATATATTTCCCTAAAAGGATATGTATATTATACTACTTTTTACGAACAAGGTCAAGTGCTATTTCAGAAATAAAGTGCAGAATCTTATCGGCTCACCATTTTCAGCAACGGCACCCAATCATCCTCGATCATTTTCTCACCGTTCAATTCAAAACCGTGTCGTTTATAAAACGATATACCTCGGGTATTGTATTCAAGTGCCCAGAGCCAGGTTGCCTTAAGCTGCATTTTCGCATACTCCAGCAAATGCGCACCAATGCCCGAACCCTGAAACTGTGGCTCGACATAGAGCTTTTCTATCTCATCGCCATTGACACGTATCATTCCTTTTACAACACCATCGTCATATACATAGGTGTTTCGCAGCGCAGGTGTTCCGTCAGCATATTTTTTCGCCATTTCGACTACGTTAAGATCTCTGAAATAAAATCCGTCATTTTTGAAAAACGGATAGAAATTGACACGATAATTTGTTATTATTATCTCCGAAATACGGGATGCATCTGCTGCAACAGCAGGTCTGATATACGACATTTTACCTCCCAAAGAAGCTTTATGCGTCATTACTGAGGTTTTCCCGCTCAAGACGTTCACGCTCTGCCTGCGGAAGTCTTAGATAGCTTGGCATCAGGGCTGCCGCCTCTATAGGTTCTTTACCCTCAGCAGCAAGGCATACACCTAAGCCACGCTGATATCTCAACGGTAGCGGAGCAAGCGTAAAGCTCTCCTCGGTTGCCTTGTGAAGAAGCTCAGCTCCATCGCCTGCAAGGATGATGTTACCTTCGAGCGATCTGAGTTCCTCGTAAAGGTCAACGGACTTGATCGCCCTGTCCTCACAAAGACGGGTAATTGTACCGTTCTCACTTTTAAAAAGCGAATTATAGACCTGTCCGCAGCGTGCATCCATTGCGCAGCAGATGACACCGTCAATGCCAACAAAATTGTATGCGATCGCTTCCAGCGTAGAAACGGGGATACACGTTTTCCCTGCGCCCATAGCCATTCCCTTGACACTTGCGATACCTATACGAAGTCCTGTGAACGAGCCGGGACCTGCTGTCACTGCTATAACATCTACATCGGAAAGCGATACTTCCGCACTCTTCATCATGGTCTCGACCATGGGAAGCAGCGTCTGCGAATGAGTATGCTTTGTATTAAGGAACTGTTCAGCAATCACCTTGCCGTCGTCATAAAGCGCACAGCCTGCGGTTATTGCTGATGAATCTATGCCTAAAATCATTATTTGCCTCCGTTACAGCCGTGAAGCTGTTTCAATAGCTATCATAAGGATACGCTCACGCATATCATCAGGCATTCTGCCGAGGATGCGGCTGTCCCACTGCTCGCCGTCAAGGCAATCCGCAGCGTAAAGGAACTGATACGCATCGATCCCTCTGTACTGTGCCGCTGCCATTATGGATGCGCACTCCATCTCAACAACGGAGCATCCCTCGCTTTTACGTTTGGCCATATTATCCTGCGTTTCACGGTAAATGGCATCGGTGGTCCAGGTCTTGGTTTTTATATAGGGCACGGAAAGCTCATCGAATATCTCAGATAGCCTGTCTGCTGTCTTTACCTCAATGTAATCGGATGGGGGTGCGTAGTGATAACTCGTTCCCTCATCACGATAGGCTGAAGTCGGGACCAACAGATGTCCTGCCGTGATATTCTTATCCAGTGAGCCGCAGGAGCCGAAATACAGCACCCTTTTCGCACCCATGGCAGTGATCTCTTCTAAAAGACCGGCAGCAGCCGCGCCACCGATACAGGTACGGAAAAAGCCTATCATCTTTCCGTTGTGCTCGAAGCTGTATATCGGGATGCGGTCACCTGCAAACAGATTTCCGACAACATTCGCAGACTTCGTATCCACCAACAGAGTAATAAAATCCTCGGTAAACACCGAAATCATCGTTTCGGGAATTGCGCCATTAGGCTGTATCATGTCACGTGCTGTCAGAATCTCAGCACTTTTGCTGTCAAAGGTGTCGATTATGCTCATACTTTCTCCTGTCAGTCGAAGTACTTACCACTTACCGTTATCTTTCTTTCCGTATCTGACATCTTTTCAATACGGATAATGATGACCTCGCCCAGCTCATCGGCAAGCTCTGTAATATTCTCGCTCCACTCAGCGGCGATTATACCGCCGCGGTCAAGGTAATCGAAAAAGCCTATGGCATACAGATCATCGTAGCTGTCAATGCGATAAAGATCGAAATGAAACAGTGGCAGCTTTCCACTGTACTCGTTGACGAGTGCAAAAGTGGGGCTTGTGACCTCATCATCCACTTCAAGGTATTTTGCTATTCCCTTGGTGAAATGGGTCTTCCCTGCGCCCATATCGCCCTCGTACAGGATTATATCTCCCGCAGAAAGCTTTGCGGCAACTTCCTCGGCAGCGGCAAGCGTTTCCTCAACGGAATTGGTTATAAACTCTTTCATATCAGAACAGGCCGCTGATCGTGCCGTCCTCGGCAACATCGATGTTGTTTGCCGCAGGAACCTTGGGCAGGCCGGGCATCGTCATGATATCACCGGTGTATACTACAACAAAGCCTGCGCCGTTAGACACTCTTGCATCGCTTACAGTGATCTTGAAATTCTGAGGATGTCCGAGCTTTGCAGGATCATCAGACAGTGAATACTGTGTCTTTGCACAGCATACGGGAACACGGTCAAGACCGAGGTTCTCGATCTCCTTGATAGCCTTTTCGGCAGCAGCGGTGTATGTAACACCGTCTGCACGGTAGATCTCTCGTGCGATAATGTCCAGCTTCTCCTTGATGGTGAGCTTTTCATCGTACAGCGGTCTGAAGTCGCTCTTCTCTGTTTCGATGGTCTCTACAACTGCGTTGGCAAGCTCGATCGCACCCTCGCCGCCCTTGAGGAACACATCGGAGAACGCAACCTTGACGCCCTTGTCCTCACAGTACTTACGAACAGCAGCGATCTCTGCCTCGCTGTCGGTATAGAAATGGTTGATGGCAACCACTACGGGAACACCGTATTTCTTCATGTTCTCGATATGAACACCGAGGTTAACGATACCCTTATTGAGTGCCTCGACATTCTCTGTAGTGAGGTCGGGCTTAGCAACGCCACCGTTGTACTTAAGTGCACGGATGGTTGCAACAAGCACTACGCAATCAGGCTTGAGACCTGCAAAGCGGCACTTGATATCAAAGAACTTCTCAGCACCGAGGTCAGAACCGAATCCTGCCTCGGTAATTGTGTAATCAGCAAGCTTCATGGCAAGCTTTGTAGCTCTTACGGAGTTGCAGCCATGAGCGATATTCGCAAAAGGTCCGCCGTGGATAATAGCAGGATTGTTCTCCAGTGTCTGTACAAGGTTGGGGTTGATGGCCTCCTTAAGAAGTGCAGTCATCGCACCTACTGCCTTGAGGTCACGGGCATATACGGGCTCGCCGTTATACTTGTATGCAACCAGAATATTTCCGAGGCGCTCCTTAAGATCATTGAGATCGGAGGCAAGGCACAGGATAGCCATTATCTCGGAAGCAACGGTGATCTGGAAGTGATCCTCTCTGGGAATACCATTCACCTTACCGCCCATACCGATAACGCAGTTTCTGAGTGCTCTGTCATTCATGTCAAGGCAACGCTTGAACAGGATACGTCTTACATCGATACCAAGCTCGTTGCCCTGCTGGATATGGTTATCCATCATAGCGGCAAGCAGGTTGTTTGCTGCTGTGATAGCGTGCATATCGCCTGTAAAGTGCAGGTTGATGTCCTCCATCGGCACTACCTGAGCATATCCGCCGCCTGCGGCACCGCCCTTTACACCGAACACGGGACCTAGTGAGGGCTCACGGAGTGCAAGGCAAGCCTTTTTGCCGATCTTGTTCATACCCTCTGCAAGACCTACGGATGTAGTGGTCTTACCCTCGCCTGCGGGAGTGGGATTGATAGCTGTTACAAGGATGAGCTTTCCGTCAGCATTGTCCTTTACTCTGTCGATAAGCTGCTGTGAGAGCTTAGCCTTATAATGTCCGTAGGGCTCAAGCTCGTCCTCGGAAATGTTCAGCTTTGCTGCAACGTCCTTGATCTTCATCATTTTTGCCTGCTGGGCGATCTCAATATCTGTAAGCATAATACAATTCCTCCGATAATATAAAAATTTGTATTTTTAAAGATCTTAATTTAGAACAAACTCAACTGGGAAATATCCTTACCCGAGACAAGTCCTGCTGATGGTATAGTCTTTATACGATAATCCTCGGGCTTTTTAAGGTCACTGTTCTCAAGCAGATATGCACCAGTAAGCTCCGCCTTTGTAAGACGCATTACCTGCACGCCCTGTGTATCACGGGCCGCCTTAGCAAGCACAAGAGCGGTATTGAACACAAGCACCTTACCCGCCGAGGACTTAAGCACGAAGTCCGCCTCACCGTCTACAATAAACATTCCTACCACCTCGGAGAGGTCGGAGTATGCGTTTGCAAGCTTCTTACGCTTTGTCTTGGTCTCAAAGGAGCTGAGGGGTATCTTCGCACACTTACCGTTTCTGAAGAATATAACAAGATGCTCCTTATACTCCTCAGTTACAGCCATAAAGGTTATGCTCTCGCCTTCGTCAAGACCGAGCTTTGCAGGAACATAATCACCCATGACGCTTGCTTTTGTTTCGTCAAAATCAGCACAGCGGCTCTTATAGCACTGGAACTTATCGGTAAAGAACAACAGCTCGGAATTGCTGCTGACCTCACGCTGGTATATGATCTCGTCGCCCTCCTTCAGCTTCTGCTGATTGCTCATGCGCAGCGACTGGGGCGTAATCTTCTTGAGATATCCCTCCTTGGTAAAGAAGAGATTCACAGGATACGCCTTGGGCTTCTCCTCCTCTATGACCGCAGCTTCCTCTGCGACATCATAAAGGAACATCGTGCGGCGTGGCTGACCATACTTTTTGGCGATGTCACGCAGCTCGTCGATTATTATCTTGCTGATCTTCCTGGTATCTCCGAGGATGCTTTCCATCTCCTCAATATCTCTGGCAAGATCATCGGTCTCCTGAGTGCGCTTGAGGATATATTCACGGTTGATGTGGCGCAGTTTGATCTCCGCTACATACTCAGCCTGTACCTCGTCTATACCGAAACCGATCATCAGGTTGGGAACTACCTCTGCTTCTTCCTCGGTCTCACGGATGACTTTGATAGCATAGTCGATATCAAGCAGTATCTTCTTCAGACCAAGCAGCAGATGCAGCTTTTCTTTCTTCTTCTGAAGATCGAAGTAAACTCTTCTGCGCACGCACTGGCGGCGGAACTCTATCCACTCGGTCAGTATCTCATAAACGCCCATTACACGGGGAGTTCCGGCGATAAGCACATTGAAATTACAGTTGAAGTTATCCTGTAACGGAGTAAGCCTGAACAGCTTCTGCATCACAGTATCGGGATCATATCCCTTTTTAAGGTCGAACGCAAGTCGCAGACCCGAAAGGTCGGTCTCGTCACGCACGTCGGATATCTCACGGAGCTTTCCGTCCTTTACAAGCTCGACAACCTTGTCTATGATAGCTTCTACGGTGGTAGACGGCGGTATCTGAGTTACCTCGATACAGCGTGACTCCTTATCATAGTTGTAGACCGAGCGGACCTTGACAGCTCCGAGACCTGTGCGATAGACCTTCTGCATCTCTGCCTCGTCATAAACGATATAGCCACCGCCAGGAAAATCAGGTCCTTTGAGCGTTGACAGCACATCATGCTCGGGGTCTTTCATCATGGCGATGGTGGTCTCGCAGACCTCAGCAAGGTTAAAGGAGCAGATGTTGCTCGCCATGGATACCGCAAGTCCGAAGTTTGAGTTTACGAGTACAGACGGGAATCTTACTGGGAAAAGCGCAGGCTCCAGCATGGTGTTGTCGTAATTCGGCACCATGTCCACGGCATCCTTGTCTATTTCCGCGAAAAGCTCGGAGGATATTCCCTCAAGCTTTGCTTCGGTGTATCGTGCTGCGGCGTATGCCATATCACGGGAATATGCCTTGCCGAAGTTACCCTTGCTGTCAACATACGGATGAAGCAGAGCCTCGTTTCCACGGGCAAGTCTTACCATTGTTTCATAAATGGCAGCGTCGCCGTGGGGGTTAAGTCTCATAGTCTGACCTACGATGTTTGCGGATTTTGTACGCGCGCCTGTAAGCAGACCCATTTTATACATTGTATACAGCAGCTTTCTGTGGGAGGGCTTGAAGCCGTCTATCTCGGGAAGCGCACGCGAGACGATAACGCTCATCGCATAGGGCATATAGTTCTCTTCAAGAGTGCTTACTATGTCCTTGTCAACGACAGTACCGCTGCCCTCGATATAGGCGTCATTATGCTTTTTGGGCGGCTGTTTTCTGGGAGTTGATTTTTTCAAGATATATTCTCCTTGAATACATTTTTTGTCATACTCTGACATTATACCATGTCAAAGATCATTACGATATATCAGCTATCTCAAGATACCTGCTGCCATGCTCCTTGATGAACTCTTTACGTCCCTCAAGGTTATTGCCAAGCAGCACGTCGAACATCTCGCGGGTAGCCTCAACATCAGTAGGGCTGACCTTGATAAGACGGCGGGTCTCGGGATTCATAGTCGTCAGTGACATCATGTCGGGATCGTTCTCACCAAGTCCTTTTGAACGCTGGATGGTGAACTTCTTATCGCCGATCATGCCGAGTATCTTAGTCTTTTCGGGCTCGGTATATGCGAAATAGGTCTTGTCCTTTGTGCTTATTTCATAGAGCGGAGATTCCGCAATATAGACATAACCCTTTTCAATAAGCGTGGGACAAAGCTCCTGTATCATAGTAAGAATGAGCGTTCTGATCTGGAAGCCGTCTACGTCGGCATCGGTACAGATAACTATCTTGTTCCAGCGCAGGTTATCGAGATTAAAGGTGGAAAGGTTCTTGTTTGCCTTTGACTTTATCTCAACGCCGCATCCGAGTACCTTGATGAGATTTGTGATTATCTCACTCTTGAATATCTTCTCATGGCTTGCCTTAAGGCAGTTGAGTATCTTACCTCTTACGGGGATGACAGCCTGGAACTCCGCATCACGGGCGAGCTTTACAGAGCCTAACGCAGAGTCACCCTCCACGATATAGACCTCTCGGCGTGACTTATCCTTACTACGGCAGTCAACGAATTTATCAATACGGTTTGTGAGATCGATAGTACCCGTAAGCTTCTGAAGCGTAGACTGACGTACCTTATCGGCATTCTCACGGGAACGCTTATTGATGAGCACCTGCGTTGCGATCTTTACCGCCTCATCAGGATTCTCAAGGAAATACACCTCAAGCTGGTGCTTGAGCCAATCCGTCATCGCATCATTGATGAAGCTGTTGGTTACCGCCTTCTTGGTCTGGTTCTCATAGCTTGCCTGAGTGGAGAAGTTTGAGGAAATGAAGATAAGACAATCCTCTACGTCCTCCCACTTTATTCCCTTTTCGCCCTTGTTGTACTTATTGTTGTTCTTGAGGTAGCTGTCTATCTGGGAAAGGAACGCCTTATTCAAAGCCTTCTGCGGGCTTCCGCCGTGCTCCAGCCAGCTTGAGTTATGATAATGCTCGATGAAGCTTATCTCTTTACTGAAAGTAAATGCGACATTCATCTTGAGCTTGTATTCATCTTTATCTTCACGGTCCTTACCCTGTCGCTGGGCGTTCCAGCTCTGGGGCGTTGTCATGGACTTATCACCGACTATTTCAGTGAGATAATCGCTGATACCATGCTCGTAAAGGAAACGCTCCTCGGAGAAGTTGCCCTCCTCGTCCTCGGTACGGAGCAGGAACTCGATACCATCATTCACGACTGCCTGTCTGCGGAGCATATCAGTAAGGAACTCCGAGCCTATATTGATATCGGTGAACACCTCAAGGTCGGGCTTCCAGTGGATCTTGGTACCAGTTGTGCCGTCGCCCTTGTGCTTTTCAAAGCCACGTTCCTCGGTACTTGTATTAAAGCCCTTTTCAAACCTGAGAGAATACACCCATGTGCCGTTTCGGCTCTCGACCTCCATGTACTCGGAAGCAAACTGAGTTGCACACAGGCCCAGACCGTTAAGGCCAAGCGCATAGGAATAGTTTCCGCCATCGTTGTTGCTGTACTTACCGCCTGCATAAAGCGTGCAGAAAGCAAGCTCCCAGTTGTACTTCTCCTCTGCCTTGTTATAATCGATCGGGATTCCTCGGCCGTTGTCCTCTACGGTAACAGACTTGTCCGCATGAAGCGTGATGGTGATGAGCTTACCATAACCTTCTCGCGCCTCATCAATGGAGTTGGATATGATCTCGAAAACCGAGTGGCGGCAACCCTCTACGCTGTCAGAGCCGAAGATAACACCCGGGCGCAGACGCACCTGGTCGGGGCCTTTCAGCGATACAAGATCGTTGTAATTGGATTCTTTTGCCATTAAAACACCTACTGATCCTAATAAAATTTCATAGTAAACTATTTTAGATTATACCATATCTTGACGAAAAATGCAAGTACCGACACAATTTTTTGAAACAAACATCAACGACTAAGCAATAAAGCCGAGTGTCTATAAATGAGTAAAACCCGTGAAGTTTATTCACGGGTCATTTTACAAAATCATCAATTGATCGCGGGTCAAAAATATATAAATAAAACAACTGCTGAAATTAAAAACAAAATTCCGGCAACAAATTCAACCAAGCCGACTCGCTTAGCATAATCCTCGCTTTTGGTTCCTGCCTTAAAAGCCTCATCAAATCCATTGATCAAGATAAATTGCGCTTTCAGCCACACATACTTACTTTATAAAGAATAAAGCAGCCCTGATATCTGAATAAAAAGAAGTGCGATTATAGCTATACACATCACTGCCGCTATAACACCGCAGGCAATCTTGCGCCCACGGGTCACAGGATTTATAAGACAGATCGCAAGTATCGCAAGATCGGAAATAGATAGTATAGGGATAAGCACATTCGGAATAAGCCTTGCGACAGACAGCAATACCCCCAGTGCCGCCAAAGGAGAAAGTACGCCCGTAATCAGGCCCGCAGTACGGACAAGCTTACTCATCGGCAGACGGTCTGTTCTTGTCTTTTTAGGTTCATCGGCGTAATACATAGGTATACTCCTTTCGCTGAATTCGGTTTTCTTGTGATAATTATACCACTTTTTAAGATTAAGTCAATAGTTTTTGTAGAAAATGATAAATCATTTTCATCCGCTTGAAAATTGCCATTATATATGGTATAATATCAAATTGATAGTGACAATCAAAATCAATTTCAAGGGAGTGTGAACACTACGGACAGAGTCAGCTACAACACAAAGCAACGCGATGAGATAGTCGAGTTCTTCAGCAAACACCGCGGCGACTGCTACACCGCAAAGGACCTTATCCACAGCGGAGAGATATCCGTAGGCGAAGCTACTGTATATCGTACGCTTTCAAAGCTTGCAAACCAAGGCGTGCTCAAACGTTATACAGGAGATGGTGCGGGAGCCTCCTATCAGCTCAACGAGAGCGAAAAGTGTGACAGCCATTTCCACCTTAAGTGCGAGAAATGCGGACAGCTTATACACATGGACTGCACTTTTATGGCAGACATGAAAAAACATATAGAAAAAAGCCACGATTTCACTGTAAACATCGGAAAGACCGTTATCTACGGTCTGTGTGGAAAATGTGAGGACAACAGAAAAGAGGAAACAGAATGAAAAAGCTTTTTGCAGGTATCTCGGCAGCGGTAATGCTTATCGGCTGCTGCGGCTGCTCGGATGTAACAGTATCGGATGAAAGCAGGCTTTCCATCGTCACCACCATATACCCTGCTTATGACTTCGCAAGGCAGGTGTTCGGAGATACCGCTGACATCACTCTTTTGCTCAAGCCGGGCACGGAAAGCCATACCTATGATCCCTCCGCAAAGGATATCGTAAAAATAAGTAACTGTGATCTGTTTATCTATAACGGTGGAGAATCGGATCAGTGGGTAAGCAGCATCCTTGAAGGCACACAGGAAATAAATACACTTCGCATGATGGATGTAGTGGAGCTCCGCGAGGAGGAAATATCCGAAGGTATGCAGCATGAGCATGATGAGGAATGTACCCACGAAGCAGAGGACCAAGCTCATGAAGCCTACGACGAGCATATCTGGACGTCTCCCGTCAATGCTGCTAAGATAGTATCTGCTGTTGAAGAAGCTGCTTGTAAGATCGCACCTGAGAACACCGAGGAATACGCTCTCGCAGCAGGCGACTACATCACTCAGATACAGGAACTTGACATCAGATTCGCCGAGCTTCTCGCTGAGGAGGAACGCAACTTCATATTCGGCGACCGCTTTCCTCTGCTCTACTTCTTCAAGGAGTATGATCTTAACTACTATGCGGCTTTCCCCGGCTGCGGCAGCAACGTTGAACCTTCGGCGCAGACGATATCTTTCCTTTTCGACAAGCTGAGCGGTGACGATGTCGTGAAGACTGTATTTTATATCGAGCTTTCAAATCAGCAGATCGCCAATACACTTGCTGAGGACTCAGGGCTTCCGACGGCCGAATTCCACACCTGCCACAACATCTCGGCTGACGATTTCGCAGCAGGCGAAACTTATGTAACATTAATGGAAAAGAACTACGAAACCCTGAAAAACGCACTTGCATGAGGACATTATGGCACTTATAAAGACAGAAGATCTAACGCTGTCATACGAAAATATGACAGTAATTGAAAATATGAGTTTTGAGGTAAACAGCGGTGATTATCTCTGCATCGTCGGCGAAAACGGCAGCGGCAAAAGCACGCTTATGAAAGCCATCCTTTCGCTTAAAAAGCCTGTAGGCGGAAGCATCTCTTTCGGGGATGGTCTGAAACGCAACGAGATCGGATATCTTCCACAACAGACCGGCGCGCAAAAAGACTTCCCTGCAAATGTGGGCGAAGTAGTAGTATCAGGCTGTCTGAACTCACGCGGCATACGCCCTTTCTACTCTGCAAAGGAAAAGGCAACAGCCATGGAAAATATGATGAAGCTTGGTATATGGGACTTCCGCAAGCGTTCTTATCGTGAGCTTTCGGGAGGCCAACAACAGCGAGTGTTGCTGGCACGCGCTTTATGCGCAACAAAGAAAATGCTTCTGCTTGACGAGCCTGTATCGGGACTTGATCCGATGGTGACCTCGGAGCTTTACAACATAATCTCGGGAATCAACAAAAGCGGCGTTACTGTGGTAATGGTCACCCACGACATCTCCGCAGCTTTGCAATATGCAAGCCATATACTCTGCCTGCGCTCAGGCAAATGGTTCTTCGGAACAAAACAGCAATTCCTTGACAGCGACGCTTCCGCTTTTCTGAGAGGAGGTGCGCAGGATGATTGAAATGATAACTGAAATGCTGTCAACTCCGATGCTGCTGCGTGCTTTGATCGTTGGAATTCTTGTTTCACTATGTGCGGCACTTCTCGGCGTTACGCTTGTTCTTAAACGTTACTCCATGATCGGTGACGGGCTTTCTCATGTGGGATTCGGTGCACTGGCGGTAGCAACTGTAATGAATGTTGCGCCTATGGCTGTGGCTATTCCCGTAGTCATCGTAGCGGCTTTCATACTGCTGCGGTTATCGGACAACGGAAAGATCAAAGGCGATGCTGCTATCGCGCTTATTTCAACGGGTGCTCTTGCTATCGGCGTGATGGCTGTATCTATGTCCGAAGGAATGAATGTAGACATCAACAGCTACCTGTTCGGAAGTATCACGGCAGTAAGCAGCGAGGATGTAATAACCAGTACCGTACTTGCTGTTGTAGTAATAGTAATCTTCATATTCTTTTACACCAAGATCTTTGCGATAACATTCGACGAAAGCTTTGCCAAAGCAACTGGCACCAACGCAGGGCTGTACAATATGCTTATCGCATTACTGACCGCAATTACTATAGTGATTGGAATGAGATTGATGGGAAGTATGCTCATCTCAAGCCTTATCATCTTCCCCGCGCTGTGCTCCATGAGAGTTTTCAAGAGCTTCCGTTCGGTAACCATAAGCTCGGCGGTTATCTCAATAGTAACATTTATTGCAGGAATGCTGATCTCATACATGGCCGATACTCCATGCGGTGCCAGCATAGTATGTGTAAATATACTGGTATTTCTATTGTTCTTCGTTCTGGGAAAGATACTCCAAAGAAACAGAAAGTAAATAATCATAACAACTCCTGTTGCTTAAGATGCGACAGGAGTTGTTTTATATAAAATTAAGGCTGCACAGTTACCCGTGCAGCCTTATTTGATTGAAAATTACTTCTTCTTACGGCACTTACCGCACGCAAACATCAGAATTGCCGAAGCTCCTGCTGCCGCGAGTGCAAAACCTGTTGTGGAATTAACTCCTGTATTAGGATTATTAAGAACATCCGAAGGGCTACCCAGCGGTACGTCAAAATCATCAAAAATAACAGGATTGTCATCAATCACGAAATCAGGCTGATCACCAAGCGGGATATCAGGATCATCGAACTCTTCAAACAGGTCATAGCCGGCATCCGAATCAGTATCCGTATCTGTGTCTGTATCAGAATCTGTGTCACTGTCAGCATCGGAGTCAGTATCCGTATCAGAATCAGACTCAATATCAGTATCAGAATCTACATCACTGTCAGTGTCGGTATCTGTGTCCGCATCAGAATCAGAGTCAACAGCTTCATCAGACTCTCCTTCATCACTGGAGTCGTACTCATCGTCAGCATCTCCATCAGAATCAGTATCTGTGTCCGAATCAGTGTCTGTATCCGAGTCAGTGTCTGTGTCGGTATCGGTATCTGTGTCCGAATCAGTGTCAGTATCAGTGTCTGTATCGGTATCGGTATCAGTGTCTGTATCGGTATCGGTATCAGTATCTGTGTCTGTGTCAGTATCGGTATCGGTGTCTGTATCCGAGTCAGTGTCTGTGTCCGTATCAGTGTCTGTATCCGAATCAGTGTCTGTGTCCGAATCGGTGTCTGTATCGGTATCCGTGTCAGTGTCTGTGTCCGTATCTGTGTCGGTATCAGTATCTGTATCGGTGTCTGTGTCGGTATCAGTATCAGTGTCTGTGTCAGTATCTGTGTCGGTATCAGTATCTGTGTCGGTATCAGTATCTGTATCCGTATCAGCATCTGTGTCCGAATCAGTGTCTGTATCCGAATCAGTATCCGAATCAGTGTCTGTGTCGGTGTCAGTATCCGAGTCAGTATCTGTATCGGTATCAGTGTCTGTGTCGGTATCGGTATCAGTGTCTGTGTCGGTATCAGTATCAGTATCTGTATCAGTGTCTGCATCCGAGTCAGTATCCGAATCAGTGTCTGTGTCAGTATCTGTGTCCGTGTCTGTGTCCGAATCAGTGTCTGTATCCGTATCAGTATCTGTGTCCGTGTCTGTGTCGGTGTCAGTATCCGAGTCAGTATCTGTATCGGTATCAGTGTCTGTGTCTGAATCAGTGTCAGTGTCTGTGTCTGTATCGGTGTCAGTGTCTGTATCCGTATCAGTGTCTGTATCCGAATCAGTATCTGTGTCCGTATCAGTGTCTGTGTCCGTGTCAGTATCTGTGTCCGTGTCAGTGTCAGTATCGGTATCAGTGTCTGTGTCGGTGTCAGTATCCGTGTCAGTATCTGTATCGGTGTCTGTATCAGTATCTGTGTCTGTGTCTGTGTCGGTATCAGTGTCTGTATCGGTGTCAGTGTCTGTATCGGTGTCAGTATCTGTGTCTGTGTCAGAATCTGTATCGGTATCGGTGTCTGTGTCCGAATCAGTATCTGTGTCTGTATCTGTATCGGTATCAGTATCTGTATCAGTATCAGTGTCTGTATCGGTGTCAGTGTCTGTGTCTGTGTCGGTATCAGTGTCCGTATCGGTATCCGTATCTGTATCCGTATCAGTGTCTGTATCGGTATCCGTATCTGTATCCGTATCAGTGTCTGTATCCGAATCTGTATCTGTATCCGAATCAGTGTCTGTATCGGTGTCAGTATCTGTGTCAGTGTCTGTATCCGTATCAGTATCTGTGTCTGTATCGGTATCAGTGTCTGTATCAGTATCAGTATCTGTATCCGTGTCCGAATCAGTATCTGTGTCAGTATCTGTATCTGTGTCTGTGTCCGAATCAGTATCTGTGTCAGTATCTGTATCGGTATCGGTGTCTGTGTCCGAATCAGTGTCAGTGTCTGTGTCGGTATCAGTATCTGTATCGGTATCAGTATCTGTGTCTGTGTCCGAATCAGTATCTGTATCGGTATCGGTGTCTGTGTCCGAATCAGTGTCTGTGTCTGAATCAGTGTCTGTGTCCGTATCAGTGTCCGTGTCAGTATCTGTATCGGTATCAGTGTCTGTGTCCGTATCAGTATCCGTGTCAGTATCTGTGTCTGTATCCGAATCAGTGTCTGTGTCAGTATCTGTGTCGGTATCGGTATCAGTGTCTGTATCGGTGTCAGTATCTGTATCGGTGTCTGTGTCCGAATCAGTGTCTGTGTCTGAATCAGTGTCAGTGTCTGTGTCCGTATCAGTGTCTGTGTCAGTATCTGTATCAGTATCAGTGTCTGTGTCCGAATCAGTGTCCGTGTCAGTGTCTGTATCCGTATCAGTATCTGTGTCCGTATCAGTATCAGTGTCTGTGTCCGAATCAGTGTCCGTGTCAGTGTCGGTATCGGTATCGGTATCAGTATCTGTGTCTGTGTCAGTATCTGTATCGGTATCAGCATCTGTGTCCGAATCAGTGTCTGTGTCGGTATCAGTGTCTGTGTCAGTATCAGTATCTGTGTCGGTATCGGTATCAGTATCTGTATCAGTGTCTGTGTCTGTATCCGAGTCAGTATCTGTGTCGGTATCGGTATCAGTGTCTGTGTCGGTGTCAGTATCCGAGTCAGTATCTGTATCGGTATCAGTGTCTGTGTCGGTATCGGTATCAGTATCTGTATCAGTGTCTGTATCCGTGTCAGTATCAGTATCTGTATCGGTATCAGTGTCTGTATCCGTGTCAGTGTCTGTATCCGTGTCAGTGTGTGTATCGGTATCAGTGTCTGTGTCGGTGTCAGTATCTGTGTCGGTATCGGTATCAGTGTCAGTATCTGTATCGGTGTCAGTATCTGTATCAGTATCTGTGTCCGTGTCTGTGTCCGTATCAGTATCTGTATCCGTATCAGTGTCTGTGTCAGAATCTGTATCGGTGTCAGTGTCTGTATCGGTGTCAGTATCTGCGTCTGTGTCAGAATCTGTATCGGTGTCAGTGTCTGTATCCGTATCCGTATCTGTGTCCGTATCAGTGTCTGTACCCGCATCAGAATCTGTATCCGTGTCAGTATCTGTATCAGTGTCCGCATCAGAATCTGTATCCGTGTCAGTATCTGTATCCGAATCAGTGTCTGTGTCCGTATCAGTGTCTGTATCCGAATCAGTATCGGTGTCAGTATCTGTGTCCGTATCAGTGTCTGTATCCGAATCAGTATCTGTATCCGTGTCAGTATCTGTATCAGTATCTGTGTCTGTGTCCGTATCTGTATCGGTATCAGTATCTGTGTCGGTGTCAGTGTCAGTATCCGAGTCAGTATCTGTATCAGTATCTGTGTCTGTGTCCGTATCTGTATCGGTATCAGTGTCCGTGTCAGTGTCCGTATCAGTATCTGTGTCAGTATCGGTATCTGTGTCAGTATCGGTATCTGTGTCAGTGTCAGTATCGGTATCTGTGTCAGTGTCTGTATCGGTATCGGTGTCCGTGTCCGTATCGGTGTCCGTGTCAGTATCTGTGTCGGTGTCAGTATCTGTATCCGTGTCAGTATCTGTATCTGTGTCAGTATCTGTATCGGTGTCAGTATCTGTATCGGTGTCTGTGTCCGTATCAGTGTCTGTGTC
>JAZQGZ010000040.1:0-3748 GCA_045540255.1 Oscillospiraceae bacterium | reverse complement strand
AAACGGAAAATCATAACTGTCCTTTTTGTATATCACGAACATTTTAGACTTGGTACAGCCTGATGCTTCAACGATTTTTTTATGGTCGATCGGCAATGCTTTGCCGAGTCCGTCAAACAGAAAGCTCTCATAGCATTCATGTCCTGACATAATTTCTATCGTAGTGTCACCGCTAATATGTATTATCAGCCCCATATCGTCATGAAGCGGACCCATGCAGGTTGTGTACACAACGAGCTTGCTTACTGCCTCAATATCGAAAACAAGCTCCTGTCCGCCGACATTTGCAACTATCTTGTTATCCCTTACAATCAGTGAATCCTCACTGCTAAGATCAAAAGCTCTCATATATAAAGCCTCCTGTATAAATTTTTTCAATTACTATTTTATACTACAATTAAAACCATTTCAATATATTATGTGCGACAGGGCTTTACAAGTGCGTAACAGGTGCATTTCCGTGCATGAAATGCCAGAGTATATGTATATGTTGCCAAAAGCCATAACATATAGTATACTTATCAATAATCGCAGCAGACGGCAATGCTGCCGAAAAACGCAAAGTTTGTTAATTTGCTTGACTTTACGCCAAAACTGTTATATAATTACGTTGCGAATTTCAAGCAGCACAACATTCCGAAAGGCGGTATCGATATGAGCAAAAAAGGCAACATCTGCGTGATAATGGCTGATATTACAGAGGATTATCGTGACGAATATCTCATGGGCGTGGCAAAACAGGCAGAGAGGATGGACTATGTTACCACGGTATTCTCTATGTCGCTGCTCAATCAGCTGAAGACCTGCGGCGAGGAAGCTGTATTTGAGCTGATAGACTATGACAGATATGACGGTGTTGTCTTTCTGGAAAAGACCTTTTCCTCGCAAAAATCTCTCGGCAAACGACTCGCGAGAGATATTGCGGAAAAATGCAGCAAGCCTGTTGTAGTAATAGGAAATTCCACAGTATTCAGTAATACGGTCACAGGCGACTTCAGCCGCAATATCGAGCAGCTTACAGACCATATAATAGAGCAGCACGGCTGCGAATTATTGTATTTTCTGGGCGGCTATCAGGGCGTTGCGACAAGAACTGACATAGGCTTTACAAACTCGCTTACAAAGCACGGAATATCGGTAACGGACGACAATATGATATACGGCGGCTTCTGGAGGGAGTGTGCCGATAAACTTGCAGAGGATATCGCATACGGGGTAGTTGAAAAGCCTGACGCAGTCATCTGTTACAGCGATTACATAGCATTTTTCTTTATAAAGGCGCTTTCCAGATATGGCATCCGCGTGCCTGATGATATAATCGTTGCGGGCTTCAGCGCAAGCTCTTGCTCACAGAACGGAATAATCTCCATAACCACCTGTGCCTGTGATGCAGAGTATATAGGCAGAACGGCTGTGGCACGTCTGCATTCGCTTATCACAGGCGAGGATGAGCCGCAGATAAACCGACCGAGAGTAAATATCATCACAGGTATGAGCTGCGGCTGCGGCAATAATCAGCATATAGATCTGCGTATGCGTCTTGAAATGCACGAAAAACGCAGCGTTGAGGATAACCAGTTCACCAACAGCGAACTGGTGGAAAAACTGTTTGCGTGCCGTGATATTAAGGATCTGTCTGATGTGATATCACAGACCCACTATCTTATTTCGGACAAGAACTGCATAACAGTATGCCTGCACACTGACGAGCACACCTCGCGCTGCCTGTTCATGACAGATTTCGTAAACAAAGAAGATCAGATCGATTTTAAGAGTACAGATATATTCCCTATCGATTTCCCACAGGCAGAGCATCCCACGATAGTTCATGTGCTTCCAATAGTGTTTGACGGCAAGGATATCGGGCACATAGCAGTCGGCTATAATAAGCCGATAATTTATAATCTGCATCTCAAGAATTACGCAAAACATCTTGCGATGGGCATGGAGGTGATCGGGATACGCACAGCCGCTGTACCGACTCCGACAGCAGTGACAGAGATCACCGAGAATGTCAGAAGAAACAAAACTCTGCTCGCATACAACGGAGAGGCCATGAACCGCATAAATATAGATAGCGTGCTGTATTTCGAGAGCGAGGGCAGGAAAACTGTCGCAGTGCTGAGCTCGGGACGCTTTGTGGTGAGAAGCTCGCTTGCTCAGCTCGAAGAGCAGTATCAGGATGTTGGCTTTATGCGTGTATCAAAGTCAACGATCCTTAATCTATCAAAGGTGAAAATGTATGCTCCTGACAATGACAGGACAGTGCTTGCAACACTCGTCGGAAATGTAAAGATAAGAGTTTCACGCAAGTGTGCGCCTGAGTTCAAATCACGCATGAGCGGTAAATGATTATACAATTATCCCCGACTATTTAACGATTGTTTCTTGAATTTTTAACGATTACCCCCACTTTTTAACGATTACCCATTATTTAACGATTGCTCTAAAAAATCAACAATCACTCCCATTGTTAATAATTCAGTTTGCGTTAAATAGCACAAAAATGCCACAGCTTTGATGCTGTGGCATTTTATAGTTGGTGTTCAGCAAATGGCTTGGTTGAGCCATTTGCTCGAATGGTAAAAAGTGACAAACGGCAAATTGTATCAAATCTACCATGTCACGTGGTCGTGGTGGAGGCGTGGGCTTTAAACCGAACGCCGCCATCGTGGTATGAAGCTTGGCATAGCACCGCATTCCCCCGATTATTGGGGGGCGGCAACTTGCCGCTGGTGGACCCGAGGAGAGTCGAACTCCTGTCCGAAAGCAAATCCGCCAATCTTTCTACACGCTTAGTTTATCTTTTGAAATTCCCTCACAGCACTCCGACAAACAGGATTGCTGATACGGTAGCCCTTTGGTGCGTTATAAGCTACAAGGCTCTTGCTTAAAACGTTGGCTGCTGGTCGACGCCCTGTCTGAGATCGCAGCGGTTCTCAGGAGGACGGCAGTGCGCTTAGGCAGCTGCTAATTCAGATCTATTGTCTGCGTTTAATTTTAAAGTTTGCCCCGTTTTAAGAGATAAGGCGATCTCTGCGTGCTTAATCGGGTTCACTACCCCCGTCGAAACCTTTACGGGCCCGTTTATATATCTTTAAGATAGTTATTATAACACAGCAGTACGGATTTGTCAACTGCTTTTTTAAAAATCCGTACTGCTATTTTTGACTGTTATTCTGCTTTTAATCCTTCTCGACAAAATATGTAGCTTCCATATCTGCTGTGCTGAGCGCAAAAGCGAGAGGGAACATTTCAAACGCCTTGCCTACATTATTGCTGTCCTCGTTTCCTGAAAAGCCCATGTGGTATCTTATGGCAAAGGCTTCTTCTCTTGTGAGCTTCATAAAGCCTGTTATCATATACACGGATTTTTCTCCATGTCCGTAAGGGAGCTTATCCTCAAAGAAATATGTGGGAACAGTTTCCCATACGCCATGCTCGTTTTTGACATTTCTTGTACCTCTGATATAGACATTTGCCTTGCAGATGTCATGGAGCAGGGAACAGATGACAATGCTTTCGTCGCTGTAGTTCATTTTATATTGGTCTTTTACTCTCTGCCTTTCAAGATAATCCTTGAGACAGTCGTAGACGTTGAGCGAATGCAATGCGAGCCCTCCGTCGAAGGAGCCGTGAAATCTTGTACTTGCGGGCGCTGTGAAAAAATCCGTGGACTCAAGCCATGCAATAAGGTCTTCTATACCGCTTCTCTCCGTGCTTCTCAGTATATCTATAAATTCTTCTT
>JAZQGZ010000039.1:0-20694 GCA_045540255.1 Oscillospiraceae bacterium | reverse complement strand
CGCCTCTCTGAGCGTTTACAGGGATGAGGATGTTGTTTACAAAGTCAACGAGCTTCTTGTTGTCGCCCTCAGCCTTTACTACGGGCATCTCGCCCTCAGCATTTGCCCAAGCAGCAGGAACGTCAACCTTAACTACCTCGCCTGCACCTCTGTCGATAGCAGCGTAGTTCATGTTAACGATCTCGTCACCCTTCTTAGCGAAGGACTTGTAAGCAGCCTGCTTCATGTACTCTACTGCCTCAGCAGCAGGGATGATGTTAGCAAGAGAGAAGAATGCAGACTGAAGAACAGTGTTTGTCTTGTTGCCCAGACCGATCTCCTTAGCTACCTTGATAGCGTTGATGATGTAGAAGTTGATGTTGTTCTTAGCGAGGTATGCCTTAACGGGAGCAGGAAGCTTCTCGTCGAGCTCCTCTACTGTCCACTGGCAGTTAAGCAGGAATGTACCGCCGGGGATAACATCCTGAACCATATCATACTTGTCGATATAAGAGGGGTTATGACATGCAACGAAGTTAGCCTTGTTTACAAAGTATGTAGACTTGATGGGGCTCTTACCGAATCTCAGGTGAGAGATGGTTACGCCACCGGACTTCTTGGAGTCATAAGCAAAGTAAGCCTGAGCATACATATCTGTGTGGTCGCCGATGATCTTGATGGAGTTCTTGTTAGCACCAACAGTACCGTCGGAACCGAGACCCCAGAACTTGCAGCATGTTGTGCCTTCGGGAGTTGTGTTGGGGTTCTCTGTGATAGCGAGGGAGAGGTTTGTAACGTCGTCCTCGATACCGATTGTGAATACGGGCTTCTCTGTGTTGTTGTAAACTGCGATGATCTGAGCAGGGTTGCAGTCCTTGGAACCGAGACCGTATCTACCGGAGAATACGGGGATATCCTGGAACTTGTTCTCCTTCTTGAGAGCAGCAACAACGTCGAGGTACAGAGGCTCACCGAGGGAGCCGGGCTCCTTGGTTCTGTCGAGAACGGAGATCTTCTTAACTGTTGCAGGGATAGCGTCAACAAATGCGGAAGAGCAGAAGGGTCTGTAAAGTCTAACCTTAACGAGACCAACCTTGCGGCCCTGAGCCAGCATGAAGTCGATTGTCTCCTCGATAGTGTCACAAGCAGAACCCATAGCGATGATAACTTCCTCAGCGTCGGGAGCACCATAGTAGTTGAACAGCTTGTAATCTGTACCGATCTCAGCGTTGACCTTGTTCATGTACTCTGTAACTACCTCGGGGATAGCGTTGTAGTACTTGTTGCAAGCCTCACGAGCCTGGAAGAAGATGTCGGGGTTCTGAGCTGTACCGTGGAGAACGGGGTTCTCGGGGTTGAGAGCTCTGTCACGGAATGCCTGGATGGAATCCCAGTCAACCATCTTGGAAAGTGTATCGTTGTCCCAAACCTCGATCTTCTGGATCTCATGGGATGTTCTGAAGCCATCGAAGAAGTGCAGGAAAGGAACTCTGCCCTTCAGTGTAGCCATGTGAGCAACCGCACCGAGGTCCATAACCTCCTGGGGGTTGGTTGAGCACAGCATAGCGTAGCCTGTCTGACGGCAAGCGTAAACGTCGCTGTGGTCGCCGAAGATAGAAAGTGCATGAGAAGCAACTGCACGAGCGGAAACGTGGATAACAGAGGGAAGCAGCTCACCTGCGTTCTTGTACATATTGGGGATCATCAGGAGCAGACCCTGAGAAGCGGTGTAAGTTGTTGTCAAAGCACCTGCGGACAGGGAGCCGTGAACAGCACCTGCAGCACCTGCCTCGGACTGCATCTCAACTACCTTTACGGTCTCGCCGAAGATGTTCTTGCGTCCTGCAGTAGCCCAGGAATCGGTAACCTCAGCCATTACGGAAGAGGGGGTGATGGGGTAAATTGCAGCGAGGTCTGTAAACGCATAGGAAACGTGACCTGCAGCGTTGTTACCATCCATCGTAAGCTTTTGTCTAGCCATTGGTTTTATCCTCCTTAAAATATCAGAAAATCCCATACCGCGCATATTTATGCGGGCATAGTATTTCTATTTTGCACCTTATATTGTACCACACTTCTTTGATTTTGTAAATAGGCAAAGTGAATTTTTATGAGAATTTTTTAACAATTTCGAGTGGGGAAATATATGCAGTTTTCCTAACACTATTTCAGGATACATCGATCATGTGATCCATACGTCAGAAACCTCGAATAAAACCATAGCTGCTTAGGTTTTTGTGAAAAATCACTATATTAGATGATAAAAATTCGGTTTTAAAGTAAAATTCACACTTGAAAATATGATGATATCGTTTTCAGCACTTGTAATTGATCGCGATTTATAGTATACTAATTCATAGTGGCATTTCTATGCCATAGAATATTATTTTTTTGTGGGGGAATCTTTGCTCCCCGAACTTTGCACAACGCAAAGTTGCCACAAGGAAGGACGGTCTATAATGAAATTCGGTTATTTTGACGACGCCAACCGCGAATACGTCATTACCTCTCCCCGCACACCCTATCCGTGGATAAACTACCTCGGAACACAGGGTTTCTTCTCTCTGATCTCCAACACCGCAGGCGGATACAGCTTCTATAAGGATGCTCGTCTGCGCCGTATCACACGCTACCGCTACAACAACGTTCCCGTTGACATGGGCGGCAGATATTTCTACCTCAAGGACGGCGACACAGTATGGAACCCCGGCTGGTCTCCCGTAAAGACAGAGCTCGACGCTTACGAGTGCCGTCACGGTATGGGTTACACCATCATCAGCGGTACAAAGAACAACGTAAAGGCTACTGTAAAGTTCTTCGTTCCTCAGGATTTCAACGGCGAGATCCAGAAGGTTACAATCACAAACGAATCCTCCGAGAAGAAGAGCCTCAAGCTGTTCAGCTTCCTGGAGTGGTGCCTCTGGGACGCTAACGACGATACAACAAACTTCCAGAGAAACTTCAACACAGGCGAAGTCGAGATCGTTGGCTCCACAATCTACCACAAGACAGAGTACAAGGAGCGCCGCGACCACTACGCATTCTACACAGTAAACGCTCCCGTACAGGGCTTCGATACCGACAGAGAGAGCTTCCTCGGTCTGTACAACGGATTCGACAGACCCGACGCAGTATTTGAGGGCAAGGCTCACAACTCCGTTGCTGACGGCTGGTCCCCCATCGCTTCTCACTACATAGAGATTGAGCTCAACCCCGGCGAGTCCAAGGATCTGGTATTCTGCCTCGGTTACGTTGAGATGCCCCTCGAGGACAAGTTCGACAAGAGCGGCAACTACGACGGCATCCTCGCAAGCTACACTGTTGACGGACACGGCAACAAGAAGCCCCTCGCAAACGTTATTAATAAGGTAAAGGCACAGGAGATGATCTCCATGTGCGATACAGTTGAAAAGGCTGACAAGCTGTTCGACACACTGAAGAACTATTGGGATAAGCTCCTCACTCAGTACAGCGTAAGCTCCCCCGATGAGAAGCTCAACAGAATGGTTAACATCTGGAACCAGTATCAGTGCATGGTTACATTCAATATGTCCCGTTCCGCTTCCTACTTCGAGAGCGGTATCGGTCGTGGCATGGGCTTCCGTGACTCCAACCAGGATCTGCTCGGCTTCGTTCACCAGATCCCCGAGAGAGCACGCGAAAGACTTATCGACCTCGCAGCTACAATGCTGGAGGACGGCGGTGCATACCACCAGTATCAGCCCCTTACCAAGATGGGTAACCACGAGCTTGGCTCCAACTTCAACGACGACCCGCTGTGGATGATCCTCGCAGTTTCCGCTTACGTTAAGGAAACAGGCGACCTCACCATCCTCGACGAGATGGTTCCCTACGAGAACAAGGCTGAGCTTGCCGATACAATGCTCGACCACGTTAAGAGAGCATTCAACCACGTTGTTAAGAAGGTTGGTCCTCATGGTCTGCCCCTCATCGGTCGTGCAGACTGGAACGACTGTCTGAACCTCTCCTGCTTCTCCAACAAGCCCGGCGAGTCCTTCCAGACATACAACAACAAGGAGATGTTCACAGAGCCTCCTTTCTACAGCCAGATCGCAGAGTCCGTAATGATCGCAGGTATGTTCTGCTTCATCGCTCCCGAGTACGCTGCTATGTGCCGCCTGAAGGGTGACGAGGCTGAGGCTCAGAGAGCTGAGGCTGAGATCGCTAAGATGCGTGAGATCACAGAGAAGTACGGCTACGACGGCGAGTGGTTCATCCGTGCTTACGACCACAACGGCAACAAGGTCGGCTCCAACGAGTGCGAAGAGGGCAAGATCTTCATCGAGCCTCAGGGCTGGTGCGTTCTCGCAGGCCTCGGCAAGGATAAGGGCTACGATATCAAGACTCTCGAGAGCATTGACAAGTACCTCAACTCCGATCACGGTATGGTTCTCAACAACCCCGCATTTACAACATACAAGGTTGAGTACGGTGAGATCTCCACATACCCCGGCGGTTATAAGGAAAATGCAGGCGTATTCTGCCACAACAACGCATGGATCATCTGTGCTGAGGCAGCAGTAGGCCACGGCGATAAGGCTTACGAGTACTACAGCAAGATCGCTCCCGCATTCCGCGAGGAGAAGTCCGATCTGCACAGAACCGAGCCTTATGTATACGCTCAGATGATCGCAGGTAAGGACGCTAAGCGTCACGGTGAGGCAAAGAACTCCTGGCTGACAGGTACAGCAGCATGGAACTTCGTAGCTGTTTCCCAGTACATCCTCGGTGTTAAGCCCCAGTACGACGGTCTGATGATCGATCCCTCCATTCCTCACGAGTGGGATGGCTTCAAGGCTTCCAGACTGTTCAGAGGTGCTGTATATAACATCACAGTAAAGAACCCCGACCACGTTTGCGCAGGCGTTAAGAGCATGACAGTTGACGGCAAGGCAGTTGACGGCAACATCATTCCCGTAATGGACGGCGGCGAGCACGAGGTTGAGATCGTTCTCGGCTGATAAAGCAGGATCAATACAAGGGCGATATGTATATATCGCCCTTGATGTTACCTCGTTCATTTTAATGTGATAGTGCGCTAAAAGCGCAGGAGGATGATCGATAAATGCCATACGGAAAGATACTCATAGCAGACGATGATGCGCTTAATCGCCGTCTTGTCGCAGAATACCTCGCAAAGCAGGGAATGGAAACGTTTCTTGCCTCACGTGTCGATGGTGTTACAATTGGTATGGCTGAAAAAGCCGATGTGATAATACTTTCGAACAGCTTTCTGGAAGAAAATGCAGGTGCGTGTATAGCATCACTGCGTGGCGGACGAAATGTTCCTCTCATAATCACGGCATCTGCCTGTGACGAGATCGACAGTATGGTATTCATGCGTTTAGGTGCGGATGATATAATAATAAAGCCTTTTGACATCGCACAGATGTATCTTAAGGTCAGCACGCTTCTGCGCCGTTATAAGGGGAGCGATATCCCCTCTGATGAAAAACAGACATATCTCGGGCTGAGCGTTGACATTCGCAACTACAGGGTCATAGCGGACGGCAATGAGATAGAACTCGCTCCCAAAGAGATAGAACTGCTGTATCTGCTGATATCTCATCCTGATCAGGCGTTCTGTCGCACCGAGATATCCTCCCGTATATGGGGCAGGATACTGGCTGATACCCGTACCATTTCGGTACACATAAACCGTATCAAAAAGAAGATAGGCAGATATGCTGAAAATATTATAGCGATACGTGGATATGGCTACAAATTCACAGACCGGCCTTCTCCACCGGTATAAACATCCGATATTATCATTAATAACGAAGCCTGAGAAGAACAAGACCTCTTCTCAGGCTTTTCTCTGCTCATAAAAAACAAAGCGACTCCCGATATAATACCAAAAGTCGCTCTGTAATTGTCTGTATCAAAAGACTATCAAGGATGATCAAAAGATCATTCCTCTGTCTTAGCCTCCTCAGTGGGAGCAGCTTCCTCTGCAGGAGACTCTTCTTTTACTACCTCAATAACGGGCAGCTTTGTACCGCACTTGGGGCAGTAGCTGTTATCGTTCTTGGTCTTGGCACCACAGCTTACACAGGTAACTGTGCCATTCAGCTCATCGGTCTGTCTGTCGATATCCTCCAGTGTTTCTACCAGAGCATCGATCTCAGCGATGGCAGCATCAAATGCGTCGTTATCCTTTTCGCCGGCCTTAGCCATATCATATACCATCTCGCCCAGCTTCTCGTACTTACCCTTGATATCAGCATTGGTCTGAGCCTTCTTCAGCTTCAGCTTGGAGAGCTTTACAGCCTCATCAGTCTTCTTGCCTGCTGTTGCGGCAACATTCTTGGTGGTGGAAACCAGTTCATCTAAAAATCCCATTGTAGGTTACTCCTTTCGGTTATTTATTCAGCATAATGCTGCTTCTTATATATTGTAGCATATTTCATTGTTTTTTGCAATACAAATAAAAGAATTTTCAAAAAATCACCATATTGTGCTGCGATTAAGCTGCATTTGCAAAAAACGCACAAAACAGAGCCGTTTCAGCCAAAAAACTATGTAACTCTCGCAGATTGACAATCAGCGGTTTCGGGAGTATGATTATATGTGGTGAATTTATATTATACATTAAAAGGGAGTCCGCTCCCCAAGCAAAAGAAGGTCAAAGATGATTAAAAAGTATGTTTCAGACTTAAAAACAGAGTTCAGTGGCTATAATGGCAAGAAGCTCGTCAAGGACATGATGGCAGGACTTACCGTTGCAGCAGTAGCCCTCCCCCTTGCGCTGGCTTTCGGCGTAAGCTCGGGCGCTGACGCGGCTGCGGGAATGATAACAGCTATCGCTGCAGGTATCGTTATTGCCATACTGGGTGGCGCATCCTATCAGATATCTGGACCTACAGGTGCTATGGCTGCCATACTGCTTTCCGTATCTGCACAATACGGAGTTTCAGGAGTGCTCACCGCAGGTTTTATCTCTGGTGTGATACTTATAGTTGCTGCGCTGTGCAAGGTCGGCAAGCTGGTTTCCTATCTTCCCTCACCTGTTATCACAGGATTTACCTCGGGCATCGCGATAATCATCGCTCTGGGGCAGATAGATAACTTCTTCGGCACCACCTCAAAGGGTGAAAATGCTATCGCAAAGATAATCTCATACTTCAACGGCGAGGGTGCTTTCAATCCCGACTGGTGGGCTGTTATGTTCGGTGGTATCGTAATGCTCATCATGATCGTATACCCCAAAAAGTGGAACGCTGTAGTACCCTCTTCGCTGGTTGGAATCATCGTAGCTCTCATAATAAATATGGTCTGCTTCCCCGAGCCTGTTGTGGCAGAGGTAGGTGCTATCCCCAGCAGCCTTGTTACCGAACAGAGCATCATAATGAAGGGATTTGACTTCTCTAATATCACAAGCCTTATCATGCCCGCAGTATCTGTTGCGGCACTTGGCATGATCGAAAGTCTGCTTTGCGGCGCATCCGCAGGTAAGATGAAAGGCGAGCGCCTTGATGCCCAGCGCGAGCTTATCGCACAGGGCGTTGGCAATATGGTCATCCCGCTTCTGGGCGGCGTACCCGCTACTGCAGCAATCGCAAGAACATCTGTAGCTATCAAATCCGGCGGACAGACAAGACTTGTAAGTATATTCCACTCTGTAGTACTTATCCTGTCCATGTTCCTACTGGGCGGCGTAATGAGCAGGATCCCCCTCTCTGCCCTTGCAGGTGTACTGATGGTCACTGCGTTCCGCATGAATGAATGGCACGCTATCAAGAGCATATTCGGTAAGAAGTTCAAATCCTCTATACTTCAGTATGTTATTACTATGATCGCTACCGTAGTATTCGATCTCACTATAGCAATCGTTATAGGTGTTGTTGCTGCTATGTTGGTGTTCATCGTAAAGAGCTGTGAGCTTAATGTAGTGACAAGCGACGTTGACGAAAAGCGTCTTAAGGGCAAGGTGGCATCGCATCATCACGAGGAATTCAAGGTAGTATATCTTTCCGGACCGCTGTTTTTCGGCACACAGGAGAAGCTTATCTCGGCCCTGTCCGAGCTTTCAGGTGCTTCTCAGATAATCCTTTCAATGAGAGGCGTGCCGCTTACGGACGACATCTCGCTCAGTGAGCTTGAGGATCTGTATAAGCGTTTCAAAGATAACGGCACTCAGATATCTTTCTGCGGTGTGCAGCAAGCCGTGTCCGAAATGATGGACAGAGCCAGCTTCCGCGAGCGCATCGGCGAGGAGCACTTCTACTGGGACGCAGTTGCAGCCATAAAAGCACTTGAACAGGCAGAATGATAACAGATCCCGAGGAAATGCTATCCTCGGGATTTTTTCTTGACATATTGAGTGACACTGCTGTATAATAAAGTTGCACGTTTATAAAGGAGATGAGGGCATGAAAAGATCCGTCGGTCTTGTTGCTGCACTTTTTTTATTATTGAACACCACCGCCTGTGCTTCGCAGGGGATAACTCATATAGAAGAAACATCCGAATATGACGATAATGGCTCCGGTCACAACAATATATTCTCAGGATTTATCCGAACCACTGCCTCAGAAGAACCTTTTGACAGCACAACCGAAACAGAAACACCGATACCGGAAACCGAAGCTCCTGCAGAGTTTCATTCTGAACTGTATATACAAGGCATTTCAGTTGAAGAGATGATCATATACTTTAATGAAGTCTGTCTGGACAGCGAGCTTTCCGAGGGCGGAGATGACAGCCTGGTGCAGAAATGGTGCACTCCTCTGGAATACAAAGTCCATGGCGATTATACTTCCGAGGATATCCGCATACTGCATGAATTAAGCGGACAGCTAAACGATATAGAGGGATTTCCGGGAATATATCCTGCCGAGGAGGGTATGCCAAACCTCAACATATATTTCTGCGACCAGGATGAGCTTAACGACCGCATGGGTACTATCGCTACCACGGATGTGCTTGACGGCGCCGTCACCTTCTGGTTCAACGAAAACAACGAGATAATAGAAAGCATAATCTGCATCCGTTCAGACCTCGGGCAGCATCTTCGTAACTCCGTTATCCTTGAAGAGATGTACAACGGTCTGGGGCCAATCCAGGACACTGCACTACGCTCGGACAGCGTTATCTATCAGGAGTTCGCCACACCACAGTATATGACCGAAACAGATCTTGTACTGCTTAAGCTTCTGTACGACCCGAGAATAAGATGCGGCATGGATGCCGCAGATTGCGAAGAAATAATACGTCATCTGTATTATTAAACTGCTTATTACGACAAAATACCCGCGAATCATATCGCGGGTATTTTTTATGATATTTTACATTTCAGAGCGTTCCGAACTGATGAGCATCTGCAATATTGCGGTGGCATCTGCAACAGTATCCTTACCGTCAACATTGTAATCCACTTCTTCGGGGTTCTTGGGAATTGCTATGCCTGCTATCTTCATAAGAATAGCGGATGCGTCAAGAACATTTACAACACCGTCACCGTTTACGTCACCATGGAGATTATTGTTGATCATCACAGTGTAGTAGCCTGTTCCTCCCACATAGGGAAGTGTAGCGGTGCCATCCTTAGTGAGCTTTGCGCTGCACACATACTCATACTTTGTGCCGTTCCACTTGTAAAGGTCGGCATACTTGAACTGATTGCTCTTCTTGAAGTTGATGCTGAGCTTAGCGGGCGCATTCACGTTATTGATCTTGAACTGTCTGCCTACTTCGCCCTCAAGCTTCTGGGTATCATTACGTACCACATCAGTGATCTGAAGATTTGCCTTTGTGGCAGTTGTAACATCAGCACCATCTATGGTCCATGCTGTAGTGCCGTCCACCTCGAATGTTACTACACACTTAGCCTTTGCAAGTGCCTCGATAACATAGTCGGGAACTGTCTGGTTGCCGTTCAGCTCTATTGTAACAGAACGTCCGTTGTAGTTTGCCTTGATAGCATCAACGATCTGTGTCCAGGACATATTGTTGCCGTAGATAGACGGTACCTTTGTGCCTGTTGTGCCACCTGTAGTTCCGCCTGTGGTGCCTCCGCCTGTAGACGAACCGCCTGTACCACCTGACGAACCACCGGTTCCACCACCTGTTCCACCTGAAGTGTACTTTACATATCTTGCTGTAGATACGGCACTGTCATTCATTCCTTCGCAGATCGCGATGGCCTTGATAGTGGTTGTCTTGGTAACGGTAACATTTTTGGTGTACTTTGTGCTGGATGGAGTAGGAATGCTTCCGTCTGTTGTGTAGTAGATGGTTGCGCCCTCAGTAGCACAATCGATAGTAACATATTCAACGCTGCTGAATTCGGAGCCGCTTCCAGGCATAAACGTAGGAGCTGCTACCGTCTTGGCAGTCGCTATCACCTGCTTCGTGAGCTTTGCTGTTGCAACTGCACTGTTGTCCAGATTCTTGCACACAGCGAATGCCTTTATCGTAGTAGTGCCTGTGATAGTAAAGGGACCTGTATACTTTGTGCTCTTTACTGTAGGCTCACTGCCGTTGGTTGTATAATAGATCGTGGAATCCTGTGTTGCACAGGTAATAGTCACGGTCTGTGCACCTGCAAAGACAGATCCGTCTGCGGGTGTGATGACAGGCGTTGCCGCAGGAACTATCTTTCTTGTGATAGTAGCGGATGCAACCTTACTGTCGTACATCTCCTTAGCTACCGCATACGCCTTTACAGTCGTGGTAGCTGAAATAGTAAAGGGCTTTGTATACTTCGTGCTCTTTGCTGTGGGCATTGTGCCATCTGTCGTATAGTAGATAGTAGCGCCCTCTGTAGCACAGGAAATCGTCACTGTCTGCGAGATCACATAATCCGAGCCATCAGCAGGAGTGATAACAGGTGTTTCAACTGTATAGAACTCTCTTGTAAGTGTCTCGGTTACCACTGCACTGTCGTACATATCGTCAGCGATCGCAACAGCCTTGACTATGGTAGTAGCAGTGATCTCAAAGGGACCTGTATAAACAGGGCTCTTTGCGGTGGGAACGCTTCCGTCTGTGGTATAATGAATTGTTGCTTCCTTGGTAGCACAAGTGATAACTACTGTCTGCGAGTTATAATAAGTTGTTGTCGACGGGAAGATCACAGGTGTCTTTACTGTATGGTGATCTCTTTCGTATACCTCGGAGGCAACTGCACTGTCGTACATGTTTTCTGCCACAGCATAAGCCTTTACGGTCATGCTCTGGTTGATCTCAAAGGGACCTTCATATACCTTGCGGGTAGAATGCTCATCAGTGGGATCTGCACCATCGGTAGTATAGTAGATGGTCGCACCGGGTGTGGCGCAGGTGATGCTGATAAGAACCTCGCCGTAATAGGTAGTTCCGGCAGGAGAGATCACAGGTGTCTTTACTGTGTAATAATCTCTTGTGAGCGTAGCAGTAGCGATCTCACTGTCGAACATGCCATCGCGTACAGCTATTGCATTTATCGTTGTGTCAGAAGTAACTGTAAACTCGCCGACATACAGTGTGCTGTTAACAGTAGGCTCTGTGCCATCCGTTGTATAGTAGATGGACGCACCCTTTGTAGCACAGCTGATAATTACTTTCTGAGAATCATAGAACACGCTGTCGCCGGTAGGTATGATCACGGGAGTCTTTACTGTGTAATACTCTCTTGTGAAAGTTGCAGTAGCGATCTCACTTTTTTTCATGCCGTCACGTACAGCGATCGCATTGACTGTCATACCGGAGGTGATGGTAAACTCACCCTCATACAATGTGCTGTTCACGGTGGGCTCGGATCCATCAGTGGTATAATAGATGGATGCACCCTCGGTCGCACAGGTAATGATAACGGTCAGCGAATCATAGTAATGCGTTACATTTCCGGGCACGATAGCAGGAGTCATTACAACATCCTTGGGTGTAGAAGTAGTAGTGGATATCTCATTACTTGCGTAGTGAGTATCTGTTTCCACAATGCGGATGTAACCTGTTACAGGAGTATTAAAGCCGAAGCCGAGAGCTGTATTCTCTGTGCTCCACTCACCGTCGCCGAACTTGTATTCAGCTCCGTCATACTTTTCAATAACTGCTGTGAATGTGCCGTCGTTGGCAAGCATGAATGTGATCTTGCACTCGGGATCCTGAGGAACGATCTTATCAGCGATCTCGATATTTACAAGTGCCGTGATATTTTCATAGTTCTGTGTTGTGATAACTACCTCAACAGTAGCCACATCTCCGATATTGTCAACGGTATTTTCGTTGAGAGTGAATACGACTGCACCGTCTGCCTCAACGCTTACATCATCGCTGATGATATCCCCGTCATCGGTGATATTTGCTGAAACATTATACACCTCGCCAAGGTCATCGGGAAGCGTAGGAATGGTCACACTGTGCTCTCCGACTTCGCCCCATGCAAAGGAAGCATTTGTATCCTGCACTGTGGGAGCGGCAGCCTTGAGTATCTCAAAGCCTCTGAACTCAACTGCGCCATTTACTGTGAAGTTACCTGCCACTGCGGTCTGCTTCAGGGAAGCTGTAACACTTACTGTCTTACCTGTGCCCGCATTGTAATCGGTAAACACAGCATCAGCAGTATAGTCAACACCCTCTGTAAGGGTCATTTCGTTACCGTTGTACTTGAATACGATACCTGTCAGCACAGCCTTAGCAGTGCCATCGTAGATCTTTTCCTCGATGTCTATGGCTACTATTTTAAGCTCTGCCTTTGCTATGTTACCAAATGCATAACAGGAGTTGTTCACTTCAGCCAGCACGAAATTTGTGTTGTTGATTGCTGTAACAGTTACTTTTGCACGCTGGTTTGTGCCTGCGCTTGCATCAACATACTCTGCAACGGCAGTGTAACCTGTAACACCGATCACCTTGCCGGCCAGAGTCTTGAACTCTACAGACTCTACTGTACCGTTCACGGAACCGTCATAAGTCTTGTCGGCAAGCACTGCATCGGACACCATGATGTCTACAGGTGTAATCACACCCTGAGTGTATGTATCAGTGCTCTTTGCAAGAACATAGTTCTTTGTATTTTCTGTTTCGTTAAGTGTAACCGTAACCGTCACTCTCTTGTTTGTACCTGCGTCGGCATTCACAAACTCGCCTGTAACAGTATAGTCAGCAGATGTGAACAACTGATCACCATCCGCATCGGTAAATACCAGATCGCTCACTGTTGCACCAACAGTGCCGTCATAGGTTTTTTCAGCAACCGTGTAGGTGGGGAATGCTATCTTCTGCTTTCCGATAGTGAAGGTCCAGGAATCATCTGTCAGATCCTCTGCTTCTGCATAAGTATCGCTCTTTGCAACATTGATCTTAACAGTGTATGTTCCCGCAGCGGAAGGCGCAGAATCGAGCTCATTTCCGTCTTCATCGTAATAGTTGACGGTAATATCTCCGATCTCCGCATCGTTTGCTGTAACTGTTGCTTCCTTGGACTCTCCATCATACTCAGTGTTATCAGGCTCGTCAAAATCGAACTGACTTGCCTCCGGTACAGGGAGATATTCATCCGCATAAAGTCTGTACTTGTCTGTATCCGCATCGGACTCAGCATCGACACTGCCGAACTGTACTGTCACGAGTTCTTCCGCACGATAGATATACAGCTTGGAATCGCCTGCGTTGTGACGTGTGATCATAAGATCCTCGCCGTTTATGAAGACATTTCTGCCACGGGGATTGTCTACCACGATAAGGTAAACATTGCTGCTGCCGTTAGTAGGATCAACAGCCACACCGTCAATATACTGATTCTCCTGGCTGAGTACGCCTGAGCCAAAAGCGGGAACGGAATAGTCATCTCCGTCATAGGTAAAGGTCTTATCGGCAACCTTTACGGAACCGCCGGTAATAACGATATTGCCGCAAGTCTTGCCTGCGCCTGCGCCGATAGCAACACCGCGCTCGCCGCCCTCTGCCGTAACAGAACCGCCGCTGATAGTGATATTAGATGCAGAACCGCCGTTACCGCCGCCGATGCCCGCAGCATTATCCATGCCGTTGGCAACGACCTGACCACCGCCGATGGTGATATCTTCAGCGTTTCCGTTGCCGTTACCGCCACCGATACCTGCTGCGAAAGAGCCACCATTAGCAGTAACAGTGCCACTGTTTATTTCGATAGAATCCGTTGCCTTACCCTTGCCACCGCCGATACCTGCCGCACCTGCACCGCCATTTGCAGTAAGGCTGCCGCTGCCAGTGATGGTAAGTGTGCCGACGTTGCCTGTACCGTTCTTTTCGATACCTGCGTGATCATCGCCGCCTGTAAGGGTATTATCACCGGTAAGTGTAATGATAACATCGCCTGTGCTGCCGTCTGCAACAGAAAGTGCAGCAGCATCGGACGCTGTAATATTTACGCCGTTAAGTGTTATATTGGCATCTATGCCCTCTTTTATTGCGATAACATCAGAGGTAGATGCAACCCCACCCATGGAAATAGTGATCGCCTTTGTAGACTTGATAGTAAGGGTTCCGCCCTTGGGATAGGTGAAATCTGTGTCGTAAACAAGCTCCTGATCGCAGGAGAGTTCAAAGTCTGTGCCAAGCTCGGCCCAGTTTCCTGATGTAGTATCATATACGATGCTGCTGAGAGTGCTGCCGACCTCAATATTGTGCAGCGTTCCTGTCAGATATGCATATACGTTGGTATCGCTGTCTACACCGTGCTGTGCAGGGTAGCAAGCATCCGGTGCTATTCCGCTTATCGTTGGAGCTGTGCCTGTGTCTTTTTCTATCGTATACAGATATACAGCTTCTCCGTAGCTGTTTGCGGGAGTAACAGCCGTTCCACCGATGCCATTTTTTACACCGCCGCCGATTTTTGCAGGAAGAATGGCATCGTCGCTGTATGTCACTGCTGTATCAACAGAACCGCCGTTGATTACGATATCAGCGCCTGTTCCGTCCTTGCCGCCGCCGATAGCCGCGCCATCCTTACCGCCGCGGGCTGTAACGATCGCATTGTTAATAACGATGTCCTCGCCATCAACGCCGTTGCCGCCGCCGATAGCCGCACCATTCTCGCCGCCGTTTGCGATAACGCATCCGCCATTGATCGTGATGTCAGCACCGTTTGTACCGCCGATACCTGCGCCGTTCTCGCCGCCTGTAGCAACAAGCTTACCGCAGGTGCTGTATGCGCATACATGACCATCTGTGTCATAACTTTCGCAGGCGATAACGAGTGCTGTAGCCTCGCCCTTCTCAATACCTGAGAAACCGTCTCCGCTTCTGAGTATATTCTCGGAGCCGTCCGCAAGAGTAATGGTCGTAACGTTATCTCTATAAGATGCGCCGGTCTTTATAAATCCGACAGAAACGGGAGCACAACCATAAGTGTAATCACCGTCTGTAATCTCAACAGAAGTAAGAGTACCTACGGTAAGACCTGCGAGCGTAACATTCGCGCCCACAGGCTCGATAAAGATACGGTCACGGTCGGTGGAGTCGCCCAGCGAATCTACACCGCTGATCGTCATAGGCTTATCGGTCAGTATGTGCAGGATACCGTTCAGCTTGCTGCCGCCGTTTCCGTCATCCACTGCATAAAGCTTGTATGTATAATCGGTACCGTAAACAACATCTACGCCGTCAACTTCAAAATGAACAGCTGCGATCGAACCATTGATAGGGTCGTACAAGCCTGAAAGATCGTTGCTTCCAACCAGTATCTCATTATATTCCTGTGCTATATAGGGGTTTATAGTCTGCACACCGTCATGCGCCGAAGCATAAGAAGCGCCGTTGATGGTAACATCCTCGCCATTGGTTGCTATGGGGTAAAGTACGACCGCTCTGCCGTCAGAGTTTACAAGCGCAGCCTCTGCGCCGTCTGTCGCAGCCATCAGTGCCTGGTCGTAAGCGAATCCATCGCCTATATCAGCGCCGTCAGCACCTGCAAAGTCAGTGCTGGTGCTTCCGTTGGCAATTATAGAACCGCCGTTGATCTCAACAGTAGCACACTTTCCGACAGAACCGCCACCGATTCCTGCCGCACCGCCTGTTCCGTCAGCAGTGATAACACCACCGTTTATAACGATTCCTGCAGTATCCTTACCGCCACCGCCGCCGATACCTGCACCGGCTGTGCCGCCTGTCGCCTTAAGCACACCTGTATTGAGCTCATCGCCGTTTATCATCAGCCTGCCGCAGGAAGATGTGTCTGTAACGTTTTTCTGAAGTCCCGCACAACCCACGCCGCTCGCGAGGATGTTCTCTGTTCCGTCTGCAAGTGTAATGGCAACATCATCGGTAAGATCGTCAGATATCGCAAAAGCACAAGCCCCGTCAACAGCGGAAACATCAATATTCAGCCCCGACAGAGTAATATCGGCCTCATCGCCTACAACGACCTTGTCAGACACAGATGTACCACTGAGTATAACAGGAACTGCCGTAGTTATCGTAAGTACGTTATTTTCATAATACAGTCCCGAAAGCACCTCTGCTTCGTAATCCTGATCAAAGGTGACGGTCAGATCACCATAGACCACAGACTTCGGTGCAGAAGCCGCAATACCAGGTATGATGAAAGCAGCCGCAGCAACCATCACCAATAACGCCGTTGTAATAACTGTGATCCTTCGTTTCAATGTCATAGATAGATCTCCCCTAATCGCTAGAATTTTATATAGAAATCGTGAATGATTACATTTAGACATAATAATTGTACCACAATTAACCGCAAATTGCAATACCAAAATTTAAAAAAATAACACTTTCCTGAAATTGGCAAAACAAAGGGCAGACAGCTTTTATACTGCCTGCCCTCTGCATAGTGAAAGGTGAAAGGAATTGAAGAAAATGCCAGATTTTGCCGATATCATCGTCTGAAACGATTGAGCTCCCTCTGATACTCAGGTGTCTGATGATACTTATAAGCATCGTAAGAATCCTTTGCCTCTTCTGCGATACCAACGGCGAGTAAAAGTAATAACCAGAATAAAAACATAATTACCTCCCGGGCTACGCCCATATCAAATCATTATTAACGGATCTGCCGTTTGCTTTCTGTTATCATTTTACAACAAGTCCTGTTTCGTTTTCAGGACAATTAACATTATCCGTCAAGCCGCCATGTCATCATATACAGCGTACATCTCCGGCACATCATAGCTGTCAGGTTCCACCACAATCTCTGTTGCCGCATTGTTTTTCATATCCTCCGCTATGCCAAACGCAATATAAAGTAAGATCCATATTAAGAATAACATATATGCCTCCCCCGTTTCTGTCGGTTTTTATTTTTTCATCGGGGCTTTTGTCTGTCCCTGTGATCTTATTTTAGCACACTACCTGTATCGTTTTCGGGACAATTAAAGCAATATCGCAAAAAACTTTTTTCACCCGATGCTTGATTTTATCTGGAAATCATTGTATAATAAAACAAAGCAGTAATTGTCCTGAAATCGAAACATCGTATGCTGTATAATCAATGTAAAGACGATCCAACAGTACAAGGAGGACAGTTATGACAGTAATAATGAAAGACAGATATTATGTGCGCATAGAAAACGGCATTCCTACACTGACAACAGATATAGACAAAGCAACTGTCTACTCGGCATGCAGTGCGGACAACTATATAAACACCAACATACGCAAGGACGTGCGTGACCAATATCATGCAGTCCCGCTAGCCTCTGTAAGCGTTGGCACGAAACAGCACAATTCAAACTATACATCTTCTTCCATCACAATGCCGCCACAGTCCTATCGCGACATATCTTTCGATATCAGCCGTATCACCTCACAGCTACAAAGCGAATACAGCCATGTACAGGGTATGCTTGCAGAAAAGCTCTCCTACTGCGACCGCGTGATACTTGATATACGACACTATATAAGGGACGAAAACACAAAACTGAACGCCTGTCAAGGTTACAAAGTATTTAAAATGCTGCAGGAGATCGAACGCGAGCGACTTGCGGTCAAGACCGAAATGGCAAAGATAAACGAAGCATTGACGAATATGCAGCAGACCGACAGCAAGGTAAAAAACTTCGCTTTCCCACCCTATAATCCGCGTGCGGTGCAGGATATAGGCGCATATTTCAAATAACAACAGGAGGATCCGATCATGTCCGACAGCTTCAAGACATCCAATCAGCGACTGAAAATACTGTATCTCTACAAGATATTGCTGGAGCACACTGACGAGGAACACAGCATAACCATGCCCGAGATAATCGAACATCTGGATCGCTGTGGAATATCCGCGGCACGCAAAGCGTTATACGAGGACATCGAAGCGCTGCGCTCCTACGGCATGGATATAATCTCAGCAAAGGGCAAACACGCTTATTATTATGTTGCCAGCCGCGATTTCGAGCTTCCCGAGCTTAAACTGCTTGCGGATGCTGTATCATCCTCGCGTTTTCTTACAGAGAAAAAATCAAACGAACTGCTGAAAAAGCTTGGTAGTCTGACAAGTAAATACGAAGCAAAGCAAATGCAGCGTCAGGTTTTCGTGGCAGACCGTGTTAAGTCCATGAACGAGCGCATCTATATTAATATAGACGTAATACACCGTGCGATTGCAGAAAAATCACAGATAAAATTCCGCTATTTCGATTACGGACTTAATGTGCAGAAAAAGTACCGCGAGGGCTTCTACACCTGTTCACCCTATGCCCTGACTTGGAGCGAGGAGAACTACTACCTCGTGGCTTATTACCCCAAATACAACACCATATCACATTTCCGTATCGACCGTATGGATAATATAGAGCTTCGTCCTGTCAGAATAAAACCTCTCCCCGACGGGTTTAAGCTGCCTGATTATCTGAACTCCACTTTTTCAATGTTCAGCGGCGAGTCCGAATCCGTAAAGCTTCGCTTCAAACGTGAACCCGGACTTATAAACGCAGTGATTGACCGTTTCGGCAAAAGCATCTCCCTCCACCCCGATGGGGACGAGCATTTCACCGTAAGAGTGCAGGTCAAGACCGAGCACCCTATGCCCTTCTTCGGCTGGCTGTTTAAATTCGGCACACAGGTGCAGATACTCGATCCACCCGAACTGAGGACACAATATGCCGAGGCACTCAGAACCATACTGGAAGAACAGAACAGCATCGAATAAAGCCGCAGATTTAATTTGCAGCATATATCAACACTTGCATTACGGCGGAAAATATGCTATACTATTATTATCAAATTTTTATGAAAGAGGTGCTTCATAATGGATATCAAAGCAAAAATCGACGAGATCGTAGAAAAGGTCAAGAATGACCCCAACTTCGCAGAGAAGTTCAAGAACGAGCCTATCAAGGCTGTAGAGGATGTTATCGGCGTTGACCTCCCCGACGATGTTGTAAACAACGTTATCGACGGCGTAAAGTCCAAGGTAAGCTTCGATGGCATCGCTGACAAGATCGGCGGACTGTTCGGCGGCTTCGGCAAGAAGGACTGATATCGTATCCCTCCACTGACGGAACAGGATAGGGAAGTATCGCAAAGCGGTTTTTGATGATGTCAAAAACCGCTTTGTTTGTACAATCAAAATACCGTCTTTTTCAAGACGGTATTTTTGTTGTCTATGCTTAGCGAAATAGATTTTCTATAAGCAGAAATATACAATATCCGATGGTTTTCCAGGTCTTTTTGAACAATAAGGACAGCTCGGGTCACCGCATTTGGGTTCAAGCCACTTGTCGCATTCTGTACAAAACTCGGCATCAAATTCCTCGCACATAAAGACTGTTTCTTCACCGCAAAATGGACATTTTTCTTCAACGTCGTACAAATGTTTTCTTTCGTAGCTGTTCATAATACACCTCATTTCATACAACGCACCCCAAAAACAGTAACAAAAAGACCCTATCTTTCGATAAGGTCTTTTTGTTGGTGGGAGCGGGTGGATTCGGACCACCGAAGTCACTGGCAACAGATTTACAGTCTGCCGTCACAGGAGCGCAATGCGCCGCTTTAAATAATATCTGAACAAATATTTATAATAATTATAACAATAAAATTTAGGCTGTCGCACATCACTTTCAAACGATTTACAAGCATAGTAGGCTTCTGAATATTCTGTATACTTAATAATAAACAATTACGGAGCACTTCAAAATGAAGTGCTCCGATTTTATTATTTTCTCGCTGCAGCCTTCCAGTTGTCAAGCTCTTTTGTTACATAATCAAGCTGACGCAGCTTCCACTCGATATGCCACTCGTCGCCAAGATATTTCGTTGACGGCGACCTGCCGAGAAGTGAATCACGCCTCACATACTTGATAGCCGCCTTGGCGTTTTCTCTCTCGTCTTGCAAAAGTGTGCCCATCTCGTCCAAAATCGAAATAAGCTCTTCCCTGTTTCTTGAGGCTTTGGCATCACACTTTAACATATACCACCCCTTTGCATTAATTCCCGTAATTACATAATGGTACATATAGTGACCAAGATTTATAAGATACAGAAAATTTTCGTTTTCTGTATAAGCCTCATCGAAAATATCAAGTCCATCTTTAACAAGATCTCGCATCTTTTCAAGCGACTCTATTTCATCGGGAAGTCGGAGAGCAAGGAACGATTTGTTCTTATTTCCCGGCTGTTCCATATAAGTTGGCGAGCATATAAGATGCCCATCCTCTGAATCGGGATCCGCCTGCATTGATGCCACACGGTCAAGATTAAACGGATATGAAGGTCCCACACGGAACGCACCGTACTGATCAGCCGCAGTTGGTGTGTAACATCTTATTGCCTCGCTCCAAT